>DASUZB010000127.1:0-23915 GCA_036377075.1 Actinomycetes bacterium | reverse complement strand
CTGACCACGCACGACCTGGACGACATCACGGAGCTGTGCAGCCGGCTGATGATCATCGACCACGGCCGGATCGTCTACGACGGCACCATCGACCAGCTGCACACCGCCTACGGCAGCACCCGCATGCTGGTGGTCGACCTCACCGACCCGGCGGCCGCCCTCACGCCCGGACCGGACTGGGCCGGCGCCCAGGTGGTCCGCGCCGACGGCCACCGCCGCTGGATCCGCTTCGCCCGCGAGCAGATCTCCGCCGCCGACCTGGTCGCCCTGGTGCTGGCCGACCACCAGGTGCTCGACCTGTCGATCGTCGAGCCCGACGTCGAGGACGTGATCCGCCGCATCTACCGCGGCGAGACCCCGCCAGCGAGCACGGTCCCGCCGGAGTACCCTCCTGACCCCGGCTGAGTGCACGTGATCGAGGTTGCGGAGGTGGACACCATCGCGGGCGACGCCTTGCGGCATCTCGCCGACGTGGAGGAGATCAGCATCGGCTTCCGGCGGCCGGATGGCTCCAGCGGTTCCACCCCGGTGTGGGTCGTGCGGGTGGGCGACGACCTCTTCGTTCGGTCCATGAACGGCCCGCGCGGTGGCTGGTACCGGCGCCTGCGCGCCGATCCTGACGGCGAGGTCCGCGACGGGGCGCACGCGCACCCGGTTCGCGCGCAGCCGGTGACGGACGCGGGCACCGTGGAGGAGGTCACCCGCGCCTACGCGACCAAGTACGCGGACAGCCCCTACGTCGGGTCCCTGCTCGACGAGGAGGCGGCCGGCGCAACCCTGCGGCTCGAGCCCCTCGACCAGCCGCCTGGGTGATGCCGTAGCGGCGGGCGGGCCGGTCACGGGCCAGGTGATCGGAACCCGGGCACCGTTGTGGGGCCGTGGGGCGCTCAGCGCGCCGCCGGCGTCCCGCGGGCGGTGGCCCAGGCCTCGATGGCGGGGCGCAGGGCGCGGAAGGCGCGGCCGCGGTGGGAGGCGGCGTCCTTGGTCGCCTGGTCGACCTCGGCGCTGGTCTGGTCCCAGCCGAGCGGCACGAACACCGGGTCGTAGCCGAAGCCGCCGGTGCCCCTCGGGCGGTCGAGCAGGCGGCCCTCCCAGGCCGCCTCCGCCTCCCAGGTGCCGAGCTGGGGGTCGACCAGCACGGCGGCGCAGCGGAAGCGCGCCGTGCGCCGCCCTGGCGGCACCCCTTCGAGCTGCCGCAGCAGCTTGTCGAGGTTGTCGCCGTCGCTCGCGCCCGGCCCGGCGTAGCGCGCCGAGCGCACTCCCGGCTCGCCGCCGAGCGCGTCCACCTCCAGCCCGGAGTCGTCGGCGACCGCGGCCAGGCCGGCCCACTCCGCGTAGGCGTGCGCCTTGAGCAGCGCGTTCTCCCGGAAGGTCGTGCCGGTCTCCGCCACCTGGGGCGGCTCGCCGAGGCCGACCTCGGCGAGGCCGACCAGCTCGACGGGCACCCCGTCCAGGATCGCGCGGAGCTCGCGCAGCTTGCCACGGTTGGCGGTGGCGAGCAGCAGCCGAGGCCGCGCGCCGGCCCCGGCCGCGCTCACGCCTTCGCGGCCGGGCCGAGGGCGATGCGGCGCAGCGGCGGGATGGCGGCCTCCTCCAGCATGTCGCCGAGGGCCAGCTTCTGCGCGATCACCAGCTCGGCGATGCCCAGGCCGGCCAGGTCCAGCATGGCGTCGAGCTCCTCGCGGGAGAACGGCGCCCGCTCGGCCGTTCCCTGCACCTCGACCAGGCCGCCGAGGCCGGTCATGACCACGTTCATGTCGGTCTCGGCGCGCACGTCCTCCTGGTAGGGCAGGTCGAGGCAGGGGACGCCGTCGATGATGCCGGCGCTGACCGCCGCCACGTGGTCGCGCAACGGGAACGACCGCGCCTTGCCGTCCTTGACCAGGCGGTGGCAGGCGGCGAACAGCGCCACCCAGGAGCCGGTGATGGCCGCGCAGCGGGTGCCGCCGTCGGCCTGCAGCACGTCGCAGTCGATCCAGACGGTGCCCTCGCCGAACGCGTCGGTGTCGGTCACGGCCCGCAGCGCCCGCCCGATCAGGCGCTGGATCTCCTGGGTGCGGCCGCCCGGGCGGCCGCGCGCGACCTCGCGCGAGGAGCGCTCGCTGGTCGCGCCGGGCAGCATGGCGTACTCGGCGGTGACCCAGCCCTTGCCGCTGCCGCGCAGGAACCCGGGGGCGCGGTCCTCGTAGGTGGCGGCGCAGACGACCTTGGTGCGGCCGATCTCCACCAGCGCGGAGGCGTAGGCGGTCTCCTGCCAGCCGAGCGTGATGGTGACCGGCCGGAGCTCATCGGGCTTGCGTCCGTCTGCTCTGCTCACGGCGTTCCTCCGAGCTGGTAGACGTCTCGTTCCAGGGCCGTGCCGATCTTGCCGCCGTAGGCCTCGCGTGCCCGGTCGAGCGCGACCCGGGGATCGTCGTGGGGGCGGAGGTGGGTGAGGACGAGCTGGGCGACCCCGCCCTCGGCGGCGAAGCGGCCGGCCAGCGCCGGGGTCATGTGCTGGACCGGGACGCCTTCGGGCTGCTCGGCCCAGGCCGACTCGCAGAGGAACAGGTCGGCGCCGGCGGCGAGGCGGCGAACGGCGTCGCCGGGTCCCGTGTCGGCCGAGTAGGCGATCGTGCGGCCGTGGGCGGTGGCCCTCATGCCGTACGTCTCGACGCTGTGGTGGGTCGCCACCGCGGTCAGCTCCAGCGGCCCGAAGCGCAGCCGCGCGCCGTCGGACAGCTCGCGCGCCTCGAAGACCTCCTCCATCGCGGCCGAGGTGCCGAGGGTGACGAAGCCGCGGAGCCGGTCGGCCCAGCCGGTCGGCCCGTACACCGGCAGGGTGGGCGGCGGCCGGCCGAAGTCGCCGTAGCGCAGCGCGTAGAAGACCAGTGGCAGGTCGCCGACGTGGTCGACGTGCAGGTGGCTGATCCAGATGGCGTCCAGCTGGCGTGGGTCGGCGACCGCGAGGAGGTTGGCGAGGCTGCCACCGCCCACGTCGACCCAGACCCGCGCGGTCACGCCGGCGCCGTCGTCCGGGCCGGCCTCCAGCAGGTAGCCGGAGCAGGCCCGCCCGGGAGCGGGGTAGGTGCCGCAGGAGCCGAGGACGGTGAGGCGGATCACGTCGCCCTCGTCTCGGCCGGCGCGGTGCGCCGGCCGCGGCCCTGCTTGCCGTCGAGCTGCGCGTCGGGCGCCGCGCTGCGGTGCTCGACGAGGTTGACCTCCGGACCGAGGAAGCGGGTGCCGAGGGCGCGGAAGTGGTCGGGGTCGCCGGAGGCGAGGAAGCGGTGCCGCGGCGTCGCCCCGTACGGGGCGTGGCGGTCGGCCCGGGTCAGCGCCGCGAAGACGTTGCGCGCGGTCCACTCGGCGGAGTTGACCAGGAACACGTCCGGCCCCATCAGGTAGCCGATCACGCCGGTGAGCAGCGGGTAGTGGGTGCAGCCGAGGATCAGGGTGTCGACCTCGGCCTCGATCATCGGGCGCAGGTAGGCGCCGGCGAGCTCGAGGATCGCCGGGCCGGTGGTCTCGCCCCGCTCGACGAACTCCACGAAGCCGGGGCAGGCCTCGGAGACCACCGTGACGTTCTCGTGGGTGGCGGCGATGGCCTGCAGGTAGCGGCCGGAGCCGATGGTCCCGGCGGTGCCGACCAGGCCGATGCGGCGGTTGCGGGTGAGCCGGACGGCGGCCCGCACGGCCGGCTCGATCACGTCCAGGACCGGCACCCGGTAGGCGGTGCGCAGCTCGTCGAGGGCGGCCGACGAGGCGGTGTTGCAGGCGACCACCACCAGCTTGACGTCCTCGGCGAGCAGCAGCTCCATGTTCTGCTCGGCGAAGCGGCGCACCTGGGCCTGCGGGCGCGGGCCGTAGGGGAAGCGGTCGGTGTCGCCGAAGTAGATGACCGACTCGTGGGGCAGCAGGTCGATCACCGCGCGGGCGACGGTGAGCCCGCCGAGCCCCGAGTCGAAGATGCCGATGGGCCGCGTGTCCATGGGCCGCACGATACCGCAGCCTCCGGTTGGTCAGGCCCAGAGCTGCCCGCGCAGGCCCTCCTCGGCGGCGGCCTGGTCGGCCGCGTAGGCGCCGGTCGACAGGTACTTCCAGCCGCCGTCGGCGACCAGCAGGACGATCTCGGCGCGATCGAGGCGCTCGGCCAGCCGCAGGGCGACGTGCAGCACGGCGCCGCCGGAGATGCCGCTGAACAGGCCCTCGACCGCGGCCAGCTGGCGGGTGCGGGCGAGGGCGGCGGCGGCGCCCGCCTTGATGCGGCCGTCGAGCAGGTCCGGGTCGAAGATCGGCGGCACGAAGCCCTCGTCGAGGTTGCGCAGCCCGTAGACCAGGTCGCCGTACTCCGGCTCGGCGGCGACCACCTTGACGGCCGGGTTGCGCTCGTGCAGGTAGCGGCCGACGCCCATGAGCGTGCCGGTGGTGCCGAGGCCGGCGACGAAGTGGGTGACCTCGGGCAGGTCGCGCCAGATCTCGGGGCCGGTGGTGTCGTAGTGGGCCTGCGCGTTGGCCGGGTTGCCGTACTGGTAGAGCATCACCCAGTCGGGGTGCTCGGCGGCGAGGCGCTTGGCGCGCTCGATGGCGCCGTTGGAGCCCTGGTCGGCCGGGGAGAGGACCACCTCGGCGCCGTAGAGCTCCAGCAGCTGGCGGCGCTCCAGCGAGGTGTTCTCGGGCAGCACCACCACCAGCCGGTAGCCGCGCACCCGCGCGACCACCGCCAGGGCGATGCCGGTGTTGCCGCTCGACGGCTCCAGCAGGGTCGCCCCGGGGGTCAGCACGCCCGACTTCTCGGCGTCCTCGACCATGGCCTTGGCGACGCGGTCCTTGACGCTGCCGGTCGGGTTCTGCCCTTCGAGCTTGGCCCACAGCCGCACGCCAGGCCTGGGCGAGAGCCGCGGCAGCCCCACCAGCGGCGTGTTGCCGATCGCGTCGACCAGGTCCTCGTAGCGCATCGGAGATCAGCCGCCTGCCACCGCAGGGAGGATGGCGACCACGTCGCCCTCGCCCAGCTTGGCGTCGAGCGTGCCGAGGAAGCGCACGTCCTCGTCGTTGACGTAGAGGTTGACGAAGCGGTGCAGCGAGCCGTCCTCGGTGAGGAGCTGGCCGCCGAGGCCGGGGTAGCGGGCGTCGAGGTCCGCGATCAGGTCGCGGACGGTGGCGCCCTCGGCCTCGACGCTCTTGGCGCCGTCGGAGTATTTGCGCAGGATCGTCGGGATGCGGACTTCCACAGCCATGTCGGGTCGGCCTCCTGGTCGGATCTGGCCGCGGTCGCGCCGGTGGCGGCCGCGGCCTGGCGTGAGCGGGGCGTCCAGGCGTCAGTGCCGGGGCGCCGGCCGGAGCCGACATCGCCCGTAGCGGGCGGCCGGCCCTTGGCGGTGCCACACCGGTGAGGCCAGCCCGGCGGCGGGCGCGCGCCGGGGCAGCAGGGCGGGGCTCACCGTCCCACCGCCTCGCCGTCCCCCACCTGCAGCGGCACCTCGCGCACCTCGCCGTCGCGGATGTGGAAGCCGCGCAGCACGGGAGCGTCCTGGTCGGCCAGGGAGAGGATCAGGTAGGTGGCGTCCGGGTAGGCGGCCAGCTCGACGTCGGTGCGCGACGGGTAGGCCTCGGTGAAGGTGTGGGAGTGGAAGATCCCGACGAGGTCCCAGCCGCGCTCGTCCATCTCGGTCATGGCGCGGAGCTGCGCCTTCGGCTCGACCACGTAGAAGGTCGGGCTGGCCTCGGCGTTGGGCAGGGTGAAGGTCCTCTCGACCCGGCCGCCGTCGCCCGGCGGCCCGGCGAGCAGCGCGCAGGCCTCGTTGGGGTACTCCTGCCTGGCGTGGGCGACCAGCGTGTCGTAGGTCGGCCGGTCGATCTGCAACATCCGGTCCCTTCCCCCTGGGTGCACCCCGCCCCACAGCTGCAACCACCGCCACTCGCCCGGCTGTTCCCTACGGGGGAACCGCCCTGGTCACGAGCGTAGCATCGGCGGCGACGGCGGAGCTATGAGCAGCTCAAGCCTGCGGCGGCAGGCGGCGGACCCGCAGCGAACCGGGCGGGCCGGCGACGACGCGGCCGACCAGGGCGGGCTCGACGCCGCGGCGGCGCAGGTCGGCCACCAGCCCGGCGAGCGCCGCGCCGGGGACGGCGAGCAGCAGCCCGCCAGAGGTCTGCGCGTCGTGCAGCAGCGTCGCCACCACCGGCGGGAGGCCGTCCTCCAGCGCCACGTGCTCGCGCAGCGCGGCCTCGTTGTTGCGCGTACCGCCGCTGACGTGGCCGGCGGCGGCCAGCTCGGCCGCGCCGGGGAGGAAGGGCACCCTGGCGGCGTGGACCTCGCCGGCGACGCCGCTGGCGCGCAGCATGCGGTGCAGGTGGCCGAGCAGCCCGTAGCCGGTCACGTCGGTGGCCGCCCGCACCCCGGCGGCCATGGCCGCCTCCGCCGCCGCGTCGTTGAGGGTGGTCATGGCGGCGACCGCCGCGGCGACGGCGGCCTCCTCGGCCGCGCCGCGCTTCAGCGCGGTCGCGACCACGCCGGTGCCGAGCGGCTTGGTCAGCACCAGGTGGTCCCCTGGCCGGGCGCGGTCGACGGTCAGCAGCCTGGCCGGGTCGGCCAGGCCGACCACGGCCATGCCGTACTTGGGCTCGGGGTCGTCGACCGAGTGGCCACCGACGACCAGGCAGCCTGCCTCGGCGGCCACCTCGGCGCCACCGCGCAGCACCTCGGCCAGCAGCTCCAGCGGCAGGGTGCCGTTGGGCCAGGCGGTCAGGTTGAGCGCCACCAGCGGCCGGCCCCCCATGGCGTAGACGTCGGACAGGGCGTTGGCGGCGGCGACCCGCCCCCAGTCGCGCGCGTCGTCCACGATCGGGGTGAAGAAGTCGGTGGTGAGCACGAGCGCCCGCTGCTCGTCGAGGCGGTAGACGGCGGCGTCGTCGCCGGCCGCGGCGCCGACCAGCAGCGCGGCGTCGGCGCTCGAGCCACCGTCGAGCCCGGCCCCGATCGTGCCCATCAGCCGCTCCAGCGCGGCGAGGGGCAGCTTGCAGGCGCAGCCGGCGCCGTGCGAGAGGGTGGTGAGCCTGACGGCTTCAGTGCCCTGGGTCATGCGCTGACCTTCCCTGGTGGTGGCGGCGGAACTGGGGGCCCGGGGTCGTCACGGCGCGGAGGTGTGAGCCGCCGGTGACCTCTCTTAGGATAGGCGCGCCCTGTGCCCACCGCGCCCGAGGAACCCACGTGCTCGCCGCCGTCCTGCGTGACGCCGCACGCCAGTACCGGCAGCGGCCGCTCGCCGCCGTGCTCACCATCGCGCTCGAGGTCGCGGCCCTGCCGCTGGCGCGGACCTCCGGGGCGCTGCAGGGCGTCGCCGGCCTCGCGCTGCTGGTCGCGAGCGTCCTCAGCGAGCTGTTCCTGGTCGCCTACCTGGCCACCGGCCTGTCCCCCACGGGGGCGCCGGTCTCCGCGGCGGTCGCGGCCGCGCGCCGCGCCGTCGGCCCCGGCGTGCGCGGGATGCTGCTGCTCTACCTCTACGTCGCGGTCGCCTTCCTGATCGCCATGTTCCTGTTCGGTGGCGACCAGTCGACCGCGCTGAGCGGCGGCCAGCAACGCACCTTCCTGATCGGGGCGGCGCCGCTGGTGGCGGTCGCGTTCGCCTTCCTCGCCGTGCTGAGCCAGCGGGTGGTGCTCGACGGCGAGCGCCGCGCGCTGCGGGCCGCCGCCGTCTCCCACCGCGTCGCCAGGGCACACTTCCCCATCTGCCTGCTCATCGGGGTCCTGCAGGCGATCGGCCTGACGCTCGGCGCCTTCGACCCGGGCGGCGCCCTCGCGGTCGCCATCGCGCTCGCGCTCGGCCTGCTCGACCCCGTCCCGGTGGCGATGAGCAACGCGCTGTTCCTGCGCACCCGCGCCCTGCACGCCGCCGTGGAGCGCCGCCCGCCGCCGTAGCGGCGCCTGCTAGACCCCCACGCAGGAGGGGAGGCCCGCGTCCGCCGGGAAGGTGGCGATGCCGTAGAGCGTCAGGACGACGCCGAGCAGGAACGGGGCGGCCAGCACCAGCGTGCCCAGGTTGCGCTGGCGGGCGGGCACGGCGTCGAGCAGGGCCATGGTGCCCATGCCGGCGACCAGCCCACCGACGTGGGCGAGGCTGTCGATGCTGGCCAGGCGGAAGGTGAGGAACAGGTTGAGCGCCATGATCAGCAGCAGGTTCTGGAACGGCGCCTGGCCGCCGGCGTGGCGGCGCCGCCAGAAGAACGCCACCAGCGCCCCGAGCAGGCCGAAGATGGCACCGGACGCGCCCACCGACAGCGCCGTGTGGTGCAGCCCGAAGCTGGCCGCCGCGCCGACGAACCCGGAGCCGACGTAGAGGGCGAGGAAGCGCGGCCCGCCGAGGGTCATCTCCAGCATCGGCCCGAAGGCGTACAGCGCGTAGCTGTTGAACAGGAAGTGGATCAGGCCGGCGTGCAGCACCATCACGGTGAACAGCCGCCACCACTGGCCGGACTGGGCGATCGCGGGGGCGTTCAGCGCGCCGAGCCGGCACAGCGCCGCGCTGGTCGGGGTCAGCAGGCCGCTCACGCCGTTGCCGCTCTGCGCGGCCGTGACCAGCAGCAGCAGCGTGTTGACGCCGAGCAGCGAGAAGGTGACCACCGGGCGGCGCTGCGACGCCAGGCCGCGCACCCGCACCCGGTCCCCGGCGTCGTCGGGGCAGAGCTGGCCGACCGGCGCCGGGCGCGCGCACTCGCCGCAGATCGGCCGGTTGCAGCGCGAGCAGCGCAGCCCGGTGGGCCGCTCGGGATGGCGGTAGCAGGTGGTCGTCCCCGGCTCGGCGGCCGGGCCGAAGCGGGGATCCCGGCCGTCGGCCGGGAGCTGGTCGTCAGCCAAGATCGCTCGCTCCTTCGCGGGTCCTGCCCCCACGATAGACCGCCGCGCCCGCGGCGGTGGTCAGCGCGCCAGGAAACCGGGGACCGCCGGGATCTTCAGCTCGGGGGCGGACGGCAGCTCGGCGCCGGCGCGGACCGCGTCGACGCTCGCGACCACGTGGTCGGCGATGGCGTCCCACGACAGCGGCGCCACCGCCGCCTGCCGGAGGGTGCGGCGGCGTTCCCGGTCGCGCTTGAGCGCTCCCTGGATGGCACGGGCGAACTCGGACGGGTCGCGGGCGATCCAGACCAGGCGGCGCAGCTCCTCCGCCCCGGCCACCGCGGTGGTCACCACCGGCAGGCCGGCCGCCAGGTACCCGAACAGTTTCTCGGGGACGACCGCCCGCGTGGCCGGGGCGACCTGGTGGGGCGCCATCGCGACGTCGGCCGCCGCCAGGTAGCCGGCCAGCATGGCGTAGGGGCGCGGGCCGATCACGTGGACGTTGCGCAGGCCGGACACGAGCGGCGCGAGGAAGTCGGCGGCCGGGCCGACGAACACGAAGCTGTGGTCGGTGAGCCGCTCGGCGGTGCCGCGGATGAGGTTGACGTTCAGGTAGGCGCGCATCGAGCCCGCGTAGATGACCAGCGGCCGGGGCAGGTTGGCCAGCTCGCGGGCGGGCTTGCCGCCGGCGAGGCCCTGGTCGGCGCCGACCGGGTGCAGCACGGTGCGCGGGTTGAGGCTGGTGAACTCCTCCACCAGCTCGCGCGTGCCCGCCCAGACCAGGTCGGCCCGCGGCAGGCGCGCGGCGTAGATGTCGGTGAGCGCCTGGCGCTCGTCGGCGTCGGGCGCGTAGCCGGCGCGGGCGTCGCGGCGGACCAGCGCCATCTGCGTCACGCCGCGGCCGCCGAGCCGCGTGGCCAGGTCGGCGGCGAACCGGTCGGTCGCGCCGAACAGCGTCACCAGCGGCCGGGCGAAGGCCTGCTCCCGCTCCAGCATGGCGATGGTGCCGTCGAGGGCGGCGTCGGGGCGCTCGGGGTCCCCGGTCGGGGCGAACAGCAGGATGCCGTCGTCCTCGGTCCCCTCGAGCCGGCGCAGCTGGCCGGCCATGTCCTGCTCCCAGCGCGGGTCGCGGAAGGCGGCGCGCAGCGCGGCCGGGTTGATCGGCGGCTGCACGTGGAACGTGCGGCCGACCCTGGGGTGCCGCGCGAGCGCCCTGGTGAGCAGCTCGTCACCGCGCCCGTACAGCCCCCAGTCGTCCGACGACCAGGTCTTGAGCACGTTGTAGGTAGCCTGGTCCCGCTTCTCCTCGGCCACGAGACCTCCACGGCATCGCTCGACGGCTCGGCGCAGGGCGCTAACGAGTCGGCATCCTACGTCTGCCCCGCAGGCAGGGCGAGACTGCCCCGCAGGCAGGACGACTGCGGCTGCGACGGGCGGCTCGCTCGCTGTACGCGCGTGCCGGCGACCGCCACGCGCCGGGCGGCGGAGGACGCTGGTGCCGCTCCCTTGTCCGGTGAACTGCAGACTGCCCCGCAGGCAGGGCGACTGTGGCCGTGGCGCCCGTCACGGCCCGGTTGTGATTCGCGTCACAGACGGCAAGGCAAGGCTGTGACAAAGTCACCTTCAAGGGGCGTTCAAGGGGCGATCCGTATACTTCGGCCTAGGCTCTCGCCGGTGCGGCGGCCGGCGGGGCCAGCCTGGCCCTTGGCAAGGATTCGGCACCCACCACGCGGCAACGAATCGGTATCGCCGAATCCGATTGCGCCGCCACATCCGTACGTTCTCGCTGACGAGCCGGACCGGTTGACCGCTGGGGAGCTAGGGCGGTTGGAAGGGACGTGACGAGCATGACGGTCGGGCAGCGGCCGCCCGACGCGGTGGTGGGCGCGAAGGTGCGGGTCCCGCGGGTGACGGCGCTGGTGCGCGAGCGCCTCAACGACGCCTTCGACCGCGTCTGGGAGCACGGCCTCGGGCTGGTGGTGGCCCCGGCCGGCTCCGGCAAGACCACCGCGCTGGCGCAGTTCGCGGCGGCGGTCGACGCGCCCGTCGCCTGGTACCGGGCCGAGACCGCCGAGGCCGACCCGCGCCTGCTGCTCGCCTACCTGGAGCGGGCGCTGAGCGCCGCCCTCGGCCCGCTGGAGCCTGGCTGGGAGACGCTCGAGCAGGCGGTCGCCGCGCTGGAGCGCTGGCCGGGCAGGCGCGCGCTGCTGGTCGTCGACGACCTGCACGTGCTCGCCGGCAGCGAGGGCGAGCGCACCCTCGGCCGCCTGGTCGACTACGCCCCGCCGGCGCTGACCGTGCTGGTCGGTTCTCGTTCCTCGCCGCGGCTCAACCTCTCCCGCCGCCGCCTCGCCGGGGCGCTGTTCGAGCTCGGCACCGACGACCTCCGCTTCCGCTCGTGGGAGGTCGAGCACCTGTTCCACGACTTCTACCGCGAGCCGCTGCCGCCGGAGGACGTGGCCAGCCTCGCCCGCCGCACCGAGGGCTGGGCGGCCGGGCTGCAGCTGTTCCACCTCGCCACCCAGGGCAAGCCGGCCGACGAGCGGCGCCGCGCGGTGGCCGCCCTCGGCACGCGCTCCAAGCTGGTCCGCGACTACCTGGCCCGCAACGTGCTCGACGAGCTCCGCGAGGAGCTGCGCGCCTTCCTGCTCGACACCTGCGTGCTGACCCGCCTGGACGGCCGGCTCTGCGACCGCCTGCGCGGCTCCTCGGGCAGCCAGCGGCTGCTCGAGGAGCTGGAGGCACGCCAGATCTTCACCGTGCCGGTGGACGACGAGGGCACCTTCCGCTACCACGAGGTGCTGCGCGCCCACCTCGAGGCGGCCCTGGTCGAGGAGGTGGGCGAGGCGGAGGTCGCGGCCCGCTACCGGCGCGCCGGCGGCCTGCTCGAGCAGGCCGGCGCGCTGCCGGAGGCGCTGCACTCCTACTGCCGCGCCGGCGACAGCGCCGCGGTCACGCGGCTGCTCGGCGCGCGCGGCGGCGAGCTGGTCGACGAGGCCGTCACCTGGCTCGACGCGTTGCCGCCGACCCTGGCGGAGGGGGACCCGTGGCTGGCGCTCGCCAGCGCCCGCCGGCGCCTGGCGGAGGGGCGGCTGCGCGCCGCGGTCACCGCCTACCAGCGCGCCGAGCTGGCGTTCGCGGCGAGCACGCCGCGGGAGGTCTGCCGCCGCGAGCGCCACATCGCCGCCGCCTGGCTGGTGGCGGCGCCGGTGCCGGCGAGCGAGTGGACCGGGCTGCTGCGCGCCGCCACCCGGCGCGCCCCGCTCGCGGTCCGCTCCCAGGTGGCGCTCGTGCCCGGCCCCTACGGCCGCTTCGCCGAGGGCATGGCGTCCCTGCTCGCCGGGCACATGGAGGCGGCCAGCGGGCTGCTGTCCACGGCCGCGCGCCACCCGGAGGCGAACCCGGTGCTGGCCGTCGGGGCGCGCCTCGCCCGCGCCGCGGGCTGCCTGCTCGGCGGCACGCCGCCGCCGGCCGCCGAGGTCGAGCAGATCGTCGCGCAGGCGGAGGCGCTCGACCTGCCCTGGCTCGCCCGCGTCGGTGGTGCGCTGCTCGCGCTGACCGGGCGCGCCGAGCGGGTCGAGGACGCGGTCAAGGTGCGCGCGACCTGCGACCGCGACGACGACGCCTGGGGCGGCGCGGTGATCTCGCTGCTGCTCGGCGCTGCCCTACTGTGGCGCGGCGAGGCGCCGGCCGACGAGCTCGCCTCGGCGGCCAGCCGCTTCCGCCAGCTGGGCGCCGGCACCCTGGCCGTCCACGCCGACAGCCTCGGGGCCATCGCCGCCGCCCGGCTGGGCCGTACGGCGGCGCGCACGCAGGCGCTGCACGCCGAGGCGGGCGCCCGCGTCGCCGGGGTTCGCGGCGCCCAGGTGACCGCGCTGCTCGCCCTCGCGGTGGCCGGCGGCGAGCGCGCCGCCGACCACCTCGACCTGGCCAGGACGCTGGCCGCCGAGTGCGGCCAGCACTGGGACGCGCTGGTACGCGGCCTGCCGGAGCTGTGGCCCGCGGCCGGGCACGCCGCCAGGGCTGGCGCGCTGCAGCCGGCCAGCACGGCGGCACCGGCCACGCCGCGGCTCACCATGCGCTGCTTCGGCGGGTTCGAGCTGCGGCTGGACGGCGAGCCGGTGGCCCTCGGCGCGCTCAAGCCGCGCGTCCAGGCCCTGCTGCGCCTGCTGGCGATGCAGGGCGGGCGCCCGGTGCACCGCGAGGCGCTGGTCGAGGCGCTCTGGCCCCAGGCCGACCAGGCCGCCGGCATGCGCGGGCTGCAGGTCGCCGTCTCGACCCTGCGCCGCTTCCTGGAGCCGGACGCCGGCCGCGGCGAGGCGGTGCTGCTGGTGCGCGAGGGCCACACCTACCGGCTCACCCTGCCCGCGGGGGCCGACGCCGACGTGGTGGTGTTCGCCCGCGCGCTCGCCACGGCGCGCGCCGCCCGCGCCGCCGGCGACCCCAGGCAGGCCGAGCGCGCCTTCGAGCAGGCGCTCGACGCCTACGGCGGCGAGCTGCTGCCCGAGGACGGCCCGGCCGAGTGGGTGGTCGGCGAGCGCGAGCGCTGCCGTGCCGAGGCCGCCGAGGCCGCCACCGCCCTGGCGGAGCTGCAGCTGGCCAGGAACGCGACCATGTCGGCCGCGCTCACCTGCGAGCGCGGGCTGGCCTTCGACCGCTACCGCGACCCGCTGTGGCGCCTGCTGGTGGAGGCGTACGAGCACGCCGGCGAGCACGCCGCCGCCGAGCGTGCCCGCCGCGGCTACGCCGCCATGCTCGCCGAGCTCGGCCTCGCCCTGGGCGACGGCGAGGCGGCCAGGACGCGGTGAGGCACCCGCGGCCGCGCCACCTGGCAGGGGCCGGCTAGCCCTTTGCCGGTGGGCGGGTGTCGTCGACCTCGGGGGCGAAGGTGACGTCGATGGTCTGCTCCGGCCGGCGCTCCTCGGCCTCGGCCAGCGCGGTCAGCACCTGCTTGTCGGGCTCGGTCAGCGGCGGCTGCAGCAGGCTGCGGGGCCACAGCCGCCGCGCCAGGACGACGTTGACCTCCGCCGCGTACAGCAGCAGCTGGGCGCTGAGGTAGAGCCAGGACAGCAGCGCGATGACGATCCCGAAGACCCCGTAGATGAGGTTGGCGTGGGCGAGCTGGCGGCTGACGATCCACACCCCGAGCGCCTGCAGCACGCTCCAGCCGACCGCCCCGGCGGCCGCGCCGGGCAGCAGCCGCCGCCAGGGCACCCGCACCCCGGTGAGGACCTGGAACAGGACGGTCAGCAGCAGCAGGTTGAGCAGCAGCGAGCCGCCGAAGGGGAACGCCCGGCCGACCACGCCGCTCCTGGCCGTGCCCGCCTGGGCCAGCGCGGTCGCGGCGAGGATTCCTGCGACCAGCACCAGGGACGCGAGGCCGCGGAGCAGCCGGACCCAGAAGTTCGGCCGGTCCTTGCGGGGGACGTTCCAGACGGTGTTCATGGCGTCCTGGGCGCTCTGGGTGATCCCCAGCCCGCCCCAGAGCGTGCCGACGATGCCGACCACCAGCGCGACGCCGGAGCCCTGGATGGTGCGGACGCTTTCGCGGATCTGCTTGCCGGCGACCGGGAACTGGGCGATCGCCGTCTGGACGATCCGCTGCTGCAGCTCCTTGTCGCCCGCCAGGGCGTAGCCGAGCAGGGTGACGAACACCAGCAGCAACGGGAACAGCGACAAGAAGCCGTAGTAGGCGAGCAGCGCGGCGTGCTTGCCGCCCTCGTCGTCGCCGAACTTCTTGACCACGCCGACGGGGAAGCCGAGCGCGCCGTGCCGCTGCTGCAGCCGGTCGACGGCCCGCAGCAGCCGCTCGATCCACTTCACCAGTGCCCCCAGCCCACGCGGACCTCACCGACCACAGGATCCCACCAACCGAGCTGGGATACCCGCACGAAGGCCGCCCCGCGCCGGGCGCGGGACGGCCTTCAGGCCTGCGGCTGCTACAGCAGGGTGAGGCCGAAGACGCTGAGCGCCTCGTCGGCCGGCTGGAAGAAGGAGCGGAACTGCGACGAGCTGCAGGCGACCACGGTGCCCCCGGAGACGGTGCCCTGCGCCTGGCTGCCGGCGAACATGGCGCCGCCGCTGTCACCGGGCTGGGTGCAGATGCGGGTCATGGTCAGCCCGAAGACGGTGCCCTCGGCGTAGTTCACGGTGACGTTGTACTGCAGCACCGTGCCGCAGGTCGTGCCGGTGGTCGACCCGGTCTTGCAGGCGGTCGAGCCGACCGGCACGCGGCCGGCGTTGGTGATGTCCTGGAAGCTGCCGTTGTTCAGGACGCCGCCCTGCGGCTGGAGCGCGTTGGGGTCGCTGATGCGGATGGCGCCGAAGTCGTCGCCGGGGAACCGCGACGCGGCCACCGGGCCGATCGTCTGGCCGCTCGAGGTGGTCCAGGTGCCGCCGAGGTTGGTGCAGTGCCCGGCGGTGAGCACGTAGAGGCGTCCGCTGCCCGAGCGGGTGTTGAACCCGGCGGAGCAGCGCGAGCCGCTGTGCAGGATGGCCTGGCCGCCGTAGAAGGCCTCGGTCTGGACGGGGGCGGCGATCCGCTCGACGCGGACCGCGGCGCCGTAGGAGCGCGCCCGGGCGAGCAGCGCGGCGGTGCGGGCGCCGTGCGCGCCGGCGGGCACGCTGACCACGACCTTGTCGGCGGTCACGTCGACCCCCCAGGCGGTGCCGGGAACGCCACCGGCGCGGTCGAGCGCCGCCTTGATCCGGTTCAGCCCCGCGAGGCTGCGGCTGACCAGCCGCGGCCGGGCGCCGGCCGCCTGGACCCGCGCCGCCGAGGCGCGGTCGAGCACGTTGACGACCAGCGCGCCGCTGGCGCGGTCGACGAAGCTGCCGGCGGCGAGGACGACTGAGCACAAACGGTAGGTCTTGGCAGAAAAATCTATAAAGGCGGCGAGATGTCCTGTCAAGACATAGTTGTCGAAGCGGTCCCGCCATCAGCGCGCGGTGAAGAAGCGCACCTCCGAGATCGCGGTGAGCCGCCGGTTCGGGCCGCTGGCCGCCTGGTAGACCTCGACGATGGCGATGCGCACCCGGTCGACGGTGCGCGGCTCGAGGTCGACGTTCTGGAAGCCGGGCTGGTCGGCCAAGGTGACGGACTTGGCGGCGCCGTCGGAGAACTGCAGCCGGATCACCCTGGGCCGGTGGCGCAGGGGGAACTCGTCGCCGGAGGCGCCGGCCGCGATGCTGATCCGCGCCAGCCGCCGCGGCCGGTCGAAGGTGAAGGTCAGCGTCGCGATGCCGTCGGTGACCCTGCGGGACCAGAAGGTGCCCGGGTCGCCGTCGATCAGGTTGGTCGCGACGTGCTCGCCGGACTGGCTGCTCGCCGCGACGCGAAGGGCATCCGCGGGGACGGCGGCCAGGCCGCCGCCCCCGGCGCGGGTCACCCCGGTGCCGCCGGCCCGCCCGGCCCCGCCGCTGCCGCCGCCACCGGCGCCGCGGTGCAGGCTGAGCGCGAGCAGGGCGGCGGCGCCGAGGACCGCCGCGGCGCCGAGCGTGGCCAGCACCAGCCGCAGGGCGCGGTCGCCGCCCCCCCGGCGGGGGACGACCTGGGTCAGCTCGGCGGGCTGCGGCCGGGGCGGCTGGCGCTGCAGGGTGGCGCCGCAGTGGCGGCAGAAGTGGCGCCCGGGGTCGTTGCCCCAACCGCAGTTCTGGCAGGCGACCTGGCCCGGCTCGACCACCGGCCCGTGGTCGGGTGCCTTGCCGTAGTCGACCTGCTCCTGCACCTCCTGGGGCTTCTTGGCCTCGGGCTGGCCCTGCGCGCGCCGCTTGCTCGGGTGCGCCAGCATGCGCTCGGCCTGCTCGGCCTTGCCGCCGTCCGGCCGGGCCGGGGGCGGCGCCCCGTCCGCGCGCCGCGCCTCGGCCGCCGCGTCGAACAGCTGGGTTCCCTCACCGCCGTCGCCCGCGGCCGGCGGCGACCCGCCGCCTTGGGGCCGCCCGGCCGGCGGCCGGCCGGCGGGGCGGGACGACCCGCCGGCCGGTGGCGTGCCGGTGCCGCCGGCTGGCGGGGTGGCCTGGCGCCGCGGCGCCGTGCCCGCGCCGGCGTCCCCGCCGGCCGGGGCGCCGCCCTTGGTGGCCTTCGGCAGCATGCCGGTCGGCGCCGGCTTGCCCTCCCACTCGAGGAACGCGCCGCACGACTTGCAGAAGGCGTCGTCGTTGCCGTTCTCGTGGCCGCAGTTGTTGCACACGATCATGGGCCGGCCACCTCCACGTGGTGGGCGACGTGCGCGGGCTTGGCCGCGGCGACCAGCCGCTCGAGGCGCCGCTGGTCGAGCTTGCCGGGATCGTCGACGGTGACCACCACCCGGACCGCCGCGTCGCCCGAGCCGGGCATGGCCGCGCCGGGCGTGCCCGACCAGCTCACGCCGCCCGAGTCGCGCACCTCCACCGTCCCCCCGGTGGCGAGGGCGACCTGCTCGGCGAGGCCGCGCACGGTGCCGCGGCGGCGGTACAGCGCCACCGCGCGGGCCACCAGCTCGCGGCGGCGCTCCGCCGGCCAGCTCTCGTCCGGCACCAACCCGAGCCAGCCGGCCAGCCAGTCGACGAAGTCGAGCGGCGCCAGCGTCGGGTCGAGGTAGTGCTCGAAGTTGTCCAGCGTCGACAGCACCGGGGCGAGCACCCCGTCGAAGGCGGCGACGAACTCGCGGGTGAACTCGTCCTCCTGGTAGAGGGCTGGCAGCGCCCGCGCCAGCGGGTGTGGCGAGGGCAGGCCGGGGATGGCGCCGCGCACGCTCAGCCCTCCTCCACCACGACGCGGTGCTCGAACGAGAAGACCAGGGCGTGCCGGTCCAGCTCGAGCCGTTGGGTCGCCTGGCCGCGGCGGCCGGTGACCGGGTCGGCGGGCAGCAGGCGGGCGTCCTCGATCAGCTCGGTGCCGGACAGCCGCTGCAGCACGGCGTAGACCTCGCCGACGTGGACCGGCCGCCCGAAGGGCCAGCCGTCGCCGTCGGGGCCGCCGCGGACCGGGTGGAAGTAGCGGTACAGGGCGCGCAGGGCGTCGTCGGCCAGGCGCTCGCGGTCGGCGCGCGGCCGTGCCCGCAGCCTCGCCGCGACGGTGACGCCCTGGTACAGCGGCGGCTCCACCGCCACCCTCGCGCCGACCACGCGGCGCTCGTCGAGCCGCTCGGCGATCCGTGCCAGCGTCTCGTCGGCGGGGATGAGCTGCTCGAAGGAGAGCCGTCCGAGCTCGTCGTCGGCGGCGGCGGGGACCACCAGCACGCGCACGCCGCCCTGGTCGGCGCCGTCGCCGGCGGCGACGCAGCGCACCCGGGCGACCTCGGGCGCTGCCTCGCGGGCGAGCTGCTCGTAGTCGTCGGCGGTCACCGCCCGGTCGGCGGTGCGCAGCACCAGCGGGCCGCGCACCTTGGCGTTCTCGACCTCCTCGCCGTCGACGCCGCCGGCCGCCGGGCGGCGGTTCTCCACCCGGGAGACGTACGGGATCGACGACTTCAGCACGGTGAGCTTGCCCCTGGCGACGTTGCCGCGGGGGCCGCCGCCGGTGCGGTAGGCGCGCAGCCGCAGCAGCGCGCCCTTGGGCGGGACCGCGCCGTAGCCGCGCAGGCTGCCGTCGGGCTCGCGCACGGCCGGGCCGAAGGAGAGCTCCCCGCCGCTCTCGTCGAGCACGAACACGCGGTCGCCGGGCCCGTGGCCGGCGAAGCTGGCCACCCTGGTCCACTCCTGGAAGCCGTCGGGGGTCGCCACCTCCAGCACCACCGGCGCCTCCGACGGCACCACCGGCCGGTGCGCCAGCGCCACCCGCTGACCGGGCACGCCCTCGGCGCCGCCGAGGTCCTCGCCCTCGACGACCTCGGCGTGGACCGCGGTGGCGGTGCCGCCGATGGTGAAGGCCTGCAGCGACTTGATCCGCGGGGAGGCGCTGTAGACCGGCTGGCCCTCGTCGGCGGCGACCACCCGGCAGCGGACCCAGGCGGCGCCGCGCCCGGCCAGCAGCGAGCTGGTGTGGCCGCGGGGCACGTGCAGCACCACGTCGCCGGCCCGGTTGAGGCCGCCGGTGCCGTCCGAGTCGACCTCGCAGCGCGCCCAGCGCCGCCCGGTCCAGGCCTCCCAGACCAGCGGCGGCCGCCTGGGGTCGACCCCGACGCCCTCGATGTCGCAGTCGAGGCGCAGCGCCAGGGCGCACGACGGCACCGGGTTGGAGAGCCCCACCATGAAGGTGTCGCCGACCGTCGGCGGGCGCTCGAAGCTGTAGAAGTGGCGGTGCTCGTCGTCCAGGGTCAGGCTCTGGTCGCGCTCCTCGCCGCCGGCCGCGGCGGTGGCCAGCGCGCTGGCGGAGCACGCCACCACCTGCAGGTCCTCGACGGTGGTGAAGACCACCGCCTCCTCCGCCTCGGTGCGCATGGTGGCGACCTGGGTGCCCGGGGCGACCGGCACGGCCTCCGGCTGCGGCGCCGACAGCCAGAAGGTGACGTCCGCCCTGGCGGCGGTCGGCGGGAACAGCCGCACCCCGATGAGCTCCAGGAACTTCACGTAGTGCCGCTCGGGCACCCGGTTGAGCCGGTACAGCAGCTGGTCGGTCATCCAGGCGAACAGCTCGATCAGGGTGACGCCGGGGTCGGACACGTTGTGGTCGGTCCACGACGGGCAGCGCTGCTGCACCAGCCGCTTGGCGTCGTCGACCAGGTCCTGGAAGCGGCGGTCGTCGAGGTTCGGGGAGGGCAGGGCCATCGGGCGCTCCTCACTGCCCTTCGGGCACGGTCGGGACGGGGAGCGGCCCGGGAAGCCCGGAGCCGGCCGCCTCCTCGCCGATGACGTAGAACGGGAACACCAGGTTGCGCGGGCTGTTGCTGCCGCTGATGAGGAAGCGCACGTCGATCCAGATGGTGGCCTCCTCCGGCGCGAGGGTGACCACCACGTCCTGGACGTCGATGCGCGGCTCCCAGCGTTCCAGGGCGCGGCGCACCTGGTGGGCGATGTGGCCGGCGGTGGTCGCGTCCATCGGGGCGAACACCTGGTCGTGGATGCCGCAGCCGAAGTCCGGCCGCATCGGCCGCTCCCCCGGGGCGGTGCCGAGGATCAGCCGGATGGCCTCCTCGATCTCGCGGACCCGCTCGACCATGGCGATGCCGCCGGTGGCGTCGGTGCGCACGGGGAAGGCCCAGCCGCGCCCGATGAACTCCTCGGCCATCGCCCTACCCCCCGATCAGCACGGTCGCCGCCGTGCCGCTGAGCTGGCCGGGCGCATTGGCGTTGATGGTGCAGGTCGAGCCGGTCTTGGCGGCGGGGCGGCCCTCGATCAGCACGCTGGTCGAGCCCTTGACGACCCGGCCGATCTGGCTGGCCGGGAGCACGAACGGGTCGCTCGGGTGGAGCCCGACGTGCGGCGGGGTGTTGAGGCCGGAGGAGCCTTGCAGCGCGGCCGGCTTGCCGCGGATCAGGGTCCTGGTGGCCAGCGCGACCGTGAGCGGCGCGGAGAACGGCAGCGGCGGCGCCGGCACCGGCGAGCCGGTCGGCCCGGGGACCAGGTGGACGGTGCAGGTGCCGCTGATGCGGTCGCCCATCACCGCGGCCGGCGTGCCCATCTCGGTCCCTCCCTCGTCGTGCTAGTTCAGCTTGATCGGCTGGCCCTTGACCTCGACCGGGCCGTCGGCACTGATCTTCACGGCCTTGGCCTTGATGTCCATGGTGGTGCCGGCCTCGATCGTCATGCCCTTGCCGGCCTTGATGGTGACGTCCTGGGTGGCGTCGATCTCCACGCGCCCGTCGCTGGCGACGTGGATGACGGTCTTGCTGCGGTCGAGCGCCAGCCGCAGCTTGGCGTCGCCGGTGAGCACGGCGACCCCGTCGTCGGCCTCGTCGTCGAAGAAGACCAGGGCGTGGCCGCGCTTGGAGACGAAGCCGCGCCGCCGCACCGCGCCGCTGGCGCCGTCGACCAGCCGCTCGCCCAGCCTCGGCTTGTCGACCCCGTTGTAGAGCCCGCCGACCACGTAGGGGCGGCGCAGGTCGCCGTGCTCGAAGGCGACCAGCACCTCGTCGTTGACCTCGGGCAGGACCACCCCGCCGCGCTGCGGGCCGGCGCCCGGCTGCAGCACCCGCGCCCAGTCGCTCACGTAGGTGTCCGACATCCAGGGGAACTTGAGCTTGACCCGGCCGAGGTCGTCGGGGTCGCGCACGTCGGTGACCTGGGCGACGGCGACGCCCGGGAGCGGCGGCGGGCCGTTCGGGCTGCCCCCGGGCGTGGCGAGGCTGAGCAGCGAGCGTTCCTGGCGGCCGCTGACCGTGAACCGGGTGGTGTAGCCGGTCTCGGCGTCGAGGACGTGCCTGGTGGAGGAGATGGTGTACTTGCCGTCGAACGGCTCGCCGGCGAGCGCCAGGCTGACCGGGGTGCCCGCCTTGAGCTTGGGGTTGCCGCGCGCGACGCCCTCCAGCTCGGCGAAGGCGCCGGCGAGCTGGTCGGCGAGCGCCTTGGCGGCCGCGTCGACCTCGGCCTGGGTGCGGAACGGGACGTCGGTGGCGACGAACCCGGCGGCGTCGAAGGTGCCGGCCAGGCCCGCGGGGGTGAGCGGCAGGGAGGCGCTCGCGGTGGCGGCCGCGGCGCTGCCGACCAGGGCGCGCTTCTGGCCGACGTCCCAGCCGCGCACCTGGACCTCCTTGACCTGCTCGGCCGAGGTCACCACCGCGCGCAGGCGCAGCAGGTTGGCGCCGAGGCTGAGCTGCAGCGGGTTCTGGGTGTCGAGCGTGCCGCCGCCGGGCGCGCCGCTGGACTTCGCCGGGTTGCGGAGCTCGAGCTTGCCGTCGAGCACCGCGACCTCGAAGCCGATCTCGGCCGCGAGCGAGCGCAGGAACTGCCAGTCCGACAGGTTGCCCTGGGAGACGTGCTGGTGGACGCCTGGCGTCGGGTCGATCCTGCCGGCCTGGAGGCCCGCCCGGGTCGCCACCGTGCGGGTCACGTCGGCGTAGGTGACGTTGCTGTAGGTCTCGGTCCGCCGCCCGCGGAAGAGCCGGTGGGAGTGGTCGAAGCCGCGCGCCACCACCAGCGTGCCGCCGGGGGCGTGCTCGGCCTCCAGGGCGGTGACCTCCCCGGAGATGAGCGGCTCGCCGCCGGGGTGCTGCTCGGAGATGAGGCTGACGCGGACCTTGGCGCCGATCTTGAGCCCGGCGGCGGCCAGCGCCGTGTGCTCGGGGTCGCGGAAGGTGAGCGCGAACAGGTCGGGCAGGTTGAGGTTGTCGTCGACCACGGCGCCGACGAGCAGGCGCTCGGCCTCGGGGGCGAGCGGCGCGCCCTCGACCTCGACCTTGAAGGTGCCGGTGTGCTGCTGTTGCTGGACTGGCATGGTCAGCTCATCTTGACGGCTTCGTCGGGGCGTGGGACCAGCAGGCGGGTGCCTGGCCGGACCCGGAGCGGGTCGTCGATCCCGTTGGCGTCGGCGAGCGCGCGCCACAGGGTCGGGTTGCCGTACTCGCGGTAGGCGACCGAGGCGAGCGTGTCACCCTCCACCATGGTGTGGCCGCGCAGCGCGTTCGGGCTCCCCGAGGTCGGGTTCTGCCTGCCGAACTCGTCGGGGATCTCCTCCAGGCTGATGGTGCAGGCCGCCCTGACCGGGGCGCCGGTCGGACGGAACAGGGTGTACTTGGCGCTGACCGACTTGAGGAACGCGGTGAACAGCACGGTCGTGCCCCAGCCGAACTGGACGAAGGGCGGCGAGGGCTTCTGCGCGCCCAGCGTCGTCTCCAGCGGCACCAGGCAGGCGAACAGCGTGTCGACGTCCTTGGAGACGTCGCCGGCCTTGTCGGTCTCGTCGAGGAAGACCTCCAGGCTGAGGGAGCGGGGCTCCGAGCCGGTGAACTCGGGCATGGAGGTCTGCTTGGCGCCCTTGGTGTTGTCCCGCCGCCACGCCGCGCTCTTCTGGACCGTGTACTCCTTGGGGTTGAACTTGCAGGTGATGCGCGAGCGGCCGTTGACGGTGGCCTCGCCGCCCGGCCCGGACTCGGTCGGCTCGAAGAACGCCAGGTAGGCCTTTTGCAGGTTGTCGGTCACTGGTCCGTCCTTGTCAGCTGGCCGCCAGGAAGCCGTGGTGGGCGAGCTCGAGGGTCTCGGTGGCGACCTTCGGGGACTCGGCCGAGAGCGAGGGCCCCTGCCAGCGCACCGGGATCACGTCGCTGAGGGTCCACTCCCAGATCTCCTGCTCCCCGTCGGCGGACATGGCGACGATGTGGGCGGTGGTCCGCTCGATCCCGTGCTTGGCCATCTTGGCGAACCACTGCGCCACCAGCTTCGCCCCCTCCCTGGTCACCGCCCTGGTGAGCTTGATGTTGGAGTACTTGATGCGTCCGGGGAGCTGGTAGACGAAGCCGTTGTTGCCGCCCTCCTCGTGCTGCTCGATCGTCACCTCGCAGCCGAGCCCCTCGCAGCCGGTGAAGGCGCCGAGGTCGTGGCCGTCGATCTTGACCTTGAAGCAGACGCTGAGGGCCGGGTCGGCGGTCACGTCGGCCATGCTCGCTCCTTCCAGGTTCGAGGGTCAGTGGCGCAGGTCGCTGACGAGCCCGGCCCGCTCCCGGTCGAGCCGCAGCTCGGCCATCAGCCGGGAGCGCAGCCGGTCGTAGAGGCGCCGGGCCAGGTCGTCCAGGTCGGCTGCCGCGGCGCCGGCCTGCGGAGCCGGGCCGGCGGGCGCGGCGGCGGACCCGGCGACGCCGGCGAGCGTGCCCACCCCGGCCGCGGCGGTGTCGAGCCGCGCCGCCGCGGTGGCCCCGGTGCCGTTGAGCTGCTCCGCGGCGCCGGTGGCGGCGGTGGAGAACCGCTCCGCGAGGTCGCCGGCCGCGCCGGCGAGCTGGACGGTGGCGCCGGCGTCGGGCGGCGCGAACCGCAGGCCGCCGGTGCCGTCCGGGGTGGCGAGCCCGGACGCCAGCGCCAGCGCCGCCGGGTCGGGCACGGCGCGGGCCGGCGCGGGCGGTGCCGCGCGCTGCGCGACCCGGCCGGTCGCTTGGACGACGGGTCCGGTCGGCGGTGACGACGGCCCGCCCGGCAGGCGCTCCCCCGTGGGGTGGGGATTGCCGCCGGGCGGGCCGTCGTCGAGTGGGCCCCGTCGGGGAACCCGCGTCCGGGCAAGGGCCGCGCCCGGCCGGGACCCGCCGGTGCCTGCCCGCC
>DASUZB010000126.1:0-54731 GCA_036377075.1 Actinomycetes bacterium | reverse complement strand
GGCAAGCCTCACCGACCCAACCCACCGACGCGAATTGCTCAGCAGGCTCCTAGCGCCTACTGGCGCCTCGCGCGGCGTTGCGGCGTTGACCTGGATGGGCATTTCGGCTGCTAGGCGCACTGCACGCGTTGCGAGGATCTGATCCGTGCCCCCGGCAGGATTCGAACCTGCGACACACGGTTTAGGAAACCGTTGCTCTATCCCCTGAGCTACGAGGGCTTACCTGCGGCTTCGTCCTCCACCGAGCCCGCCTGACCGCCAAGTTGACCGCCAAGCAGCTCGAAGGCGTCCGCCGCGTGCCTGAGCATCGTAGCGGACACGTGCGAGTACAAGTCCAACGTGATCCCTACCTGCGCGTGCCCCAGCAGCTCGCTCACCACCTACGGGTGCACCCCCCTGGCCAGCAGCAACGTCGCCGCGCTGTGGCGCAGGTCGTGGAAGCGCAGCCGCGGGAGCCCGGCCCGCTGCAACAGCGGGTACAACGAGCGCTGCAGCAGGTTCTGCGGCAGCATCGGCCGGCCCACCGTGTTGGGGACACCAACCCCTGCTCCATCCAGCGCGGCCCGGCGCGCAGCCGCTCCCGCGCCTGCGCGCCGAGCCTCAGGTGGGCGACGGCGACGGACGACCAGGACCACGCGGAGCCCGAGCCAGTAACAGCAGCCAGCCCAGCATCGCTCTGCAGCAGGAGCGGGACACGAGCCGACCACCCCCTACGCGCTGGTGTCCCGCTCCTCATGGCATGCCCGTCGAGCTGTGAAGACTTCTCTACGTCCTCAAGGCCGGCCCGGCATCAAATGGGGGTGATGCTATTTCGCGTCTGTGCAGGTCAGTCGCATGAGGGATGCACTCCGAGCAAGATCTCGGGGCGAGCCGGGCGCACGGGCTGACCGCCGCCCTGCTGACGTTTCGCCCTGTGAGCCGCCACCGAGCTCACAGCGGGCGCGGTGTCGGAGCAGGGTGCGACGATCGCCGGACCAGTCGAAGCAATGCCGGAAGGTGACGTCATGGACGTGCGGTTCATCGCGAGCGTCGCGGTGATCACCCCTGACCCGAGCGTCAGCCGAAGGTTGTACGTGGATGCACTTGGGTTGCCGCTCACGGGGTCGCAAGACGACTACCTGCACAGTGAGGACATCGACGGGAGCAAGAGCTTCGGCGTCTGGCCCCTGACCCAGGCGGCACGGGCCTGCTTCGGCACCCCCGACTGGCCAGCGGACCGGCCGGTGCCGCAGGCGAGCATCGAGTTCGAGGTCGCGGACGCTGACACTGTGCAAGTCGCTGCGGACGAGTTGAAGGAGCGGGGCTTCGCGCTGCTCCACGAGGCGCGGACCGAGCCCTGGGGGCAGACGGTCGCCCGGCTGCAGTCGAGCGAGGGTGCGATCATCGGCCTCTCGTTCGTGCCCTCAATGCATTCGTAGCGAGAAGGAACCTCCGCCCGAGAGCGGATCGTGCAGCGGACGCGCACCGTTGCCTGCTCCTGGTGCCATGGTCGAGGGCATGGCTGCTCCAAGAAGCGAGGGGCGCGACCCGGCGGACGGTGCTCCCGCCGGCCCGGTCCGTCCGGAGACCCAGAGCGTCGAGGGCTGCGTCGCGCCCGACGCTGTCGTGGCGTTGCTCGTCGACTGCGGCGGATGGGCAAGCGGGCGTGACGCTCTCGACCTGCCGGAGGCCGCGATCTCCTCGCCCGAGCTGGATCTGGAGGCGGCCGTGGCTGCCAGGCAGCGGTCATCGTGGAGTTATGGGCAGTCCCAACTACCTCCGCGGCCAGCCCGGGACCGTGACCGGGTGGGCCGGCCAGAACATCGCCGTCCAGCTCGATCAGCCGGTCGGCCGCTTCACCACCGGCCAACTGCGCTGCCCGCCGCTCATCCTCGAACCCTGCCACCTGAATCGTTACGCCGCTGAGGCGTCGGGCTGGAGCGACGACCCGTTCGGATCAGGTGACCTCGTTGAGTTGGCCGGTGCGGACGTCGTAGACGAAGCCGCGCACGGCGTCCTTGTGGGGAATGAACGGGCTGGCCTGGATGCGCCTGATCGACTGGCGGACGTCCTCCTCGAGGTTGCCGAAGGCCTCCAGCGCGAACGGCGGGCGCAGGCCGGTCTCCTCCTCGATGGCCGCCTTCACCTCGCCGTCGTGGAAGGTCAGCATGCCGCAGTCGGTGTGGTGGATCAGCACGATCTCGCGAGTGCCGAGCAGGCGCTGGGAGATGGTCAGGGAGCGGATCGCGTCGTCGGTCACCACCCCGCCGGCGTTGCGGATGACGTGCGCGTCGCCCTCGTGCAGGCCGAGGATGCCGTAGGGGTTGAGGCGGGCGTCCATGCAGGCGAGCACGGCCGTCTGCTTGGCGGGTGGCATGGGCAGGTCGCCGGCCTGGAAGCTGGCGACGTAGGCGGCGTTGTTGCGCAGCAGCTCATCCGTGATCGACATGGGTGCTCCTTGCGGTGCGCTGGACGCGGCCCGGGGCCGCGGCGTGCGGAATCGGCGCGGAACGGCCCGTCGCGGTCGGCGGTCGGCGTCAGGACGCCGGCTGCGTCCGCCGGGCCGGAAGACAGCCGCAGGTGACGACGCGCCCGTAGTCGAGGGCACGGTTGCGGACCAGCGGGACGAGCACCATGGCACGACCAGGCTGCCGCCCGGCCCTGCGCCCGTCAACCCTGCGTGTCCCGTCCCCGTGGCAGAGTGGCCTCTTGTCCGAACGGTCGAACGCAAGGCGGTCGCGATGGCGAGCTGGGACGGGGTGGTGAAGTCCGAGCCGGAGTTCGCCGGCGCGGTGCGGGCGCTGTTCGACGCGAACAAGCACAAGACCCTCGCCACCCTCCGCCGGGACGGCTCCCCGCGGATCAGCGGCATCGAGGCGAACTTCGTCCATGGTGACCTCTGGCTCGGCATGATGCCGAACTCGCGCAAGGCGCTCGACCTGCGCCGGGACCCGCGGATGGCGCTGCACAGCGGGACCATCGAGCCACCTGACGACCCGGCGGCCTTCGCGGGCGACGCGAAGCTCAGCGGGCGGGCCGAGGAGGTCACCGACCCCGACCGCTTCCGGGCCTACCTCGAAGGCACCGGTCAGGCCGGCCAGGAACAGCTCGAGCCCGGGTCGTTCCACCTGTTCCGGGTGGAGGTCGGCGAGGTGGTGCTGATCCGCGTGGGCGACCCTCCGGACCACCTGGTCATCGAGCTGTGGCGTGAAGGGCAGGAGCTGCGGCGCACGAAGCGCCGTTAGGACCGGTGGCGCGAGCGCCGGCGTCCGTGCCCGAGGCGGCCGGCCATGGCAGCATCCACGGTGTGAGCGGCGTCACCATGCGGCCGGCGAGGCCACCGGACTTCGAGGAGCTCGTCGGCGTGTTCGCCCGGGCGGAGCTCGGCGGACCATCGATGGCGCCAGAGCTGGCGTTCGTGCAGGGACGGCTCGGCGGGCAGGCGTTCGTCGCCGAGGCCGGGGGCGAGCTGGTCGGCGCGAGCGCCGCGGTGCTGTTCGGCGCCAACGGCTGGATCGGTGGGGTGGCGGTGCTGCCCGAGTGGCGCGGCGCCGGGCTGGGGAGCGCCCTGACCACCGCGGCCGTGCGGTGGATCGCCGACGCTGGCGCTGGCACGGCATCGCTCTACGCCACGGCCATGGGCCGGCCGGTGTACGAGCGGCTTGGCTTCGTCGCCGACGGACGCTGGCTGAAACTGAGCGTCCCCGGCGCGGCGCAGCCGGTCGGGACGGCCGGCACGGACCGATCGGGGAGGGTCGGGCCTGCCGAGGCAGACGGGTCGGCCGCGGCCGACCCTGACCGGCCGGCGGAGGCGCGGCCCGGCAAGGGGCACGGTCCGGGCACCACCGCGGCCGGCAAGCCGCCGAAGGGGCTGGGGAGCGGGTCGGGCGTGGAGGTCCGCGCGGCCACGATGAGCGACCTGGACGCGGTGGTCGCGCTGGACCGGGCGGTGACCGGGGAGGAACGGGGCCGGCTGCTGCGCGCGGTGTGGGGGAATGGCTGCCTGGTCGCCGAGGACGCGGACGGCCGCCTGGTCGGGTTCCACGCGCCCAAGCCGACCGGCGGGCCGGGGGCGACGATCGCGCGCGACCCGCAGGCCGGCGCGGCCCTGCAGGCCACCTGGCAGCGGCAGGACGCCGGGGCGAGGGTTGTGCTCCCCGAGGCCAACGCGGCCGGACGCCGCGTGCTGGAAGCACTCGGCTACCAGGCGACCGGCACCGCCACGCTGATGCGGCGCGGCCCGGCTCCGGCCCACCACCCGGAGCGGGTGTTCGGCGGGTTCAACCTGTTCTGGGGTTGAGGCCGCCCCGGAGGTTGCCCGGAACGGCCGGTCAGGCCTCCGGCGGTTCGCGGTGCAGCGCGACGCCCGCGACGACCATGGCGACGCCGGCGGTCTCGACCAGGGTGGGGACCTGGGCGAGCACCACGACGCCGATGACGGTCGCGGTCGCGGGCAGCAGGGCGACCAGCAGGGCGTAGGTCGCGCGCGGCAGGCGGGCGAGGGCGAGCTGGTCGGTCATGTACGGGATCACCGACGAGGCGATCCCGACGCCGACCCCGGCGGCGAGGGCCACCGGGTCGAGCAGCACCGGGGCGGCCGCCAAGCCACCGATCGGCGTCACCACCACGACGGCGACCAGCATCGCCGCGGCGAGCCCGTCGATCCCGCCGGCCTGACCGCCGCGCGCGACGCGGTGGCCGAGCACGATGTAGAGCGCGAACAGGACCGCGTTGGCGAACGCGAAGGCGACGCCGAGGGGCTCGCCGGCGAGCCGCACGTCGGTCAGCAGGTACACGCCGGGCACCACCGAGGCCAGCGCGAGCAGGTTGCGTGGCGTGCGCGCGCCGAGCGCGGCCAGGACCACCACCGGGAGGAACTCGATGGCGGCCACCGTGCCGAGCGGAAGGCGCGCGATCGCGAGGTAGAAGCAGCAGTTCATCACGGCCAGCACGGTGCCGAACGCGAGCAGCGTGCGGCGGGCGTCGCGGCCGAGGCGGGCGAGGCGGCGCCACGGCCGCCGCCACAGCGACAGCACGACCGCGGCCGAGGCGATCCGCATCCAGGCGACGCCGAGGACGTCGACGCGGGCGAACAGCAGCACGGCGAAGGCCGGCCCGAGGTAGTGGAACACCGCGCTGACCACGAAGTAGAGCTGTGGCGGGGCGGTGGCGACCGCCGCGCCGAGGCGCGCCCGCCCGGGGAGCGTGGTCTGGGCCAGCTTCGTGTCTGCCATCACTACCTAGACTGACGGGTAGTGTGGCATCCTGGAAGGATAGATCGAAGCCTACAGGGATGAGGAGCCTGTGAATCGAAGGCAGAATCGTGCCGAGGCTAACGACGGTCCGATCGACGCGGTGAACCGGCGCCTGCTGGCCGAGCTGCAGGCCGATGCCCGGCTCAGCCTGGCCGAGCTCGGCCGGCGGGTCGGGCTGACCGCCCCGGCCGTCGGCGAGCGGCTGCAGCGGCTGCAGGAGCTCGGCGTGGTGCGCGGCTACCACGCCGACGTCGACCCGCGCGCCCTCGGCTACGCGCTCGGCGCCGTGCTCCGCATCCGCCCGGCCGCCCGCCAGATCCCGGTGGTCGCGGACCTCGCCCGGCGCACCGCCGAGGTGGTCGAGTGCCACCGCATCACCGGCGAGGACTGCTTCCTGATGAAGCTCCACGTCCGCGACGTCGACCACCTCGAGGAGGTGATCGACGTGTTCACCCCGTTCGGGCAGACGACCACCTCGATCGTCCAGTCCTCACCCGTCCCCGGCCGCGGCATCGCCCTGGACGCCGGTACGGGCGCCACGCCCAGCGGCTAGCGGCCCCCGCCGGGCGGTCGGAACGACCGCAGCGACGGGAGCGCGGCGCCCTGGAAGTCGAACATGGTGAGGTTGTCGTTCGGGTTGCCGGCACCTGGCTCCCAGCCGACGCCGGGGATCCACTCCGGCTCCCAGTCGAGGAAGCCGGCGCCGTGCCCGCCCGGCACCTGGGCGAGGACCGAGCGCAGCGCCTCGAAGTAGGCCGCCTGGCCCTGGATGGTCGCCGGGTAGGCCGCGCCGTCGGGCAGCTGGTCGGCGCTGAAGACGAAGTTGCCGAGCTGGTCGCCGTTGTCGAGCGTCCACGGGTATGCCGCCTCGGCGACGACGATGTCCTTGCCGTAGCGGGCCGCCAGGTCGTTCAGGTTCGACCGCAGGTCGGCGAGGGAGCCGTGCCACATCGGGTAGTACGACTGGCCGAGGACGTCGAACTGCACGCCCTGCGCCAGGACGTGGTCGAGGAAGTAGCGCGAGCCGCCGTTGTCCCCGCCACGGTCGATGTGGACCATGACCTCGAGCCGGTGCCGCTTCGGGTTGCCGGCGCGGGCGCCGGCGATGCCCGCCTTCAGCAGGGTCGCGAACTCCGGCCAGTGCTCCCCGTCGGCCTGGTAGATCTGGCCGGTCGGCCAGAGGAACCCGGCGGTGACCTCGTTGCCGACCTGGATCATGTCGAGCGGCGTGCCCTGGCGGGCGAAGTCCGCGACCACCCTGCGGGTGTAGTCCCGCACGGTCGCGGCGAGCGTCGGCAGGTCCTGTCCCTGCCAGGCTGCCGGCGTGTTCTGGTGGCCCGGGTCGGCCCAGAAGTCGGAGTAGTGCAGGTCGAGCAGCACCCCCAGGCCGGCCCGCTTGGCGCGGCGGGCGAGCGTCAGCGCGGCCGCCTCGTCGCTGTACCCGGGCGGCGGGTCGGTCCAGATGCGCAGGCGCACGAAGTTGGCGCCGTGCCTGGCGAGGATGCGCTCGACCGGCTGGACGGCGCCGTTGTCGGTGAAGCTGTTGCCGGCCGCCTCCTCCTGCAGGGTGAAGGAGATGTCCGCGCCGCGGACCCGGAGGTTGCCGCCGCCGGCCTGGGCGGGTGGCACGGCCGCCACCTGCATGGCCAGGAGCGTCAGCACGGTCGCGGCGAGCAGCGACCGCCACCTCGGCGGTCGTGAGGTCTGGAGTGCGCGCACGGTTCCTCCCTTGCGCTAGGTCGAGTCGCGGGGGACGAGCTCGGTGGGCATGATCACGGCGGCGGGGGAGCCTCCGGCCATGAGCTCGAGGAGCAGGCGGACCATCTCGGCGCTCATGCGGGCGAGGGGGTTGCGGATGGTGGTCAGCGGCGGCTGCACGGTCATGGCGATGCTCGAGTCGTCGAAGCCGCCGACCGCGACGTCCTCGGGCACGCGGCGGCCGGCGCGGCGCAGGGCGGCGAGCGCGCCAGCGGCCATCAGGTCGGAGGCGACGAAGACGGCGTCGAGGTCGGGTGCCCGTGCCAGCAGCTCGTCCATCGCCGCCTCGCCGCCCGCCTGGGTGTAGTCGCCGACGGCGACCAGCGACGGGTCGGCGTCCGGGCCGAGCACGTCGCGGTAGCCGGCGAGCCGGTCGACCCCGCCGGGCATGTCGAGCGGTCCGGTGATGGTCGCGATCCGGCGGCGGCCGCGGGACGCGAGGTGGCCCACCATCTGGCGGGCGCCGTCGCGGTCGTCGGCGGCCACGTAGGCGAGGTCGCGCTCGTGCCCGAGCGGCTTGCCGCAGGCGACCGCGGGGATGCCGGAGCGGCGCAGCTCGTCGAAGACCGGGTCGCCGGCGTGCGCCGACACCAGCAGCGCGCCGTCGACGTGCCCGGCGGTCAGGTAGCGGTTCACCCGCCTGCGCTCCGCCTGGCTGCCGGCGATCATCAGCAGCAGCTGGATGTCGTGCTGGGCGAGGCCCTGGGTGCAGCCGCGCAGCAGGGTCGGGACGTTGGGGTCCTCGAAGAACTTCTCCTGCGTGTCGGAGAGGATGAACGCCACCGACTGCGAGCGCCTGGTGACCAGGCTGCGGGCGTGGCGGTTGACCACGTAGCCGGTCTTGCGGATCGCCTTGTTGACCGCCGCCAGTGCCGCCGGGCTGACGTCGCGGCCGCCGTTGAGCGCCCGCGACACGGTGCCGCGGGAGACGCCGGCGACCGCCGCGACGTCGTTGATGGTGGGCCGTTGCCGCGCGGCGCGCTGGGCGCCGGCCGGCCGGCCGGCACCGGGTTCCTGCCCCGGTCGGGGCGTCTGGCTGGTGGTTTCCGGGTTCATGTCCTTGGCTTGGGGTCAGGCCTTGACCGCGCCGGTGAGCAGGTTGACCTTCCAGTACTTCTGGAGCGTCAGGAACAGCGCGACCAGCGGCAGGATCGACAGCAGCGCCCCCGCGGTCACGAGGGTGTAGAGGGCGGGGATCGAAGCTCCCCGGTTGAGCAGCGTGTACAGCCCGACGGTCATGGGGAACTTGCGGTCGTCGGAGAGCATGATGTACGGCAGCAGGAAGTTGTTCCAGATCGCCACGAACTGGAACAGGAAGATCGTGACCAGCCCGGGCAGCATCACCGGCAGCGCGACCGAGCGGAAGATGCGCAGCTCGCGGGCGCCGTCGGTGCGGGCGGCCTCGATCAGCTCGTCGGGCACGGCGGCGCCGGCGTAGATGCGCGCCAGGTAGATGCCGTAGGGGCTGACGATGCTGCACAGCAGCACCGACCAGTAGGTGTCGGTGATGCCCACCTCGGCGAGCAGCAGGTACTGCGGGATCGCCAGGGTGATGCCGGGGACCAGCACCCCGGCGAGCAGGACGTTGAACACCGCCGTGCGGCCGCGGAAGCGGTACTTGGCCAGCGTGAAGCCGGTCAGCCCGGAGAGCCCGGCCGACAGCAGCGCGCCGACGCCGGCGTACAGCGCGGTGTTGGCCATCCAGCGCCAGTACAGCCCGTCCCGGTAGGCGGACAGGTCGGCGACGTTGCGCGGCAGCGAGCCGCCGGGCACGAGGGTGAAGGTGGTGAACAGCTCCGCGCCGCTCTTGGTCGAGGCGATCAGCACCCACGCCACCGGCAGCAGGCAGTAGACGGCGCCGAGCAGGAGCAGCAGCGCCGGCAGCGTCGCCCCGCCCCGACGGCCCCCGCGCGGCGCCGCCGCGCCGCGGCGGGCGCTGGCCTGGCGCTGGCCGGCGGGGCGGGGGTCGAGCGTGACGGTCATCGCTCCTGCCCGAACGCGCGCGACTGCACGAAGCGCAGGAAGCCGAACGAGACGACGAGGCTGAGCAGCGCGATCACCATCGAGGTCGCGGCGGCGGCGTAGAGGTCGCCGCGGATGAAGGCGTCGCGGTACGCCTTCATCAGCGGCGTCCAGGTGAACGAGAGCGTGTTGGTCAGTGGCGCCAGCGTGGTCGGCTCGCTGAACACCTGCAGCGTGGCGATCAGCGAGAACACGGTGGTGAGGATCAGCGCGGGGGTGACCAGTGGGATCTTGACCCGCAGCGCGATCTGCAGCTCGCTGGCGCCGTCGATGCGGGCGGCGTCGTACAGGTCGGTGGGGATCGCCCGCAGCGCGGTGTAGATGACCATCATGTTGAAGCCGACGCCGCCCCAGACGCCGATGTTGGCCAGCGAGAAGAAGATCGAGACCGGCCCGAACAGGTCGGGCTGGGGGAGCGACAGCTTCCTGAGCAGGTAGTGCAGCGGGCTCACCGCCGGCAGGTAGAGGAACCCCCACAGCAGGCTGCCGATCACCACGGGGACGGCGTAGGGCAGGAAGATCGAGATCCGCGAGAAGCGCCCCAGCCCCACGCGGGGCAGGTCGAGCAGCAGCGCGAACAGCAGCGCCAGGCCGAGCATCGTCGGCAGGAGCAGCGCCCCGTAGCCGAGCACCCGCAGGGCCCCGTGCCACAGCTCGGGGTCGGTCAGCGCCGCGCGGTAGTTCGCCAGCCCGACGAACACCTCGCGGCGCGCACCCGCGCCGAGCCCGAGCCCGCGGACCCGCACGCGCCTCAAGCTCAAGTAGACGGTGTAGGCGACGGGAGCCACCAGGAACAGCGTGAACAGCACCACGGCGGGGAGCAGGAAGGCGTACGGCACCAGGCGCGGTGCCGTACGCCCGCGAACCTTGCCGGCGGTCGCAACTGCCATCGGCGCGCCCTCGTCGTGCGGGCCGGTCAGTCGGCCGCCAGCTTGAAGCCGCTCTTGCGCATGTCCGCCACGGTGGCGTCCTGCATCTGGTCCAGCGCCCCGCTGAACGAGGTCTTGTGCGTCACCGCCTTGCCGAAGCCGTCCTTGTAGGCGCTGTAGGCGACGTTGACGTTGGGTCCCCAGGTGAAGCCGGCGGCGGTGTCGGCGATCTGCTTGGCCAGCACGTAGAAGTCGCTCTGCTGGGGGAAGAAGTCCGGCGGGTTCTGCAGCGCCGGGCCTGACTGGGCGTCCCGGTCGGCCGGGTAGAGGCCGCCGAGCTTGACCAGGTCCGCGACCGCGTCGGGGTCGGTGTTGAGCCAGGTGGCGAACTGCACCGCGGCGTCCTTGTGGGCCGACTTGGCGGTGATCCCGGTGGAGGAGCCGCCCCAGTTGCCGGTGCGCTGCTCGCCGGCGCTCCACTGCGGCAGCGGCGCCATCGTCCACTTGCCCTTGGTCTTCGCCGCGCCGCTCGCCAGCGGCCCTGGCGCCCACACCCCGGAGGGCCAGGCGAGCAGGGTGCCGTCGTTCATCGCCTTGTTCCACTGCGGGGTGAACATCGGCTGCTTGTCGATCGCACCCCCGGCGACCAGGCCGCCCCAGTAGTCGGCGACCTTCTTGGTGGCCGCGTCGTTGAGCGACACCTTCCAGGTGTCGCCGCTGACGCCCCACCACGACCCGCCCGCCTGCTGGCTGAGCCCGGCGAACCAGCCGGGGTCGTTGGTCGAGAAGGTGGTGAGGTACCGCTTGGGGTCCTTGCCGTGGACCGTGCGGGCGAGCTTGGCGAAGTCGTCCCAGGTCTTGGGCACCTCGAGCCCGAGCTTCTTGAACAGGTCGGCGCGGTAGAACAGCATCATCGGCCCGGAGTCCTGCGGGATCGCGTAGACGGCGTCGGTCCCGAGGGTGACCTGCTGCCACAGGCCCTCGCTGAACTTGTCCTTGATCGCGCCGGCCTGCCCGGAGATGTCGGCGAGCACGTCGTTGGAGACCAGCGTCGGCAGGGCCTGGTACTCCACCTGCGCCAGGTCGGGCGGGTTGCCCCCCTTGGCGGCGGTGAGCAGCTTGGTGACCAGCGCGTCGCCCTGCGCCTGGGTGCTCACGGTCACGTGGACCTCGGGATGGGCCTTGTTCCACTTGGCGACGACCTTGTCGATCTGGGGGACCCAGGTCCAGAAGGTGAGGTTGACCTTGCCCTGGCTGGTCGTCGCGGTGCTGGCGCCCTTGCCGCCGCCCGAGGAGCAGGCGGCCAGCAGTGCCGTGCCAAGGACGAGCGCCGCGATCCTCGTGCCGGGGGTGAACCGCATGAGGCCCTCCGTTCCGCCATGCAGGCAGCGCGCGGGATGTCACGATTCGGAGGCTGGGAGCGTTCACAGTTTCATTGCTCCATTGTTGACTGTCAAGGAGCAGTTGTGCCCTGATAGTGGCATCGCCTTGTTCCGTGAACGCTCCCGGTAGGAGGGCCGATGACCAGCGCACCGCCGGCCGCCGCCCCACGCCCCGGCACGCCGGCGTGGCTGCCGAGGCTGACCGGCATCGCCTACGGCGGCGACTACAACCCGGAGCAGTGGCCCGAGGACGTCTGGCGGGACGACGTCCGCCTGATGCGCGCGGCCGGCGTCAACCTGGTCAGCGTCGGGATCTTCTCCTGGGCGATGCTCGAGCCCTCCGAGGGGCGTTTCGAGTTCGCCTGGCTGGACCGGGTGCTGGAGCTGCTGCACGACGCCGGGATCGCGGTCGACCTGGCGACGCCGACCGCCAACCCGCCCCCCTGGTTCGCCAGGCGCCACCCGGAGAGCCTGCCGGTGACCCGGGAGGGGACGGTCCTGGGGCCCGGCTCGCGCGAGGCGTTCTGCCCCAGCTCGCCCGCGTACGCCGAGGCGGCGGCGCGCATCACCGAGCAGCTCGCCCGCCGCTACGGCGACCACCCGGCGCTGGTGCTGTGGCACGTGAACAACGAGTACGGTGCCCACGTCCCGGCGTGCTACTGCCCGACCTCGGCGGCGGCGTTCCGCCGCTGGCTGCGGGCGCGCCACGGCACCCTCGGCGCGCTCAACCAGGCCTGGGGGACGGCGGTGTGGGGGCAGCGCTTCGGCGACTGGGAGGAGGTCGAGCCGCCGCGGGCCTCGCCCATGGCGGTGAACCCCGCGCAGCAGCTCGACTACCGGCGCTTCTCCTCCGACGCCTTCCTGGAGTGCTTCCGGCGCGAGCGCGACGTCCTCCACCGGCTCTCGCCGGGCGTCCCCGTCACCACCAACTTCATGACGACCAACTGCAAGGACGTCGACTACTGGCGCTGGGCGGCCGAGGTCGACGTCGTCTCCAACGACCACTACCTGCGGGCCGAGCAGCCCGACAACCACATCGAGCTGGCCATGTCGGCCGACCTCACCCGCTCGCTCGCCCGCGGCGGACCGTGGCTGCTGATGGAGCACTCCACCAGCGCGGTCAACTGGCAGCCGCGCAACATCGCCAAGCGTCCCGGCGAGATGGGCCGCAACAGCCTGACCCACGTGGCGCGCGGCGCCGACGGCGTGCTGTTCTTCCAGTGGCGCGCGGCCGCCTCAGGCGCAGAGAAGTTCCACTCGGCGATGCTGCCGCACAGCGGCACCGACAGCCGGGTGTGGCGCGAGGTCGAGCAGCTCGGCCGCGACCTGGCCGCGCTGCGGGACGTGCGGGGGAGCCGGGTGGTGGCCGACGTCGGCGTGGTCTGGGACTGGGAGTCCTGGTGGGCGCTCGAGCTCGAAGGGCGGCCGTCCTGCGACCTCGACTACATGGAGCGGGTCGACGCCTACTACGAGCGGCTCTGGCGCGCCCACCTCACCGTCGACTTCGCCCGGCCCGAGGCGGACCTGTGCGCCTACCCGCTGGTGGTGGTGCCCAGCCTGTACCTGACCACGCGGGCGGCGGCCGCGAGCCTGCGCGCCTACGTCGAGGATGGCGGCACCCTGCTGGTCTCGTACTTCTCCGGCGTGGTCGACGCGAACGACACCGTGCACCCCGGCGGCCACCCCGGCGCCCTGCGGGAGCTGCTCGGGCTCGCGGTCGAGGAGTTCCTGCCGCTGCGCGAGGGCGAGCAGGTCCAGCTCGACGACGGCAGCCGTGCCGACGTCTGGGCCGAGCAGGTGGAGCCACGGGGGGCGGAGACGGTCCTGCGCTACCGCGACGGGCCGGCCGTCGGCGGTCCCGCCGTGACGCGCCACCGCCTCGGCCGCGGCCAGGCGTGGTACGTCTCGACCCGGCTGCGCGACGAGGCGCTCGACCGCCTCCTCTACCGCGCGTACGCCGACGCGGGCCTGGTACCACGCCCCGGCCTGCCGGCCGGGGTGGAGGTCGTGCGCCGCAGCGACGGCCAGGCGTCCTGGCTGTTCGTGGTCAACCACGAGGGACAGGACGTCGAGCTCGCGGCGACCGGGACCGAGCAGCTCAGCGGCACCCATTGCCAGGGCGCGCTGCCGGTGCCCGCCGGAGCCGTGCGGATCCTCCGCGAGGACCCCGCCCGGCCTGGCGTCAAGTGAGGCCGAGGCGCTGCGGTAGCTCGGCCGGTGGGCAGGTGAGGCCGACCAGGAACGGGCCGAAGCGGCCGTAGCTCGCGGTCACCTCGTCGAAGCGCATCTCGTAGACGATCTCCTTGATGGCCGCGAGGTCGTCGGCCAGCAGGGTGACCCCCCACTCGTGCTCGTCCAGGCCGGTCGAGCCGGTGACCAGTTGCAGCACCCGGCCGTGGTAACGGCGGCCGACCTTGGCGTGGCCGCCCATCAGGCTTCGGCGAGCCTCGTAGGGCAGCCGGTACCAGTTGGCGCCCGGCTCCCTGGCCTTGCTCATCGGGTAGAAGGCGAGCACCGCCTTGGCGGGCAGGCGCGGGTGCAGCTTGTCCTGGCGGTACTTGGCCAGGCGCTCCTCGGCGACGCGCAGCTTGCGCGCCAGCTCCTCGGGGTCGGCGTCGCCGTGCTCGGCGGTGACCCGGGCGCGGGCGGCCTCGACGGTCTCCATGTACTCCGAGGTCTCGGTGAGCGAGACGTACGAGTAGGCGGGCTCGAGGGCGGCGCCGGCCATGCCGGCGCCGAGCGCGCGGGCGAGCGCGTCGTGGCGGCGCAGGTCCGGGCCGAGCGCCATCACCCCGAGGTCGGCCTTGAGGCCGAGCACGGTGCAGCACAGGACCTGGTGGTCGGGCGCGCCGGCGAAGGCGTCCAGGGCGGCGACGAGCTGTTTGCCCGCCAGCCCAGGGTCGGGGCTGCGGCCGGGGTCGACGCGGTAGTAGAGGTGGGTGACGCCCCAGCCAACGGACGGCTGCACGGACTCCATCGACACGAGCCTCCTGTCGGTTCCCCCGGATGCTCCCATTGTGCGCCAGGTTGTGCCGCTCCGTCGTCGCTGGTCAGCGGCTTGGGGAGTGGATAAGGTCAATTGACGCTATTGACAGGAGTGAGCTGATGGTTAAAGTTCCGCGCCAGCAGCCAGTTGGAGGGAGGTACAGGTCGGTGACCACCGGCGTCGTCAAGTGGTTCAACCCTGACAAGGGCTACGGCTTCATCGCCCGTCCGGACGGTGAGGACGTATTCGTACATTTCTCCTCGATCCAGATGGACGGGTTCCGCTCCCTGGACGAGGGCCAGATGGTGGAGTTCGAGGTCCTGGAAGGCCCCAAGGGCCTGCAGGCAGCCAACGTGCGCAAGGTCGCGCAGGACGCGGACGCGTAGCGACGAACCGCGGGTCGGCCGGGTGGCGTCGCGTCAGCGGCCGCCGCCCGGCTGCTCCCGCAGGTAGCGCTCGACCTCGGCGACGAGCTGGTCGGGCGCCACGTCGGTGAGCGGCGAGCTCTCCTGGTCGTGGGCGGCCTCCAGCCGCTCCACGTAGCCGACCAGGTCCGGGTCGTCGGCGATCAGCTCGGCGACGGTCTCGTCGAACGCCTTGGTCGCGTCGGCCAGCGTCGAGGTGTCCACCGGCAGCGGCAGCAGCTCGCCGAGCTTGTCGACCAGGGCGAGCGCGGCCCGCGGGTTGGGTGCCGCCTGCACGTAGTGGGGCAGCGCCGCCCAAAGGCTCAGGGCGGGCACCGAGTCACGCCCGGCCGCGTCCGACAGCACCCCGAGGATCCCCGTCGGCCCCTCGTAGCGCGACAGCGGCAGGCCGAAGCGCCGTGCCAGCTTCGGGTCGCCGGCGGAGCCGACCACCTGCACGGGCCTGGTGTGCGGCACGTCGGCGAGCAGCGCCCCCAAGGTCACCACCATCTCGACCTGCATGCTGGTGGCGACCTCCAGCGCCTCGCGGGCGAAGGCGCGCCAGCGCAGGTTGGGTTCGTGCCCGCGCACCAGGACGAGGTCGTGGTCGCCGGTGGGCAGGCGCACGGCCTGGAACTCCACCGCCGGCCAGTCGATCCGGCGGCGCAGGTTGTCGTCCAGCCGCACCGTCGGCCTCGTCTGCTGGAAGTCGTAGAACTCCTCCGCGTCGATCCGCGCGAAGGTCTCGGCGTCGAGCGCGGCGCCGACGAAGCCGAGGGCGGTGCTGGCCGCCTCGCCGGCGTCGTTCCAGCCCTCGAACGCCGCGATCAGGAACGGGCGGCGCAGCGTGGGCCGGTGCAGGAAAGTGGTGTGCTCCATAGCGTCACGATGCCATCTTCTGGCGAGTCTGGCAGCAGGACCTCCGCAGAGGTGCGTAGCTTGGGTGGGTTAGTGGGCATCCGGTGAAGTAAGGAGTAGATGTGGTCCGGAGATGGGTCAACAAAACCTGTGAAGAAGCAGTAATATGGCTTTTGCGGCCCCTCGCGCTGTCTTGGCCCCCCCGGACGGCGCGGGGGCCCTTTCTCGTCCCGGCATCACGTCGCAGCTCGTCCAGGGGGACGATGGTGCGGGCCGATGCTGCACCGGCTCCGGGTCATTGTCGACCCGATCAGCCGATACTGCCCGAAAGGCTCCACAGGGGTGCTCAGCCCGGCTCCGTGGGGGCCTGGCCGAGCCGGTCCAGCTCGCGGGCGCGTGCCAGGTACGGGGCGGGGTCGCGGTCGTAGGCGCGGGTCCGCTCCACCGCGCGGGCGACCGCGGCCGGCAGCAGCGCGCGCAGGTCGCGGCCGGCGGCGGCGCGCTCCCTCGCCTCGGTCGCCGAGAGGGCCGCCACCGAGGCCGGCGTGGCCAGCGGCTGGCCGGGCAGGCGCCGGCCACCGGGAGGCACGCCGGCGCGCTCGGCCACCAGGACGCTGGCGGCGGCCTCCAGGCGGGCGAGGGCCGCCGGCGGGTCGGCGTAGTAGCGCGGCTCGACCAGTTGCGCCGCCTTGTCCGTGCCGACCAGCAGCACGGCCTCGCCGGCGCCGGCGGCGCGCAGCGCCTCGGCCATGTCGACCAGGAGCGGGTGGCTCGAGACGGCCAGCGCCGCCCAGCGGTGGCCGAGCACCCAGCGCCGCGCCCAGTCGAGCCGGTCGACCGGGTGGGCGCGCTCCACCTGCTCCTTGTCGAGGCTGGCCGGCGCGATCGCCAGGACGACGCGCTCGCAGCCGGCGCGGCGGCCGGCGACCGCCAGCGCGGCGTGGGCGCGCGTGAACGGGTTGAAGCTGCCGGCGAGCAGGCCGTGCCGCCCGCCGGGGGCGATCGTCCCCGCGACCAGCTCCAGGCGGGGCGGCCCTGGTGCCCTGGCACGGGCGAGCGCCGCCGCCAGCGGCGCCAGCCGCCGCCGCTCCGCCGGGCTCAACGCCACCGCGTCCATGCCAGGATGCTATGACTGCCCCGCAGGCAGGGCGACAGCGCTCGTGGCGGGCAGCTCGCCAGCGGTGGGGGCGATCGGGCGACGGCCGCTTGGCGGCGGCTGGGGCAGCGCTGGTCGCGGAGCACTATTCTCGGCGTGACCGGACGGCACCACCCCGTCCACTGAAGGAGCCTGCATGCCGGAGGATGCCTCCCCTGACGCCGCCGAGCGGGCGGCCCCGTACGACTTCGACCAGGCCACCGCGGTGGCTCCCGGTGCCGACGGCAGCGGCTTCGGCGCCACCGTCGACCCTGGCTGGACCATCGGCGGCCGTCCGAACGGCGGCTACCTCATGGCACTGGCGACCAGGGCGGCGCTGGTCGAGGCGGGTCGCCCCGACCCGCTCGCGGTCAGTGCGCACTACCTGAGCCCGCCGGCCCCCGGGCCGGTCGAGGTCGCGGTCACGCTGCTGCGCGCCGGGCGCACCGTCTCGGTGCTGCGGGCCACGCTCGCCCAGGACGGCACCGCCTGCCTGGAGGCGCTGGTCAGCGCGGGCCAGCTGGACGGCGTCGCGGAGCCGCTGTGGCGCGCCGACCGCCCGCCGGAGCTGCCGCCGCCCGACGAGTGCGTCCCCGGGCGGTCGGAGATGCCCAACGGCGTGCACGTCCCCATCCTCGACCACGTCGAGGTACGGCTCGATCCGGCGACCGCCGGGTGGGCGCAGGGCCGGCCGGCCCGCCGCGCGGAGATGCGCGGCTGGGTGCGCTTCCACGACGGCCGCCCGCCCGACGCGCTCGCCCTGCTGCAGGCGGTCGACGCGCTGCCGCCGGTCAGCTTCGAGCTCGGCGTGCTGTCCTGGGCGCCGACCCTGGAGCTGACCGCCTACGTGCGCCGCCGGCCCGCGCCAGGCTGGCTGGCCTGCGTCGCCCGCGGCCGCATGCTGCAGGCCGGCTGGTTCGACGAGGAGGCCGAGGTCTGGGACGAGCGCGGCGCGTTGGTGGCGCAGTCCCGCCAGCTCGCGGGCGCCCGCGTCCCCCAGCCGGCCGAGGACTCCTAGCCGCGCAGCTCCTCGGGGACGACGGTCAGCTCGAGCAGCTCGGAGCCGCGGAAGGCGCGCACCGTCAGGGGCTTGCCGATCGCCTCGGTGACCATCAGCCGCTGAAGGTCGTTCGCGTCCACCACGGGGTTGCCGCCGACGTCGATGATGAGGTCCTCGCGGCGCAGGCCGGCGCGCGCCGCCGGGCTGCCGGGGATCACCTCGACCACCTCGACGGCCGCGTTGCGGTCGATCGCCTGCGCGACCCGCGGCGGCAGCGGCCGCCGGCCGCCGGCGATGCCGACGTAGGCGCGGCGGAAGCGTCCCTCGCGCATCAGCGCGGCGATGATCCGCCGGGTCGCCTGGTTGAAGGGCACCGCGAGCCCGAGGCCGACGCCGGCGACGGCGGTGTTCACCCCGACCATGCGGCCGCGCCCGTCGACCAGCGCGCCACCGGAGTTGCCCGGGTTGAGGGCGGCGTCGGTCTGGATGACGTTCTCGATGAAGCGGGTGGTGTAGCCGTCGCGGGCGGGGAAGGAGCGGCCCAGGGCGCTGACCACCCCCGCCGTGACCGAGCCGGAGAAGCCCATCGGGTTGCCGACGGCGACGACGAGCTGGCCGACCTGGAGCCGGTCTGCGTTCCCCAGGGACACCGGTACCAGGTCGGCCTCGCTCGTGCGGATGACGGCCAGGTCCGAGAGCGGATCCCGGCCGACCACCTCGAAACGCAGCTCGCGGCCGTCGGAGAAGGAGGCGCGGCCGCGGCTGGTGCCCTCGACCACGTGGGCCGAGGTGATCAGGAAGCCGTCGGGGGTGAGCACCACCGCCGAGCCGGCCCCCTGGCCCTGCCAGCCGCCCGAGCGGCGGCTCACCCGCAGGCTGGCCACCGAGCCGACCACCTGCTTGGCGACCCTCGTGACGACCTGCGAGTAGGCGTCGAGCGCCTCGCCGGACGGGTCGTCGCCGTCCCGCTGGACGTACTCGTCGGGTCCGTGCTCGGCAAGTAGCGCATCGACGAACTGGATGGAGCCGTTCACCCCACACCTCCCGAGCCGGCCCGCCACCGCGGCGGTGTCACTGCGTAAGATTGTAATGAACCTTTCCAAGGTTCGCTCGCCCGCACGGGAGGTTCTGCGCCGGGCGATCCCGGCCCCGGTCACTCGGCCGGGAGCACGGCCTCGGCCTCGATCTCCACCCGCCAGCGCGGGTCGAGCAGGCCGGCGACCACCACCATGGTGGCGACCGGGCGGACGCCGGCGAAGGCGGCGCCGTGGGCGCGCGCGACCGCCTCCCAGTCGGCCGCGTCCACCACGTACATGCGCGTCCGCACGACGTGCTCGCGGCCGGCGCCGACCTCGGCGAGGGCGGCGGTGATGATCTCCAGGCAGCGGGCCGCCTGCACCTCCGGGTCGGGGTCGCAGGAGTCGTCCGGCCAGATCGGCGCCGTGCCCGCCACCAGCACCCGCTCGCCGACGCGCAGCGCCCGGCTGAAGCCGAACACCGGCTCGAAGGGCGACCCGGACGAGACCCGGGAGCGGCCGTCAGCCACTGCTGTCCGGCCCCGCCCGGGTGAGGTCGACGCGCAGCAGGACGCGCCGGTCGCGCTCCATCGCGCGGCGGTAGTCGTCCCAGTCGGGGTGCTCGCCGGAGATGCGGCGGTAGTAGTCCACCAGCGGCTCCATCGCCTCGGGCAGGGACAGCACCGTGGCGTTCCCCTCGACCTGGATCCAGCTGCCGTAGTAGCCGTCGTTGAAGACGCACAGCCACACCCGCGGGTCGCGGCGCACGTTCCTGGTCTTCACCGCCGTCTCGCGGGTGCTGACCGTTGCCCGCCCCTCGCCGTCGAGGCCTACCAGCACGGGGGAGAGCTGCGGCGACCCGTCCCTGCGGCGGGTGGCCAGCACCGCGCGGTGGTTGTCGCGCAGGAAACCGCGCGCCTCGTCCAGGTCCACTGCCGCCTCCCGCTCTGGGGTCCGCCGCGGCCGGGCGCGGGTCAGTTGCGGCGCCGTCCCCGGTTGCCGCTGCCCATACCGCCTTCGGGCGGATCGCCGCCGTTCCCGCCGCCGTCGCCGTTCCCGTCGCTGCGGCAGGCACCGAGCAGCAGGCCCGCGGCGAGGGTCGCCGCCGCGCCGGCGAGCTCGAGGACCGCGCGGCGGCTGATCGGCTCCTGCATCGGTGCTCCTGGCTGCTCGGCGGTCGCCCGCTTCCGCCCTGCTCGCAATTTCTTGTCGGGCTCGGCACTACCGTAACAGCGTGACGGTCCACTCCGCTGCGCGGCTGAGGGGGTCGGTCAGTTGCTCGGGCGTGCCGTCACGATCAGCGCCACGCCGGCCAGGATCACCGCCCCGGCGAGCAGGGTGCGCCCGCTCACCGGCTCGTCGCCGAAGGCCCAGCCGAGCGCGACCGCCACGACCGGGTTGACGTAGGCGTAGGTGGCCGCCACCGAGGTGCGCACGTTGCGCAGCAGCCAGGCGTAGGCGGTGAAGGCGAGCAGGGAGCCGAACACCACCAGGTAGGCGATGGCCACGAGGGAGGCGGCCGAGACCGCGCCGGGCCGCAGGCGGCCCAGCTCGCCGCCGGCCAGCGCGGCGAGGGCGAGCGCGGCCCCGCCGGCGAGCAGCTCGATGCCCACGCCGACCAGCGGGCGGCGCGGCAGCGGCGCGCGCCGTGACCAGACCGACCCGCCCGCCCAGGCCAGCGCGCCGCCGAGGACCACGGCGGTGGCCAGCGGGTCGAACCGGTGGGCCCCGCTCGGCCGGATCAGCAGGACCAGGCCGGCGAAGCCGGCCACCAGCCCGAGCACCGCCGCCCAGGCGAGCCGCTCGCGCAGCAGCATCCGGCCGAGGATTGACATCCACAGCGGCACGGTGGCGATCAGCAGGGCGGCGATCCCCGAGGGGATGTGCTGCTCCCCCCAGCTCACCGCGCCGTTGCCGCCGGCGAGCAGGCAGATGCCCACGACCGCGGAGGCCGCCCACTGGGCGGGCCCGACCGGGTCGCCCGCCCGGTCGCCGCGGCGCACCGCCCAGGGGTACAGCAGCGCGCCGGCCACCAGGAAGCGGATCGCCCCCATGGTCAGCGGCGGCACCGTCCCGATGGCCACCCGGATGCCGAAGTAGGTCGACCCCCAGACCACGTAGACCGTGCCGAGCGCCACGGCGACCTTCCAGGCCGGGGCGGCCCGCCGGGCCTCGGTCAGCTCGTCGCGACGGGCTCTCAGGTCGGCATCCATCACCACCAGGACACACCACCCCGTCAAGCCGCCGCCCGCCGAGCGGCCCGAGCGGCCTGTGGAAGCGGCACCTACAGCGGCGCGCCCGGCCTCTACAATGGCCGCCGCCTCACCGTCGGACCGCGGCGCCGCGCGCCGGCTTGGGGTTTGGGCGGCCTACCGACCGTTTGAGCAGAGGAGAGCGCCCGTGCTCGATGACGCCGTCGTCCGCAAGGTCCTCGCCGCCGCGCTCGCCACCGGCGGGGAGTGGGCCGAGGTCTACGCCGAGGACCGCCTCGCCCACAACGTCCGCCTCGACGACGGCCGCGTCGAGGAGCTGGTCACCGGCCGCGACCGTGGCGCCGGGGTGCGGGTGGTGCGCGGCACCTCGTCGGCCTACGCCTACACCAACCGGCTGGACGCCGAGAGCCTCGCCGAGGCCGCCAGGGTGGCCTCGGCCGCCCTCCGCGACCGTCCCACGGTCGAGGTGCGCGACCTGCGCCGGCGCGCCCCCGACGTGGTCCACCCGGTGCGCATCGACCCCGCCGGGATCGACCGCACCACCCTGGCCGAGCTGGTGCGCCGGGCCGACGACGCCGCCCGCTCCTACGACCCGACCGTGACCCAGGTCAGCGCCGCCTACGGCGACGCCCGCCAGCGGGTCTTCATCGCCAACTCCGACGGCTTCACCACCTCCGAGGACCGGGTGCGGACCCGCCTGGTGGTCAGCGTGGTCGCCAGCCGCAACGGCGACGTGCAGACCGGCTTCGACGGGCCCGGCCGCTCGATGGGCTTCGAGCTGCTCGACGAGTTCCCGCCCGAGCTGGTGGCGCGGCGGGCGGCCGGGCGGGCGGTGAACATGCTCGGCTCGCGGCCCGCCCCGGCGGGGGAGATGCCGGTGGTGGTCGCCTCCGGCAACGGCGGCGTGCTGTTCCACGAGTCGTCCGGCCACGGCATGGAGGCCGACCTGGTCGCCAAGCACGCCTCGGTGTACGAGGGCAAGCAGGGCCGCAAGATCGGGGTGGACGGCTTCAACGGCATCGACGACGCCACCGTGGAGGGCGGCTGGGGCTCGTTCGCCTTCGACGACGAGGGCACCCCGGCGCAGCGCACGGTGCTGTTCGCCGACGGCGTCTGCACCGACTACCTGACCGACCTGATCCGTGCCAGGCAGCTCGGCGCGCCCGCGTCGGGCAACGGCCGGCGCGAGTCCTACGCGCAGGTTCCCATCCCGCGCATGACCAACACCTACATCGAGGCGGGCAGCGAGGACCCGGAGGAGATCGTCCGCCAGACCCCGCGCGGGCTGTACGCCAAGGCGCTCGGCGGCGGCCAGGTCAACCCCGCCACCGGCGAGTTCGTCTTCGGGGTCGTTGAGGGCTACCTGATCGAGAACGGCGAGGTGACCGTGCCGGTGCGCGGCGCCAACCTGGTTGGCGACGGACCCAGCGTGATCGCGGCGTGCGACGCGATCGGCAACGACTTCGCCGTCAAGGAGGGCATCTGCGGCAAGGAGGGCCAGGGCGTGCCGGTCGGCAACGGCGCCCCCACCCTGCGCATCGCCCGCATGACGGTCGGCGGCACGGGAGGGTCGGCATGACGGACGAGCTGGAGGGCGTGGTCGGGCGGCTGGCGGCCGAGGCCGTCGGCGGCGAGGGCGTCGAGGCCTGGGCCGAGCAGGTCACCCGCACCTCGGTCGACGCCTACGAGGGCGAGGTCGAACGGCTCACCTCGGCGTCGTCGAGCGGCGTCGGCGTGCGGGTGGTGCGCGACCACCGGCTCGGCTACGCCTACACCGCCGACCTGTCCGACGAGGGCCTGCGGGCGGTCCTGGCCGAGGCGCGGGCCAACCTGGAGGTGTCCACCGAGGACCCCGGCAACGTGCTGCCGTCGGCGACCGGGTTCGAGGAGCTGGAGGGCCTGTTCGACGCGCGCCACGCGGACGTGAGCCCGGAGGCGAAGGTGGCCCTCGCGCTCGACCTCGAGGCACGCACCCGCGCGGCGGACCCGCGCGTCACCCAGGTGGAGTCGGCCGGCTACGGCGACGCGGTCGGGAGCGTCGCGATCGCCTCGTCCAACGGCGTGGCCGGCTCCTACGCGGTCACCCACGCCTGGTGCTACGCGCTCGCCATGGCCGGCAAGGACGGCGAGAGCCAGGTCGGCTACGGCGTCGACGCCGGCCGCGCGCTCGAGGAGCTCGACGTCGACTGGGTCGTCCAGGAGGCGTCCCGCCGGGCGGTGCGCATGCTCGGCGCGACCAAGCCGCCCACCCGCACGGTGCCGGTGGTGTTCGACCGCCAGGTGGCGTCGAGCCTGGTGGGGCCGGTGCTCGCCGGCTTGTCGGCCGAGGCGGTGCAGAAGCGGCGCAGCCTGTTCGCCGAGAAGCTGGGGGAGCGGGTGGCCGCGCCAGGGTTGCGCCTGGTGGACGACGGCCGCCTCGCCGAGGGCCCGGGCGCGGCGCCGTTCGACGGCGAGGGCGTCGCCACCCGCAGGCAGGTGCTGATCGACGACGGCGTGCTGCGCACCTTCCTGCACAACACCGCCACCGCGGCGCGCGGCCACACCAGCTCGACCGGCAACGCCAGCCGGCCCTCGTTCAAGTCGACGCCGGGGGTCTCCGGGCACAACGTCTTCCTCGAGCCGGGCGACGCCGACCAGGCCGGCCTGCTCGCCCGGGCCGGCGAGGGCCTGCTGGTGCAGCGCGTCACCGGCGTCCACTCGGGCGTCAACCCGGTCACGGGCGACTTCTCCGTGGGCGCGGCCGGGCTCTGGTTCCGCGGCGGGGAGCCGGCCGAGCCGGTGCGCGAGGTGACCGTCGCCGGTCAGCTCCTCGACCTGCTCGGCGGCATCGTCGCGGTCGGCTCCGACCTGCGCTTCACGGTCGGCTCGATCGGCGGCGCCAGCATCCTGGTCGGCGAGATGACGGTGGCGGGCGCCTAGTGCCGGCCGCGGGAGGGCGCTCGGTGGCGCGGCTGGCCACCCGCAGCTGGGGCGCGGACGGCACCGGCGCGCCGCGGCCGGTCGCGCTGCTGGTGCACGGCGTCACCTCCTCCTCGCGGACCTGGTGGCGGGTGGGCCCGGCGCTGGCGGAGCGCGGCTTCGCGGTGCTCGCCGTCGACCTGCGCGGCCACGGGTCGAGCCCCAGCGCCGAGGGCGGGCTCGGCCCCGCCGACCTGGCCGCCGACGTGGCCGCGACGGTCGCGGCCGAGCTGGGGCCGGCCGCCGCGGACGGGCCCCCGGTGGTCGACCTGCTCGTGGGGCACTCGCTCGGCGCCGTGGTCTCCCTGGCGCTGCTCGCCGGGCGGCCCGGTTACGCCCGCCGGGTGCTGCTGGAGGACCCGCCGGGGCCGCGCAGCATCGACTGGGCGGAGCTGGCGACGGGGATCGAGCACGACGGCGACCGGGCGCGGCGCGAGCCGGCGGCGCTCCGCGCCGAGCTGGAGCGGGACAACCCGTCGTGGCCCGAAGGCGAGGCCGAGCGCCGCGTCGCCGACCTGGCGGAGTGCGACGCCGCCACCATCGCCGCCGCCGTCCGCCGCGGCGTCGCCTTCGACCTGGCCGCCCAGGCGGCCGCCGTGGAGGAGCCCGTGCTGCTGGTCCTCGCCGACGAGGCGGCCGGCTCCAGCCTGCTCGGCCCCGACCGTGCCGCCCTGGTCGCCGCCGTCCGCAACGGCACCACCCGGGTCCTGCCAGCCGGCCACAGCGTCCACCGCGAGGTCCTCCCCACCTACCTCGCCGCCGTCGACCAGTGGCTGGCGGCCGCGCCGTCGCGGCGCGACGCCTAGCACGGCGAAGCCCGGGTCGAGACCCGGGCGCGGTTCTCAGGCAAGGGCGCTCAGCCGAGCGCGCCGGCGGCGCGCAGCGCGGCGACCTCGTCGCGGGTGAAGCCCCAGTCGGGCAGGGCGGCGTCGGTGTCCCCGCCGGGGGTGGGGACCGGGCCTGGCGCGGCGGCCGGGGTGCGGTCGAAGCGGGGGGCGGGCGCGGGCCGGGGGCCGTCGGCGGTGGCGGCGAAGACGCCGCGTTCGCGGTTGTGCGGGTGCTCGGGTGCCTCGGCGGGGGAGAGGACCGGGGTGAGGCACGCGTCGCGGCCCTCGGCCAGCGCGGCCCACTCGTCGCGGCTGCGCGAGCGGATCGCCGCGGCGATCCGCTCGCGCAGCTCGGGCCAGCGCTCGCGGTCGAGCTGGGCGGGCAGGTCCTGCTCGCCGTCGAGGCCGAGCAGCGCGAGCAGCTCGCGGTAGAACTCCGGCTCCAGCGCGCCGACGGCGACGTGGCCGCCGTCGGCGGTCTCGTACACGCCGTAGAACGGGGCGCCGCCGTCGAGCAGGTTGACGCCGCGCTCCCAGCGCCACATCCCGAGCCCGGCGAGCTCGTGGACCATGGTGGTGAGCAGCGCGCTGCCGTCGAGGATGGCCGCGTCGACCACCTGCCCGCGGCCGGAGCGGCCGGCCTCCAGCAGGGCGCAGGCGACGCCGAAGGCGAGCAGCATGCCGCCGCCGCCGAAGTCGCCGAGCAGGTTGAGCGGCGGCAGCGGCGCCTCGCCGCGGCGGCCGAGCGGGTGCAGCGCGCCGGCGAGCGCGAGGTAGTTGATGTCGTGGCCGGCCATCTGGCTCCAGGGGCCGTCCTGCCCCCAGCCGGTCATGCGCCCGTACACCAGCCGCGGGTTGCGCGCCAGGCAGGCTGCCGGGCCCAGGCCCAGCCGCTCGGCGACGCCCGGCCGGAAGCCCTCCAGCAGCACGTCGGCCGCGTCCGCGAGCCGGCGCACCACCTCGGCCCCCTCCGGGTGCTTGAGGTCGACCGTGACCGAGCGGCGACCCCTGGTCATCAGCGGCGGCCACATCCCCCTGCCTGCCGCCGGCCGGTCGACGCGCAGGACCTCGGCGCCCATGTCGGCCAGGAGCATGGCGCAGAACGGACCGGGGCCGATCCCCGCCAGCTCGACGACGCGGACTCCGTCCAGTGGCCCCATGAGCAACCTCCGTCCATGTGGGGGAGCTCGCTCCCCACGGCCCCCTAGGTCGAGATCATCGCCGCATCGTTGACGCCGGCCTGGCCGGGTCAGCATAGTGCCGGGCACCGGTAAGCCTGACCGGGGGGCGGTAGGAGGGATTGGCTGAATGGCTGAGCTTCGGTTCGACGGCAGGGTGGCGGTCGTCACCGGCGCGGGCGGCGGCCTCGGTCGCGAGCACGCGCTGCTGCTGGCTGCCCGCGGCGCGCAGGTGGTGGTCAACGACGCCGGCGGGGCGGTCGACGGCAGCGGCGCCTCCGAGGGTCCTGCCAGGACCACCGCCGAGGAGATCCTCGCCCTCGGCGGCGCGGCGGTGCCCGACACCAACTCGGTGGCCACGCCGGAGGGCGGCAAGGCGAGCGTGGCCGCCGCGCTGGAGGCCTTCGGCCGCGTCGACGTGGTGATCAACAACGCCGGCATCCTGCGCGACAAGACCTTCCAGAACATGACCCCCGACCAGCTCGAGCCGGTGCTCGACGTGCACCTGCGCGGCGCCTTCAACGTCACCCGGCCCGCCTGGCTGCACATGCGCGAGCAGCGCTACGGGCGCATCCTGCTGACCGCGTCGAACGCCGGCATCCTCGGCAACTTCGGCCAGTCCAACTACGGCGCCGCCAAGATGGGCCTGGTCGGCCTCGCCCGGGTGCTCGCCCAGGAGGGCATGCGCTACGGCATCCAGGTCAACGCGCTGGCGCCGATCGCGCGCACGCGCATGACCGAGGAGCTGCTCGGGCCGGCCGGCGCCAAGCTCGACCCGCGCCTGGTCGCGCCCGTCGCGGCCTTCCTGGTGCACGAGGACTGCCCGGTCAACGGCGAGGTCTACTCGACCGGCGGTGGCCGGGTGGCGCGCTTCTTCATCGGCCTGACCCCCGGCTACTTCAACCCGGACCTGACCGCCGAGGACGTCCGCGACCACTTCGAGGAGATCCGCGACCAGGCCGGCTACACCGTCCCCGGCGGCGTCGCCGACGAGATCGCCGGCCTGGTCGAGCAGCTCCAGTAGCCGGCGCTAGCTGCGAACCGTCGCCAGCAGCACGACGAAGGCGCCGCCGGCGAGCAGCCGGTACCAGATGAACGGCCACAGCGTGCGGGTGCGCAGCAGGCGGATCAGCGCCGAGACGGCCAGGAAGCCGGCGACCGCCGAGGCGAGGAAGCCGATGAGCAGCTCGGGGCCGGACTCGCCGGCGCCGCTCAGGTCGCCGAGCTTGAGGATGCCGGCGCCGAGGATCGCCGGGATCGACAGCAGGAAGGAGAAGCGGGCGGCGGCCTCGCGCGTGACGCCGAGGAACAGCCCGGCGGAGATGGTGATCCCGGAGCGGCTGGTGCCAGGGATCAGGGCGAGCGCCTGGGCCACGCCGATGCCGAGCGCGTTGCCGGCCGGCAGCCGCTCCAGCTCCTTCTCGGCGCTCGAGGTCGAGGCGGCCTGGCGCCGGCCGGCCGGCCTCGCGGCCACCGCGCCGGCGCTCGCCGGACCGGGCGCGCCCCGGTCGGCCAGCTCTGCCTCGGCGGCGGCCTCCGCCGCCACCGGCACGACCGGCCCGCGGCCTCGCGCGTACAGCTCCGCGGCGATCAGGACGCTGGTCGTGACGACCAGCCAGACCGCCGCCCGCAGCGGGTGGCTGGTCTGCCGGTCGGCCCAGTCCTGCAGCAGGAAGCCGAGGACCGCCGCCGGCACCGAGGCGAGCACCAGCAGCAACAGCAGGCGGCGCCGCACGGCTGCCTCGCTGGCGCCGAGGCGGCCGGGGGCGACCAGCGCGAGCACGAACCCCCAGAGGTCCCTGGCGAAGTAGGCGACCACCGCCAGCAGCGTCCCGAAGTGCAGGAAGACCTCGAAGGAGAGGCTCGGGACCGCGTAGCCGAGCAGCTTGGGGACGATCGACAGGTGCGCGGAGGAGGAGATCGGCAGGAACTCCGTCAGCCCCTGGACCACGCCCAGGACGAAGGCGCGCAGCACGGCTCAGGCCTCGAAGCGGGCGCCGGTCAGCGCGGTCGCGCAGGGGCAGCTGCGCTCGCCGGGGATGGCCGGCAGCAGCGCCATCAGCAGGTCCTTGAGCTTGGCGTTGTTCTCCTCGAACACCCGCACGACCTCGGCGTGGGACACCGGCGCGATGCCCGGCATGCCCTCCAGGCCGACGTCGTAGTCGGTGATCAGCGAGACGTTGACGTAGCACAGCTCCAGCTCACGGGCGAGCAGCGCCTCCGGGTGGCCGGTCATGTTGATGACCTCCCAACCGGCCTGCTGGAACCACTTCGACTCGGCCCGGGTGGAGAAGCGGGGACCCTGAATGACCACCATCGTGCCGCCGTCGTGCACGGTGATGCCGAGCTGCTTGGCCTTCTCGACCGCGAGGGCGCGCAGCTCGGGGCAGTACGGGTCGGCGAAGGAGATGTGGGTGGTCTCCGGGCCGTCGTAGAAGGTGTCCGGCCGCCCGGAGGTGCGGTCGACGATCTGGTCGCAGACCACGAAGTGGCCCGGCTCGGCCTCCGGCTGCAGCGAGCCGGCGGCGCACGGGCCGACCACCCGGGTCACGCCGAGCTGCTTCATCGCCCAGAGGTTGGCGCGGTAGTTGATCTTGTGCGGGGGGTACTGGTGGCGGCGGCCGTGCCGCGGCAGGAAGGCCACCTTGTGGCCCTCGATCTCGCCGATGGCGAGCTTGTCCGACGGGTCCCCGTAGGGCGTCTCGACGGCGTGCTCGGTGACCCCGTCGAGGAACGAGTAGAAGCCGGAGCCCCCGAAGACCCCGAGCTCAGCCTTGGGAAGGCTCATGGCGACTCACCTTTCTCAGCGTGACCGGTAGGCGCGAGCCGCTCGCGCGGCCCGGCGCATGCTACCGAAGCCGTACGCGTCGGCCGAACCGGCGGCTCAGGCGCTCTTCTCGCTCGGTTTGGAGCTCCCGGAGCCGCTGCCCTTCGAGCCCTTCTCGCCGGAGCCGGAGGTGCCCGCCTTGGAGTCGGACTTGGTGGCGGAGCCGTCGGAGCCGCCCTTCGACGCCCCACTCCCGGTGCCGCTCTTGGCGCGGGAATCGGTGCGGTAGAAGCCGGACCCCTTGAACACGATGCCGATCGGCGAGAACACCTTGCGCAACCGGCCACCGCAGACGGAGCAGGTGGTCAGCGGCGCGGCGGACATCGACTGCACCACTTCGACGTGCTGGCCGCACTCGGTGCAGGCGTATTCGTAGGTCGGCATGCGTGCTCCTGGGACGCGGGCGGCCGGGCAGGGGCCCCGCCGGGCGTCCGGCCGCTGGTGGATCGCTCCCGATGATACCAACCACGACCTCGCCACCGCGCCGGCGCCGGCGCGGTGGCGAGCGATCGGTACCGGACTGTGCTATAACCGGTTCGAGAATGTTTCGCCGATAGACCGACTTTGGGGCGGAACGGCGCTGGAGGCGCCGGAACGTTGGGGGGCTGCCCTGTTGTCGCTGCGGTCTCGCCTCACACTGTTCTTCGTGCTGGCCGTGGTCGTGCCGGTGCTGGCGCTCACCCTCTCGGTCACGATCGACCGGCCGCCGGGCGGCGGCCTCGACCGCCGCCTGCCCGTGATGCTCGCCATGCTCACGATCGCCTTCTGCGCGGTCGCGACCCTGCTGGGCGCACTGCTCGCCCGGCTCGTCTCCGCGCCGCTGCACGAGCTGGCCGAGCAGGCCCGCGCGATCGCCAGGGGGGACTTCGCCAACCCCCCGTCCGCGGTGCGCTCGGGCGGCGAGATCGGCGAGCTGGCGCGGGCGTTCGACCGCATGCGGGTCGACCTCGACGCCTACGTGACCGCCGTGCGCTCCAGCCGCGACGAGCTGGCGCGGGCGATGTTCCGGCTGGGGCAGACCCTGTCGTCGACCCACGACCTGCCGCGCCTGCTCGCGGTGGTGCTCGAGGCGGCGGTGCGCTCCCGCCAGGGCGTCGCCGGGAGCGTGCTGCTGCTCAGCGTCGACCGCGCCAGCCTGGTGCGCCAGGCCACCTTCGGGCTGCCGGCGGGCGAGCTGGCCGCGCGCATCCCGGTCGGCCACGGCATCGCCGGCACGGTCGCGGCCAGCGGCAGGCCGGTGGTCGTCTCGGCGGCGGCCGACCAGGAGGCGGAGCAGGACGGCGGCACCGCCGCCACGGCGCCGAGCGCGGCGGCGCCGCCGGGTGGTGGCCCCCGGGCGCCGGCCGAGCCGGCGGTCTCCACCCAGGTCAGCGTCCCCCTGGTGGCGCAGGGGCGGGTGCTCGGCGTGCTCAGCGTCTACGAGCGGGAGACCGGGGAGCCGTTCACCCTCGAGGACGCCTCCGTGCTGGCCGACTTCGCCGTGCAGGCGGCGGTCGCGGTCGAGAACGTGCAGCTGCACGAGGAGGCCGAGCGCCTGTCACTGACCGACGCGGTCACCGGCACCTGGAACTACCGCTACTTCGAGCGCCGCCTGAAGCACGAGCTGGAGCGCTCCCGCCGCTTCGGCCGCCTGTTCGCCCTGCTGCTGCTCGACCTCGACCACTTCAAGCTGGTCAACGACCGCCACGGTCACCAGCTCGGCGACCAGGTGCTGGTCGAGCTGACCAAGCGCATCACCGCGATCGTGCGCGACATCGACACCTTCGCCCGCTACGGCGGCGAGGAGTTCGTGCTGATCCTGCCCGAGACCAACCTGGTCGGCGGGATCGCCGTGGCGGAGAAGCTGCGCGGCGCGGTGGCCTCCGCCCCCTTCGCCGTGCGCCCGGGCGGCGAGGGCGTGCGGCTGACCGTCTCGCTCGGGGTCGCCTGCTACCCGGAGCACGCCACCAGCACCTCCGAGCTGCTGCGCGCGGCCGACACGGCGATGTACGAGGCCAAGCGCCGCGGCCGCGACCGGGTGATGACCGCCGGGCCGACGCTGGTGCCCGCGCCGAGCCGCCGCCCCAAGCCAGGCACCGCCGCCCAGGGCGGTTGAGGCGTTCGAGGCCGCCGTCGGCGAGGTATCCCACCAAGTACGCTGCGTGCCGCCGCGACGAAAGGCGGCCGCCCGGGAGTTTGAGTAGCATCGCGCTCCTGGGGACGATGGTTCGGGGGGAAGAGTGTGAAGATACGCAAAGCGGTCATACCCGCGGCGGGCCTCGGCACCCGGTTCCTGCCGGCGTCCAAGGCCCAGCCCAAGGAGATGCTGCCGGTGGTCGACAAGCCGGCCATCCAGTACGTCGTCGAGGAGGCGGTGCGCGCCGGGCTGGAGGACATCCTGATCATCACCGGCCGCGGCAAGGGCGCCATCGAGGACCACTTCGACCGCGCCTGGGAGCTGGAGGGGGTCCTCGCCGAGAAGGGCAAGGACGAGGAGCTCGCCGCGGTGCGGGCCATCTCCGAGATGGCCGAGGTCCACTACATCAGGCAGAAGATGCCGCTGGGGCTCGGGCACGCCGTCGGCGTGGCCGAGCAGCACGTCGGCGACGAGCCGTTCGCCGTGCTGCTCGGCGACGACATCATCGGCGACCAGGAGACCCTGCTGGTCGACCTCATGAACCTCTACGCCAGGCACGACCGCAGCGTGATCGCCGGCATGCTGGTGGAGCCGGCCCAGATCAAGGCGTACGGCGCCCTCGGCCTCGGCGAGGAGGTCGAGCCCGGGGTCCACGAGGTCACCGAGATCGTCGAGAAGCCCGACCCGGAGGAGGCCCCCTCGAACCAGGCCTCGATCGGCCGCTACGTGCTGCACCCCGAGGTCTTCGAGGCGCTGCGCGAGACCAAGCCGGACAGCAAGGGCGAGATCCAGCTCACCGACGCCCTCGAGCGGGTCATCGAGACCCCCGGGCGTGGCGTGCTCGCGATGACCTTCGCCGGCACCCGCTACGACACCGGCGACAAGAACGACTACCTGCGGGCCACCGTCGAGCTGGCCGCCGGGCGGGAGGACGTCGGTCCGGCGTTCGTCCAGTTCCTGCGCGACTTCCTGGCGTCCCAGGACGGCCAGTAGGCGCCGATGGCCGACCGCTTCCCCCCCGACCGGCCCAACCCGCCGGACCTGGTGCCGTTCGCCGAGGCCAGGGCCGCGGTGCTCGGCCGGGTCGAGCCGTTGCCGCCGCGCGAGGTGCCGCTCGGCGACGCGCTCGGCTGCGTCCTCGCCGAGGACGTCCACGCCGCCGAGGACCTGCCGCCGTTCGCCAACTCCTCGATGGACGGGTTCGCGCTGCGCGCGGCCGACCTCGCCGGGGCGAGTGCCGAGCGGCCCGCGGCCCTGCCGCTGGCCGGCGAGGTGTTCGCCGGCAGCGGCCGCCTGCCGACGGTCGCGCCCGGCACGGCGGTGCGGATCATGACCGGCGGCCCGCTGCCGCCGGGGGCCGACGCGGTCGTCCCGGTGGAGCAGGCCGAGGTCGACGGCGGCACCGTGCTGCTGCGCGCGCCCGTGGCCGAACGCGGCTTCGTCCGCGAGGCGGGGGAGGACGTGCGCGCCGGCATGGTGGTGCTGGAACGCGGCCGCGTCGTGGACGCGGCGGCGGTCGGCATGCTCGCCTCGGTGGGGCGCCAGGCCGTGCCGGTGCGGCCGCGGCCGCGGGTGGCGGTCGTCTCCACCGGCGACGAGCTGGTCGACCCGGGTGAGCCGCTGGGGCCGGGCCAGATCCGCGATTCCAACTCCTGGCTGCTGGTCGCCCAGGCGCGCGCCGCCGGCATGGAGGCGTTCCGCTGCGGCCGGCTCCACGACGACGAGGTGGCCCTGCGGCGCGGCTTCGCCCTGGCGGCGGCGGAGGGGGATTTCGTGCTGACCTCCGGAGGCGTCTCGGTCGGCGACCGCGACTACACCAAGCGGGTCCTCGCCGAGCTCGGCGACGTGCGCGCCTGGCGGGTCGCCATGCAGCCGGGCATGCCGCAGGCGTTCGGCCGCGCCGCCGGGACCCTGCTGTTCGGCCTGCCCGGCAACCCGGTCTCCTGCTTCGTGGTGTTCGAGGTCCTGGTCCGGCCGGCCCTCCGCAAGCTGGCCGGCTATCCACCAGAGCGCCTGGAGCGGCCAAGGGTGGTCGCCCGCCTGGGCGAGGCGGTGCGCAGCCCCAAGGGCAAGGTCTCGTTCCTGCGCGTGCGCCTCGCCGTCGAGGACGACGGCCTGGTGGCTCTCCTCACCGGAGCGCAGGGCTCCGGCGTGCTCAGCTCGGCCGTGGCCGCCGACGGCCTCGCCGTCGTGCCCGAGCCGGCCGACGGGCTGCCCGCCGGGGCCGCCGTCGAGGTGATCCTGCTGCGCGAGGACCTGGCATGGGTGAGCTGAGCGAGGAGCGGCCGGGCGAGGGCGGGCCTCGCGCGCCTCAGGCGAGGTCGGGCCTGACCCACCTGGACGAGCGCGGCGCCGCGCGCATGGTCGACGTCGGCGCCAAGGCGGAGACCGAGCGGGTGGCGACTGCCGGCTGCCGGGTGCTGCTCGCCCCCGAGACGCTGAAGCTGCTCGTGGATGGCAGCCTGCCCAAGGGGGACGCGCTCGCGGTGGCCAGGGTCGCCGGCATCATGGGCGCCAAGCGGACCCCCGACCTGATCCCCCTGTGCCACCCGCTGCCGCTGACGGGGGTCGAGGTCGACTTGAGGGTTGAGGCCGACGCGGTGGCGATCACCGCCACCGTCCGCACCACCGCCCGCACCGGGGTGGAGATGGAAGCCCTGACCGCGGCCGCGGCCGCGGCCCTGACCCTCTACGACATGGTGAAGGCTGTGCAGCGCGACGCTCGCGTCGACGGCCTGCGCCTTTACGCCAAGCGCGGCGGCCGGTCGGGCGTCTGGGAGGCCTCGCGCGCTTCAGGCGAGGCTCGGGCCTCGCGCGCTTCCGGCGAGACTACGGCCTCGCGCGCTTCAGGCGAGACGTTGGAGGAACGGCCGTGAGCCTGGACGGGACGCGGGTGGCGGTGCTGACGGTGAGCGACCGGGTCGCCGCCGGGGAGCGCGACGACGCCGGTGGGACCGCCCTCGGCGAGCTGCTCGCGGAGGCCGGCGGCGAGCTGGTCGCGCGCGAGGTCGTCCCCGACGAGGCCGAGGCCGTGACCGGCGCGCTGCGCCGCATGGTGGCCGTCGCCGAGGTGGTCCTCACCACCGGCGGCACCGGCCTCGGCCCGCGCGACGTCACCCCGGAGGCGACCAGGGCGGTGCTCGACCGCGAGGCGCCCGGCATCGCCGAGGCGCTGCGCCACGCCAGCCTGCAGGTCACCCCGTTCGCGATGCTCTCCCGCGCGGTCGCCGGCATGGCCGGACGGACCCTGGTGGTGAACCTGCCCGGCAACCCCAAGGCCGTCCGCGAGGAATGGGCCGTGCTCGCCCCCGTGCTCGGCCACGCCGTGGAGACGGCCCGCGGCCCCGTCCCGGATGCGAGCCACCGGGCGGAGCCGGCCTAGCCGGACGGGTGCGCCGCTGCGGCTATTCCCGGCCCTGCGCGCGGCGCAGCGGTTATAGTCTCTGCGCAGCCAGCTTCCCCCGAACGCTGTCCCTGCTCGACAGAAGGTGGCACCGTGAGTCTCGTCCTGTTGGCGATCCTCGTCGTCATCTGGGCGTCGATCCTCGTGCCGCTCCTGCGTCGTGACCACGGCAACTGGCCGGGCGGCCGCCGTCCGGTGGTGCCACACGGCACCGCCGCCGGCGGACGCGGTGGCCGCGCGGTCTGGCGCCCCGCGCCCGAGTCCCTGGAGGAGGCCGAGGTGAGCGTCCCCGACCTCACGGTCGTGCTGCCCCTCCCCCACAGGGCCGACCGCCCGCTCGTCCCCTGGGTCGGCGCACCGCACCCGGCCTTCGCCGCCGACCCCGACGAGGCCGGGCACGGGTTCGGACCGGCCGGGGCGGGGCGGGGCCGGCGCCCGGCGTCCGGGCGGGATCGGCCCACGCGACGGCGGCGCCGTGCCGCCTTCCGCCGGCGCCAGGTCCTGGCGGCGCTCGTGCTGGCGGCGGTGGCCACGCCGGTCCCGGCGCTGCTGCTCGGCGGGGGCTGGCTGGCGCTCGAGGCCGCGCCGCTGGGGCTGCTCGCCGCCTACCTGCTCGCCCTGGTGCTGCTGGCGCGCCGCCGCCACGGCGCCACCAACCCGGCACCGGCGCGCATCCCCCGATCGCTCGCGGCGGTGCCCGCCGCGCCCGAATGAGCCTCGACGAGGTCCGCAAGGCCGTCGCGGCCCGCCTCGACGCCAAGCACCGCGCCCGCGAGGTCGGCCTCAGCAACGCCCGCCAGGCCATCCGCCGCTGCGCCAACGCCATCAGGGCGGTGCACCGCGGCGAGCGCGAGGCCGCCGACCGCCTCCTGGTCGAGGCCCGCGACCTGCTCGACGTCGCCGAGGCCACGCTCGCCGCCCATCCCGACGTCTACTACGCCGGGTTCGTGCAGGACGCCCAGAAGGAGTACGCGGAGGCGCTGGCGGCGCGGGCGCTGGTCGCCGGCGAGCCGCTGCCGCCGCCGGAGGACGTCGGCGTCGGCGACGCCCCCTACCTCAACGGCCTCGCCGAGGCGGTCGGGGAGCTGCGCCGGCACCTGCTCGACGTGCTCAGGGCGGGCGACGTGGCCCGCGCCGGCGAGCTGTTCGGCGCCATGGAGGAGATCCACGCGCTGCTGGTCGACGTCGACTACCCCGACGCCATGACCGGCGGGCTGCGGCGCTCCACCGACGTCGCCAGGGCCATCATCGAGCGCACCCGCAGCGACCTGACCCTCACCGTGATCCAGCGCGACCTGGCCGACGCCCTGCGCCGCCGGGCCGACGACGCCGGCGCCGCCGGCGCCGGCGGCGCCGGCGGGTCCGCGGGCTGAGCCGTCCGGGCGCCAGGCGGTAGCCTTGCCGTGACCGCCAGTAGGGAGCCGGTCACGTATCCTCGGTCCGCGCCGTCACCGCGGGAAGCCGCCGCAGGTAGGGGAGGCGCGGGACCGATACATGACCGGCTCCCCATCCAAGGAGGAAGGCCCTGGTGACCGAGCCGTCGTTCCACGGCGTGCCCAGCCCCCTCGACAAGCTCGTCGGCCTCCGCTACGAGGAGGCGTCGGGGGAGCGGGTGGTCGCCGTCCTGCCGGTCACGCCCGAGCTGCTGCAGTCGTTCGGCGTGGTGCACGGCGGGGCCTACACGGTCGCGGTGGAGTCGGCCGCCAGCGTCGGCGCCTACCTGGCGATGGAGGGCCGGGTGATGGTGGTCGGCATCTCCAACCACACCCAGTTCCTGCGCCCGGTCCGCGAGGGCGAGCTGCGCGTGGAGGCCACCCCGCTCGCCCGCGGGCAGAGCACCCAGCTCTGGCAGGTGGCGATCAGCGACCAGCAGGGCCGCCTGGTGGCCCACGGCGAGGTCCGCCTGATGCACCTCGACGCTTGATTCGTCAGCCGCGGCGCAGCAGCGCGCGGCGGGTCTCCTCGCGCTGGGCGGTCGCCCAGGCGTTGGCCGGGTCGAGCTCGAGCGCCCGCTCCAGGTCGGCGAGGGCCTGCTCGTAGCGGCCGAGCAGCCGGTAGGTCACGCCCCGCTGCGCGTAGGCCGCCGCCAGCTCCGGGTCGAGCTTGAGGGCGCGGTTGAGGTCGGCCAGCGCCCGGTCGCGCCGCCCGGCGCTGCGGTGCGTCACCGCCCGGTGCACCAGCGCCATGGGGAACGCCGGCGCCAGGTCCAGGGCACGGTCCAGGTCGCTCATCGAGCGCGTCAGGTGACCGAGCAGCCGGTGGGTGATGCCCCGCTCGACCCGGATCCAGGCCGACTCCGGGTCCAGCTCGACCGCCTTGTTGAGGTCGCGCAGCGCCTTGTCGTGGTCTTCCATCACCCGCAGGGTGATGGCCCGCTGGGCCAGTGCCCACGGCTGCTCGGGGTCGAGCTCGAGGGCGCGGTCGAAGTCGGCGAGGGCGCGGTCGAAGCGCGCCAGCAGCCGGTGGACCACCCCGCGCTCGGCGCGGATCCAGGCCGAGCGCGGCTCGAGGGCGACCGCCCGGTCGAGGTCGGCCAGCGCCCTGGCGTTGTCGCCCAGCTCGCGCTGGACCGCCCCGCGGGCGGCCAGCGCCCAGCCGAGGTCCGGCTGCAGCCGCAGGGCGTGGTCGAGGTCGGCCAGGGCGGCGTCGTTGCGGCCGGCGCGCTGGTAGGCGAGCCCCCGTGCGGCCAGCACCCAGGGGACCTCCGGGTCGATCGCCAGCGCGCGGCCGAGGTCGGCCACGGCCTCGTCGTAGCGGCCCAGGTCGCGGCTGAGGGTGCCCCTGGTGGCCAGCGCGAAGGCATCGTCGGGGTCGAGCAGGAGGGCCTGGTCGAGGTCGGCGAGCGCCTGGTCGTAGCGGCCGGCGCGGCGGTGCGCGTCGCCCCGGTGCGCCAGCGCCCACGCGAGCGCCGGGTTCGCCGCCAGCGCCCTGTCCAGCTCGGCGACCGCCTCGAGCGGGCGGCCGAGCGCCAGGTACACGGTGCCGAGCAGGGCGCCGGCGAGCGCGCCGGCAGGGCTGTTTGGCTGCAGCGCGTCAGCCCCGATCGCCGCGAGCCGGTTCACGTCGGCGTAGGCGTCCTCGAAGCGGGCCAGGTCACGGTGGAGCATGCCGCGCCGCACCAGCAGGTCGGGGTTGTCCGCGTCCCCCTCCAGCGCCCGGTCGACCTCGGCCAGCTCCGCCTCCATCCGCTCCCGCACCACCTGCCTGGCCGGCGCCGCCGCCGCGTCCGCCGCCGGCGCCTCCTCGGCGCCCGCCGCCGTTCCGGTGGCGGGCTGAGCCGGCGCAGCCCGCGCGGGCGGGAGCGGTGGCGCCTCCGGCTCAGCCGCCACCGACCCGGTGGACGGCGGTGCGGAGCTGGCTGCGGGCGGCGGGCCCGCCTGGCCCGGCTCGCCGGCCGCCGGCGCGGTGCTCCGCGGCGCTGGGCCGGGGTCCTGTCGAGGCGCCGGGACGGCCACGCGCCCGGGCGGGGGTGCGGCCGCGGCGTCGCCGGAGACGCTGGAAGGGGAGGGGAGCAGGACGGTCGGGCCGGCGGGGTCCGGCTGGAACTGGGGAGGGCGGCGCACCGGACGGCCCTGGCCCCTGTCGGCCGTGCCGCCGGCGGCGGCGTCGCTGCCGGGGGAGACCCACTCGCGCTCGAGGGTGTCGTCGACGCCGACCTCGATGTCCCCGGTGTCCTCGCCCAGCAGCCGGGCGAGCAGCGAGCGGGCGAAGGGCCGCTCCGCCGGGTCGCGGCGCAGCGCCGACGCCACCAGGTCGCGCAGCGGCTCGTCGAGCCCGCCGAGGTCCGCCGCGCCCTCCAGGATGCGCTGGCCGCTGCGCGCGTCGCCGCCGAACGGCTGCCGCCCGGTCGCCGCCAGCACCACCAGGACGCCCCAGGCGAACACGTCGGTGGCGGCGGTCGGTTCGCCACCGGCCAGCTCCTCGGGGGCGAACCAGCCGGCGGTCTCGACCACCAGGGTCGTCTGGGCGGCGAGCGCCTCGTCGAGGACGCGGGCGAGCGCCAGGTGGGTGAGCTTCGGCCCCATGCGGGTCAGCAGCACGTGCTTCGGCTTGAGCTCACCGTGGACGACGCCGGCGGCGTGGATGGCGGCGAGCGCCTCGGCGACGCCGACGGCGAAGCCGTGGACCCGGTCGGCGGGGAGCGCCCCGACCTTGGCCACGAACTCGCCGAAGGGCAGGCCCTGGACGTGCTCGGTCGCGAGCCAGGCCGGGCGGGCGTCGAGGTCGGAGTCGACCACCTGGACCACCCCGCGGCCGGCGACCAGCCGGGCGGCGTCCACCTTGGCACGCAAGCGCACGGCCACGCCCGGGTCGTCGAGCAGCTCGTCGCGGAGGTGGAGGATCTCGACCTGCTCGCCGGCGACCCGACGGCCGAGGTAGCGGCCGCCCAGCTCGCTCGGCGGCAGGCGGCCGAGCAGCGTGAACGGCCCCAGTCGCGACGGGTCCCGAGGGCGGAGCGGCGCGGCCGCCGGGTCGCCTCGCCCGGCGGGGCCCTGGTCGATCGGCCCGGCCATGCGCTAGCGGTTCCAGCCTTGGTGCATAGGGTCGACCCCAGTCCCGCGCGTAGCGTCCTCAGCAGCGGCGAGCGTAGGCGAGCCCCGCCCGGTGGCGCAAAGCCGTCACAGCGGCGCGCACGCTCTCGCGGAGGCCCGCGGGCGGGCGACCGTTGCCGGGCTACCCCGCCGGCGCCTCGCCCTGGCATGCTCGCCCTCCGGGGCGAGCGGTGGAGGGCGTGTGACCAGCACCCGTCTGGACGTGGTCGGGGTGGGCGCGTTCAACCTCGACTGCGTGGTCGACCTGGCCGCGGCGGCGGCCCTGGCGGGGACCGAGGCGGCCTCGCTGCGCTCCTGGGTTGCCGGCGCGTGCGCCGCCGCCGGGGTGCCGCTGGACTGGGGGGCCGAGGCGTTCGTGGACGAGCCGACCGTGCTCGAGTTGCTCGACCGCCTCGGCGGCGGAGCCCTCGCCTGGCAGCCCGGCGGCTCCGCCTTCAACACCGTGCACGCGCTCGCCCGCATGCGCCTGGGCCTGCGCCTCGGCTACGTGGGCGTCGCCGGCAGGCGGCCAGGCCCCGGACCGTCCGGCTACGCCCTGCTGCGCCGCCTCGGGGTGGACCGCGCCTTCGCCCGCCGGGACGCGAGCCGCCTCGGCGGCGTCTGCGTCTCCCTGGTCGAGGGCGGGGAGCGGACCATGCTCACCCACACGGGCGCGAACGCCGGCCTCGCCGGGCTGGTCGAGCGCCGCCACGACGAGCTGGCGGCGTACCTTGCCGGCGCTCGGATGGTGCACGTCACCTCGTTCGCCGACGCGGAGGCCCCGGGGCGCCTGGCGAGGCTGCTCCGCGACGTCAAGGCGCGCAACCCGGCGGTGCTGGTGTCCGTCGACCCCGGCCACGCCTGGTCGACCTCGCCGTCCCCGGGCGTCGAGCGCCTGCTCGCCAGCGCCGACCTGCTCCTGGTCACCGCCCGGGAGCTGGCCGCCCTGGCCGGCTCGCGCCCCTCCGACCAGGAGCTGGCCGGCGCCGTGCGCGGCCGGCTCGCCGGCGGCGCCACCGTGCTGCTCAAGCGGGCCGACGGGGTGACCGTGCTGGGCGACGGGCCCGGCCGCCGCTTCGCCCGCCGGCCGCTCCCCGCCCGCCTGGTCCGCGACGCCACCGGCGCCGGCGACGTGCTCGCCGCCGGCGTGCTCGCGGCGCTGGCGCGGGACCCCGCCGCCCTCCCCGCCGGCGTCGCCCTCGGGATGCGCCTGGCCCGCCGCAAGCTCCGCCACGCCGGCAGCGCCGGCCACCCCGGCTTCGCCCGCATCGCCCACCGCTGCCTGGACGCCGCCCCGCCGGCGTGACCCGCTCACCCTGCGGCCACCGGCCGCACGGTCCGGCCACGGCCCGCCGTCGGGACGGTCGGCGACGGCTAACGCCGCCGCAGCACCAGCCCGGCGACCACGGCGGCCGCCAGGACGACCAGCAGCAGCACCCCGGAGCCTGCGCGGCGCGCCGCCGCGACGACCCCGCCCGGCCCGGCGCCGCCCGGTGACGCCGGCGCGCCCGGGCGCGAGGCGGTGTCGTCCGGCGGCTGCGCCGCGGCGGGGAGGCGGACCCGCCACACGGGACTGTCCGCGCCCTCGCTGCCGACCAGCAGGTCGCGGCCGTCCCGCGTGTAGCTGACCGACTCACCCTGCTCCTGGGCCGGCAGGCTGAACGAGTCCAGCCGCCTGCCCGACGCCGTGTAGACGTACGCGTCCAGGTAGCCGCGCAGCACGAAGGTGCGGCCGTCGGGGGAGAACGCCCCGTCGGTGATCCACGACGGCACCGAGGCGACGCGGCGCAGCATGTTCACCTGGTCACTGCGAAGCCTCGCCGGCGCCTCGTACAGGCCGCCGCCGACCGGGTCCTTGCTCGCCACGTAGAGGCGGTTGCTGCGCGGGTCGACCAGCAGCGCCTCGGCGTTGCGGGGACCGTCGGGGTAGCGCAGGCGGTAGCGCACCGCCGGCACCGTGGCGTTGCGCAGGGCTGCCGGCTCGCTGATCCGGAAGACCGCCACCGACGGCCAGGTGCCGCGGTTGTCGCCGATGTCGCCGACGAACAGCGCCGGCTGGCCGCGCCCGTCGCGGCCGGCGGCGATCGCCTCCCAGTCGCGCGCCTGCACCCCCGCGAGCCGCAGGGTGGCGAGCACGCGACCGTCCGGCCCGACGGCGAACACCCGCGCGGCGTCGCCGCTGTCGTTGTGGGTGTAGACCACCCCAGGGTGGAGCTGGCTGGCCGCCAGCCCGCTCGACTCGGTGATCCGCGGGTCGCGGATGGTGAACGCCAGCGCCGCCCGGTCGCCGGCCGCCGCCGTCCCCGACGGCGCCACCAGGACCAGGCCGGCGGCGCAGGCGGCGAGGGCCGCAGCGAGGCGAGGCCACATGCCCCTTAGGGTCCCACGCCGCGAACCCGAGCGTGGCCACCACGCGACCGGATCGCAACGCAACGTCAAGCGCCGAACGCCGTGGGAACGTCCAGGACCGTTCCCTCCCGGCGGGCCCGCTCGGCGGCGAACACGGCCAGGTGGGCCTGCAGCGACTCCCGCGGGCCGGAGAGGATGCGGGCACGATCCCCGGTCGCCACCGCCTGGACGAACGCGTCCATCAGGCCCGCGTCGCCGCCGCCGTGGCCGGCGTCGGCGGTCGCGCCGCCGGCGGCGTTCGCGTCGACGACCTCCGTCGTCCGGGTGAGGAAGTCGAACACGCGGATCGTCTCGCCGTCGCCTTCCAGCTCCCCGCGGGTGCCGAACAGGCGGGTGCGGCGATGCCCGCCGGCGTTGAAGGCGGTCATGGTGAACGTGCCGGTCGGTCCCTGGTCGAACTCCATCGCGACGACCTGGTGGTCGACGGCGTCGTTGTCGCAGGCGTAGACGCACCTTCCATAGGGCCCCTGGCGTAGCGCGGCGGCCAGGTCGGCCTCGGTGTAGGCGTCGACCACCGCGTCCAGCGGCCAGCCAGGGCCGCGCTCGAGGTACCGGTGGTAGATGCGCTTCGCGGAGTACGCGCAGGTCGGCTCGACCGCGCACTCGACGCAGCGGTCCGACGCACCCGCCGGCCGCTTCTCGGGCTTGAAGTGGGCCAGCCCGCCGAAGCTGGCGACCCGCCGGATCGGCCGGCCGACGACGTACTGCAGCCAGTCCAGGTCGTGGCAGGACTTGGCCAGCAGCATGAAGGTGGAGGTGTCCTCGCGCCGCCAGGCGCCGCGGACGTAGGAGTGGGCGTGGTGCCAGAACCCGACCGGTTCCAGGTGCTGCACCGAGACGACGTCGCCGAGCCTTCCCGCGTCGACGAGCTGCTTCACGACCGCGGTGTACGGGGTGTAGCGCAGGACGTGCCCGACGGCGAAGAGCACGCCGGCGCGCTCGGCCGCCTCGACCACGGCCCGGCAGTCAGGCTCGTTCGGGGCGATCGGCTTCTCCAGCAGGACGTGGTAGCCGAGGCCGGCGAAGGCGATCGCGGGCTCGGCGTGCATGCCGTCCTGGGTGCAGATCAGGACGGCGTCGGCGATCCGGCCACGGCCGGCAAGGTCCTGCCAGCGGGCGAAGGCGGCGTCGGGCTCGATGCCGTGGGCGGCGGCCAGGCGCTGGCGGCGCACGGCGCGGGGTTCGGCGACCGCGACCACCTTGGCCCGCTCCGGGTGCGCCAGCGCCCAGCCGGCATGCTCGGTGCCACGGTTGCCGGCGCCGACGACCGCGAGGGTGACTGGAGGCACGCGAATCGCTAGCTGGCCGGATCCGGGCGGGCGCCGGGCCCATGGTCGCCGTTGAGGGAGGCACTGAGCAGCGCGGCCCGGCGGTCGTAGGCGGCCCTGGCGGCATCGATCTCGGACACGTGCTCGTCGGCCCAGGTGATCAGGGTGCAGACCGTGTCGAGCAGGGTGTGGCCCAGGGACGTGAGGGCGTACTCGACCCTCGGCGGCACGGTCGGGTACACCGTCCGCACGACCAGCCCGTCGCGCTCCAGCCCGCGCAGGGTGACGGTGAGCATCCGCTGGCTGATGCCGTCGATCCTGCGGCGCAGCTCACTGAACCGCTTGCTGCCGCCACCGAGCAGGTGGACGACGTACAGCGACCACTTGTCGCCGACGCGGTCGAGCACCGCGCGGGCGGTGCAGTCGCTCGGCGAGGTCAGCACGTCGGTGGGGGCTGGCGCGTTCATGGTTCTCTCCATGTAACCAAGGCATCTGGAAGTGCCGTCTTCCGGTCTCCCTCATCATGGCGCACCATGGGGTTGGTTACAAGAGGTAACCAGGCACATAGAAGGAACCAGCACACAAGGGAGAACTAGCAATGTCGGCCACTGCCGTCGAGATCCCTGGCTACGTCGCCGGTACCTGGAAGATCGACCCCGTCCACTCCGACGTCGCTTTCACCGTCCGCCACATGATGGTGAGCAAGGTCCGCGGCCACTTCACCCGCTTCGAGGGCGAGCTGGTCCTGGCGCCGGACCCGCTCGACTCCACGGTCACCGCGACCATCGACCTCAGCTCGATCGACACCAACAACCCCACGCGCGACGACGACCTGCGCTCGGCGAACTACTTCCAGATCGAGACCCACCCCACCATGACCTACCGGTCCACCGGCATCCGCCACAACGAGGACGGGTTCGACGTCGACGGCGAGCTGACGCTGCACGGGGTCACCCGGCAGGTGCCCCTCACCCTGGACGTCAACGGCTTCGGCCGCGACCCCTACGGCGGCACCCGCGCCGGCTTCTCGGCCACCGCCGAGATCAGCCGCAGGGACTTCGGCATCACCACCGAGATCCCGATCGACGGCGGCGGCGTGGTCGTCGGCGACAAGATCCAGGTCTTCATCGAGATCGAGGCGGTCCTGGCCGAGCCCGAGCCGGCCGGCGCCTGACCGCCGCGCCAGCCCCGCGGCCACGCCGACAGGCCGCGGGGCTGCGCGGCCCACACCCCGTGAGCCCACTCCAACGGGCAGGCGCGGGCCGCTCCCTGGTCAGCCGGGCTGGTGCAGGCGGAGCCAGCGCCAGCCGTACGGCTCCAACGGGATCGGGTTCCCGTGGCCCGGGAGTGATCGCTCCCGGCGGTCGGCGAGCAGCTCCTCGACCCTGGCGGCGCCGAGGTCGACCTTGACCTCGCAGCCGTCCCCGGCCAGGTTGTGCAGGACGGCCACGCTCCCGCCGGCCCAGTCGGCCCGGTGGCCGAGTGCGGCCGGCTGGTCGGTCTCCAGCAGCCGCCACTCCCCGAACCCAAGCTCCGGGCACTGCTTGCGCACGCGGATCAGCGTGCCGATCCGGTGGAGCAGCGAGTCAGGGTCGCGCAACTGGGCGCGGACGTTGACCCGCCGGTAGCCGAACGGCCCGTCGGCCACGATCGCCGGCCGGATGCGCTCGGCGGTGGAGAAGCCGCCGTTCGGCGCGTCCGACCACTGCATCGCCGTCCGCACCGAGGCGCGGCCCGGCACGTCCAGGTCCTCGCCCATGCCGATCTCCTCGCCGTACAGCAGCACCGGGGTGTCGGGCAGGCTGAACAGCAGGCTGTAGGCCAGCTCGAGGCGGCGCTGGTCGCCAGCGAGCATGGGGGCGAGCCGGCGGCGGATGCCACGGTCGTAGAGGCGCATGCGCTCCTCGGGCGCGAAGGCGGCGAACACCTCGGCCCGCTCCTCGTCGGTGAGCTTGTCCAGCGACAACTCGTCGGCGTTGCGGATGAAGTTCGCGTACTGGCAGGTGAGCGGGGTGACCGGCAGGTCGCGCAGGTGCTCGGCCAGCGGCCGGGCGTCCTCGCGGGCGAGCGACAGGACCAGCGCCTGGTTGAGGATGAAGTTCATCAGCATGTGCAGCTCGTTGCCGTACCGGCCGAAGTAGCTGGTGAGCTGGTCGGGTGCGACGTTCGCCTCGCCGAGCAGGATGGCGTCGCCGCGCCGGCGGGAGAGGAACTCGCGCATGTGGCGCAGGGGGGCGTGGGGATCGTCGGGCGACTTGCCGGGGATGCCGTCGGTCTCGATCAGGAACGGCGCCGCGTCCACCCGGAAGCCGGAGACACCGAGCTCCAGCCACAGCCCGATGATCTTCTGGAACTCGGCCCGCACCCGCGGGTTCTCGATGTTCAGGTCGGGCTGGAACCGGTAGAAGCGGTGCAGGTAGTACTGACCGGTGGTCGGGTCCAGCTTCCAGTTGGAGGTCTCCTCGCCCGGGAAGACGATCCCGTCCGGCTTCGGCTGCGGCTGGTCGCGCCAGACGTAGTAGTCGCGGTAGGGGTTGTCCCGGCTCGACCGGGCCGCCTGGAACCAGGGGTGCTCGTCGGAGGTGTGGTTGACGACCAGGTCGGTGATCACCTTGATGCCGCGCTCGCGCGCGGCCCGCAGCAGCTCGACCAGGTCCCCCATGGTGCCCAGCCGCTGGTCGACGTCGAAGTAGTCGGCGACGTCGTAGCCGTTGTCCCGCCACGGCGACGGCTGGATCGGCAGCAGCCAAAGGCAGGTGACGCCCAGCTCCGCCAGGTAGCCGAGCCGTTCGCTGAGGCCGTCGAAGTCGCCGATCCCGTCGCCGTCGGAGTCCTGGAAGGTCTTGACGTCCACGCCGTAGATGACCGCGTCCTTCCACCACAGGTCGCTGGTGACCTCCGAGCGCACCATCGGCACCATCCCCTCCCGCGGTCAGGCGCGGCGCCGCAGCCCGAGGGCGGCGAGGCCGGCGGCCGCGCCACCCACCGCCGCGAGCAGGCCGTGGTGCTGGGAGAGCCAGACCTGCACGCTACGGTCCGTGGTGCGGGAGTCGAAGGAGCCGCGGGCGCCGAAGTCGCGGCCACCGCGGCCGTCGACGGGCGCCCACAGGTTGACCGGGCGGTCCGGGTCGACCGGCCGTTCGGCCTGCTGGGACTTGAAGCCAGTCCGGCCCAGGTAGCGGTCCAGCAGCCCAGGAGCGACGCTGTTGGCCACCATCGTGCCCATGACCGAGCCGCCGACCCAGTACTCCCGCCGGCGCGGGTGCTCGGCGGCGAACACGACGGCGCGGGCGGCCGCCTCCGGCTGGTAGATGGGCGGGACCGGCTGCGGCTGGCGCGGCAGCCGGCTGAGGACCCAGTCGAACTGCGGCGTGTTCACCGCCGGGAGCTGCACCATGGTGAGGCGAACGCGGCTGTGGTCGTGCAGCAGCTCGCAGCGGAGCGCCTCGGTGAAGCCCTGGATCGCGTGCTTGGCCCCGCAGTAGGCGGTCTGCAGCGGGATGCCGCGGTAGGCGAGCGCGCTGCCGACCTGCACGATCACGCCGCGGTCGCGCGGCAGCATCCGCTGGAGCGCCGCCCTGGTGCCGTACACGTAGCCGAGGTAGGTGACCTCGGTCACGCGCTTGAACTCGTCCGGCCTGATCTCCGTGAACGGCGCGAACACGCCGGCGAACGCCACGTTGACCCAGACGTCGATCGGCCCGAGCTCCTCCTCGGCCCGGGCCGCGGCCGCCGTGACCTGGCCGTCGTCCGCCACGTCGGTGGGGATGGCCAGCGCCCGGCCACCCGCCGCCTCGACGTCCTTGGCCGCGCCGTCCAGGCCGGCCACGCCGCGGGCGAGCAGCGCCACCGCGTCCCCCCTGGCGCCGAACTCCCGCGCCACCGCCCGCCCGACGCCGGCGCTGGCTCCCGTCACCACGATCACCTGACCTGCCACCGCCGGCACCTCCTCGAGATCCTGCCCTGGGGTAGACCGCAAACGGGGCGAGCTAACGCAGGTGCGCCGAGCGGACCGCCGCCGGCGGTCGAGCGGCTCGGGTTCTGGCAGGGGAGCCTAGGCGGTCACCAGCGGGGTGGTCCCCAGCGGGGTCCCCAGCCGGCCCGGCCCCGGCGGCCGAACGCGAAGAGGATCCAGAGCAGCGGCCACGGGAAGAAGAAGCCGCGGGTGACCACGGCGAGCACGACCAGGCAGGCCGCCAGGACCACCAGGAGCGGCACCAGCCAGTCGGCCTCCGGCGGAAGGGCGCGGCGCCGGCGCGCCGGCGATCCGGCCGGCCGCCGATCGGGGTCCTGCCCGGCCCGCCATTCGGGCGGCAGGTCGGCGACCAACTGGTCCAGCTCGCCGCGGGTGCGGGCGGCCAGGGCGGTGCCGAGCCGCTCGTCCACCTCCTCCAGCGTGAGGTAGCCGGCGGCGTGGGCCTCCTTGAGCAGGTCGGCCGTGCGGTTTCGGTCGGCGTCCCCGACCCGGTAGCCGCCAGGCCCCTGCAGTTCGGCGCCCATACGTCCTCCTCGCCCGACACTTTTCATTGTAAGTCTGTAAGTGCCAACGTCAACCACGGTCGGAGCCGGTGGTCAGCAGTGGGCGCTCGAGGATGGTGCGGAGCACCACGGTGGTGCGGGTCGTCACCGTCGGGCTGAGCATGCGCAGGCGGGCGACCGCCGCGGACAGCTCCTGCGGCGAGCCGACGCGGAGCTTCACCAGGTAGCAGTCCTCGCCCGCGACCTCGTGCACCTCCAGGACGTGGGGCTCGCGGGCGAGCGCCTCGTCGATCCCCTCCTTGTCGGCCAGGCCCGGGCCGAGGTTCAGGGCGACGAACGCGGCGACGCCCGCGCCGACGGCGTCGGGGTCGACCAGCGCGGCATAGCCGCGGATCGCTCCGGCTGCCTCCAGCTTCCGCAGCCGCTCGTGCACCGAAGGTCCGGACAGCCCGACCAGCTGCGCCAGCGAGGTGACCGTGGCACGGCCGTCCGCTGCCAGCGCCTCGACCAGGCGCCGGTCAACGTTGTCAAGGTCATGGAGTATCATCGATTCATCTCTCTAGAAGATCGACACCATATGCCTAAGAATTATAGGACGGGAGTGGTGATGGCGTCGGAGCGTGGGGCCGGGATCGGGTTGCTGCAGGGCGTCGCGCTGTACACCGGCGCGCTGCTCGGGGCCGGGGTGTTGACCTTCCCCGCGCTCGCCGCGCGGCAGGCGGGACCCGCCTCGCTGCTGGCCTGGGCGGGGCTGGTGCTGCTGTCGGTCCCGCTGGCCTCGACGTTCGCGGCGCTCGCTGGCCGCTACCCCGACGCCGGTGGCGTCGCGACGTTCGCCGCACGCGCGTTCGGTCCGCGCTGGGCCGCGGTGACCGGCTGGTGGTTCTACTTCACGGTGCCCGTCGGCATCCCCGTGCTCGGCCTCTTCGGCGGCGCCTACGTGGCCGCCGCGGCGGGCGGCGGGCGGACCACCAGGCTGGCGGTCGCCGTCGCGCTGGTCGCGGTCGCGGTCGCCGCCAACTGGGTCGGGCTGCGGCTGTCGGGCCGCCTTCAACTCGTCCTCGCCGCCCTTCTCGCCGCCCTGCTGATCGTGGCGATCGCCACCTCGGCACCGCACGCCCGCACCGCCAACCTTTACCCGTTCGCGCCCCACGGCTGGCTCGCGGTCGGCGGTGCGGCGGTCCTGCTGGTGTGGTCCTTCGCCGGCTGGGAGACGGTTACCCACCTGGCCGCGGAGTTCGCCGAGCCCGCCCGCGACCTGCGCCGGGCAACCGCCGCGGCGCTCACCCTGATCGGCGCCCTGTACCTCGGCCTGGCCGCGGTGAGCGTGCTGGTGCTCGGCCCACGGCTCGAGCAGGTCGACGCGCCGCTCGCCCTGCTGCTCGCCCTCGGCTTCGGCGGGTCGGTCTCGGCCCGCACGATCGCGGCCGTGGTCGCCGTCGTGGTCACGCTCGGCGCGATGAACACCTACGTCGCCAGCGCCGCCAGGCTCGGCGCGGCCCTGGGCAGGGACGGGGCGCTGCCAGGCTGGCTCGCCAGCGGTGGACAGGCCGGCGAGGTGCCCAGGCGCAGCCTCGCGACGGTGGCCGCGCTGACCGGCGTGGTGCTCGTTGGGGTGCTCGTCACCGGCGCGGACGGGCACGTGCAGCTGCTCGCGACCACCTCGTGCCTGGCCGCGATCTACACGATCGGCTGCGCCGCCGGGGTCCGCCTGCTGCCCCGTGGCAGCCTGGGCCGCCGCGCCGCCGTCGCCGCGACGGTCCTGGTCGCCGGGCTGCTGGTGCTGGCGGGTCCGTTCCTCGCCTGGCCCTTGCTGCTGGCCGCGGGCGCGCTGACGACCCGCCGCGCCCTGGACCGCCGCCGCCGCGCGCACGGCCTCGCCGGCGCGATCGACCCGTACGGGCGGCGGGGCAGGCACGACCCCGCGGCTGCGCGGCTTCGACGCGCCTGAGCACCCGAGACAAGGAGGACCACCGTGATCGCCAGGATCTGGAGGGGCTGGACCACCCCGGAGAACGCCGACGCCTACCAGCGGATCGTCAGCAACGAGGTCCTGCCCGGCATCGCGGCGCGCGACCTCGACGGCTACCACGGCGCCTACCTGCTGCGGCGCGACCTCGACGGCGAGGTGGAGTTCGCCACCATCACCCTGTTCGACTCGCTCGAGGACGTCCGGGCCTTCGCCGGCGAGGACTACGAGGCCGCCTACGTGCCGCCGCGGGCACGGGCCGTCCTCGCCCGCTTCGACGAGCGCTCGGCGCACTACGACACGCTGCTACGACCGCCCGCGACCTGAGGCCGGCCCGCCGTCAGCCGAGTCCCTCCGGCGCCACGACCACCGGGATGCCGTTGAGGACGGCGTTGCCGGAGAGCTCGTCGTAGCGTTCGTCGTCGGCGAGCAGGTTCGAGTTCACCCCGGCGTGCGCCTGCGCCACCGCCATGGCGACCCCGGGGAGGTCGTGCCCCCAGCCGTGGGGCAGGCTCACCACCCCCGGCGCGACCGCGTCGGTGAGCTCGACGGGGGCGACCAGCGCGCCGGCCCGCGACGAGACGCGCGCGGCGTCGCCGTCCCCGAGGCCGATGCGCGCGCCGTCGGCCGGGTTGACCTGGAGGGTGCAGCGATCCTTGCCCTTCACGAGCGTGCCGATGTTGTGCATCCACGAGTTGTTGGAGCGAAGGTGGCGCCGCCCGATCAGCAGGAGCGTCCCCTCCCCCGCGCGCGTGAGCGACGCCCGCAGACGTTCCACGTCGGCGACCAGCGGCTCGGGGGCGAGCTCCACCATCCCCGACGGCGTCCGCAGCACCTCGGGGAGCCGCGGCTCGAGCGGGCCGAGGTCGACCCCGTGCGGGTTGTCGAGCAGCACGTCGAGCGTCAGCGGGTAGGGGCCGGTGCGGAGCAGGAGGTCGAGGATTCGCTCCGGGCCGGTGCGGGGTGCCAGCTCGGCGAGCACCTGGTCGGTGCCGTGCCCGTGGAACGGGGAGTGCGGGTCAGCGACCGTGCGCTCGACCAGCGAACGGATCGCCAGCTCGTCCGCGATGGCCGGGTCGGCGTCGGCGCCGAGGCCCTGGGCGACGAGCGCGAGCTTGGACAGGATCTGCCACTCGTCGAGCTGTCCGGGCTCGAGGGGGAAGACCGGTGGCGAGTAGTTGGCGACGTTGCGCAGCGCGAACAGGTAGAACGCGAGGTCGTAGTGCCCGCGCGCGAGCGGGCTCGGCGGCGGCAGGATCACGTCCGCGGCGCGGGTCGTCTCGTTGACGTAGAAGTCGACGCAGACCAGCAGCTCCAGCGAGGCGAGCGATCGCTGCAGCCGGCCGCTGTTGGGAGCCGACAGCGCGGGGTTGCCCGCGACCGTGACGAGCGCGCGCACCTGGCCGTCGCCCGGGGTCTCGATCTCCTCGGCGAGGCAGGCGACCGGGAGCTCGCCGAAGGATTCCGGCAGGCCGCGCACGCGGCTGCGCCAGCGCCCGAGCTTCGTCTCGCGTCCATATCGCGGCCGGCCGGCCGTGTTCAGCGCACCGGCGGCCGGTTTCGGGAACATGGCGCCGCCGGGGCGGTCCAGGTTGCCGGTGAGCACGTTGAGGACGTCGACCAGCCAGCTCGCGACCGTTCCGAACTCCTGCGTGCAGGTCCCGGTGCGCCCGTAGACCGCCGCCGTGGGGGCGACGGCGAGCTCCCGGGCGAGCCGGCGGATGGTGGCGGCGCCGATCCCGCACACCGGCGCGACGGCCTCGGGCGTGAAGTCGCGCGCCAGCCCCTCGACCACGTCCACGCCGGCGACGAACTCGCCCGCGCCGCCGAGGTCGACCAGGTGCTCGGCGAACAGGGTGTGGACCATGGCCATCAGGAACTGGGCGTCGGTTCCGGGGCGGATCGCGACGTGCTCGGTCGCGCGCTCGGCCGTACGGGTGCGGTTGGGGTCGACCACCACGACCGCGCCGCCCCGCTCGCGGATGCGGCGCAGGCGTCCCGGCCAGTCGGGCGCGGTCGCGAGGCTGCCGTTGGAGGCGAGCGGGTTGGCGCCGAGCAGCAGGAGGTACGAGGTGCGGTCGAGGTCGGGCACGGCATGGCTGAGCATCGTCCCGAACATCAGCGCGCTCGAGATCTCCTTCGGCCGCTGGTCGACGGTGCTGGCGGTGAAGACGTTGCGGGTGCGGAGCGTGCGCAGCAGCAGGCGGCTGTAGAGCGTTCCCGAGAGGTTGTGGACGGTCGGGTTGCCGATGTACACGGCGACCGCGTCGCGACCGTGACGCTCGATGATCGGCGGCAGCCGGCGCGCGACCTCGGCGAACGCCTCCTCCCAGGTGGCCGCGCGCAGTTCGCCGTCGCGGCGGACCAGTGGCCCGCGCAGGCGGTCGGGGTCGTCGTGCAAGGGGCCGAGCGTCGTCCCCTTGGGGCAGATGAACCCGGCGCTGAAGACGTCGTCGGCGTCCCCGCGGATGCTCCTCACCGAGCCATTGGAGACCGTCAGCTCCAGGCCGCAGGTCGCCTCGCACAGCGGACAGGTCCTGAAGACGGTCGTCGCGGCCGACGGGGACATGCGCCACCTCCCAGATGGTCCGACCTCAGAGGTACCACATGCCGCCGCTCGCCGCCCGCCGGCATCCCAGTGCCCGGTAGGCGGCGTCGACGAGTGCCTGGCCGCGGTCGGCGAGGCCGGTCCCGGCACCGAGCCGGTTCATCGCGTACCCGAACGACAGGCGCGCCTTCGGGTCCGCGAAGCCGAGCGAGCCGCCGTTGCCGAGGTGGCCGAACGCCTCCTCGGACAGGATCACGCTGTCGTCCTGGCCGGGCGGCAGGTGGTGGTTGTCGACGCCCTTCATGAACCCGCTCGACCACCGCGTGGGGACCAGCATGGTCGCGTCCCTGGCGACCGCGGCGTTGACCGCGCCCATCGCCGGGATCGCGTCCTCGGGCACGAGGCGGACGCCGCCGAACGCCCCGCCGAGCGCGAGCGGGCGGTACATCCCCGCGAGCCCGCGCGCGTTGGTGATCCCGTTCGCCGAGGGGATCTCCGCGGCGTGCACCTGGCGCGTGTCGACCGCGCCGGGCATGAGGATGCCGCCCGAGTTCCACACGACCATCCCCGGGATCGAGGTGGGGTCGCCGAAGGCCATGGCGTAGAACGGCGGTATGAGGTCGCCCGGCGCCGGGAGGTCCGGAAAGATGATCGGAGCGACGCGCGCCTCGTGCTCCTCGGGCAGGCCGATCCAGAAGTCGAGCCCGAGCGGCTCCGCGACCTCCGCACGGAAGAACGTGCCGAGCGAGCGGCCGGTGACGCGCCGCACCACCTCGCCGACGACGTGCCCGACGGTGAGCGCGTGGTAGCCGTGGCGCGTGCCCGGCTCCCAGAGCGGTTCCATCGCGGCGAGCGCCTCGACGACCGCGTCCCAGTCGCAGAGCCCGTTCTCCAGGATCGGCTCGGTGAGCGCCGCCAGGCCGGCCTGGTGGCTGAGCACCATGCGGATGGTGATCCCTTCCTTGCCGCCCTTGGCGAACTCGGGCCAGTAGCGCGCGACCGGCGCGTCCAGGTCGACGTCGCCGCGGGCGGCGAGCAGGTGCGCGCACAGCGCGGTGGCCCCCTTGGTGCACGACCAGACCACCGCGACCGTGTCCTCGTTCCACGGCGCCTGCGTCGCCGGGTTGGCGACGCCGCCCCACAGGTCGACGACCACCTCGCCGTCGACGGTCACGCAGACCGAGGCGCCCACCTCGCCGCGTTCGGTGAAGTTGCGCTCGAACTCGTCGCGCACGGCCTCGAACCGCGGGTCAGCCGTCCCCGTTGCCGTCATCCCGACCCCCTTGCCGGCGGGGTGAGACATCTTATAGATTCGTCCCACGATGAGACGTTACGAGCGAGTGTCTCGCCAGTCAAGGGCTCGGGAGCGGATGCCGCGGACGGTCGCGCCGTGACCCGACCGACGATCCTCGAGCAGCACCTGGCCGCCCCCGGCGACCAGCGCCGGGTCACGCCCGCGGACGCCCTGCGCGCGGCACGGCGCCGCTTCCTTCGCGGCGAGCGGGTCGACATGAACGAGCTCGCGCAGGAGCTCGGCATCGGTCGGGCCACCCTGTACCGCTGGGTGGGCAGCCGCGACCAGCTCCTCGGCGAGGTGCTCTGGTCGCTGGCCGAGCCCGGGCTGGGGCAGGCCCGCGCCGACGCCAAGGGACGCGGCGTCGCCTGGGTGCTGGCCGTCTACCGCCGCTTCGGCGACCTGATCGTGGAGCTGGAGCCGCTGCGCCACTTCGTCAGGTCCGAGCCGGAGTGCGCCCTGCGCGTGATGACCTCCAAGGCGAGCCCGTTGCAGCGCAGGGTCGTCGCCAGCTTCCGCGACGTCCTGGTCGAAGCGCACGCCCGCAAGGGCCTGCAGCTCCGGCTCGACCCGGAGACGCTCGCGTTCGCGATGGTCCGCATCGCCGAGTCGTTCCTCTGGGCCGACCTCATCACCGGTGAGGCACCCGACCTTGCCAAGGCCCGCGAGGTGGCCAAGGTCCTGCTGACGTGACGAAGGAGGGCAGGCCGAACGGCCGGCGCTAAGATTGGGCACTCGGACGCCGGCACCGGGGGTGCCAGGACGCCAGGTCAGCCTGGGGAGGACGCGTGGCCCACTGGGCGGTGCTCGGACTCGACGCCGGCGGCTCCAAGACCAAGGGCCTGCGGGTGGAGGACGGGCGGATCGTCCGTGAGGGGCTGACCGGCAGCGCCAACGTCGGCTACGTCGGCGCCGAAGCCGCGATGCACCAGGTCGATCTCCTCCTCGACCGGCTCGACCGCGAGAGGGTGGCGGCGGCCTGCCTCGGCGCCGCCGGCGCCGACACGCCCAAGGCACGGGAGCGGTGGCAGCAACTGCTACAGAGCAGGCTGCCCGGAGCCCGGATCCGCGTGGTCCACGACAGCCGGCTGATCCTGGCGGCGGCCGGGCTCGACCAGGGCATCTCCCTCATCTCGGGGACCGGCTCGATCGCCTGGGGCATCGGACCGGACGGCGTGGAGGCGCGGGCCGGCGGCTGGGGCTACCTGCTCGGCGACGAGGGGAGCGGCTACTGGGTCACCTGCGCGGCGGTCAGGCACGCGCTGGCCGCCCTGGACCGGGGGTCGCCGCCCGACCGGCTCACCGAGCAGCTGGTCACCTGCTGCGGATTGGAGCGGGCCGACGAGCTGCTGGGCGCTTTCTACGCGTTCCCTGACCGCCGCCAGTGGGCCGACCGTGCCCGGCTCGTGTTCAGGCTGGCCGAGGAGGGCGATGGGCCGAGCCAGCAGATCGTCGGCGAGGCTGCCCGGGCGCTCGCCGACCTGGCGGTGGTGGTGGCTGGGCGGATGGGCCTGAAGGGCCCCGTGGTGATGGCCGGTGGGCTGATGGCGAACCAGCCGAAGCTCCAGGCACAGGTGCGCGCGCTGCTCGCCGAGCGGAGCATCACCGACGTGCGCCTGCTCGAGGGGGAGCCGGTGGCCGGTGCCGTCCGCCTGGCCGAGGAGCTTCTTGCCTGACCTGGCCGTCAGGCGGCCTTCGACTCCGCCGCAGCGGGACGGCCTGCTCCGGCGGGAGCGCAGCCGGGAGGACCGCCGGGTGGCGGGTCACCTGGCCCGTGCTCGGGCGTCCGCGATCTGCTGGCGGGCTGCCTCCAGCCCTTCGAAGCCGGCGGTGGACGACGACTTGCCGGGCTCCAGGTCCTTGTAGATGTCGAAGAAGTGCTCGATCTCGTCGAGCAGGTGCCGTGGGAGGTCGTCGAGCCCGCGGACGTGCTCGTAGTCCGGGTCGCCGTCCAGGACCGCGATGACCTTGGCGTCGGGCCCCGCCTCGTCCTGCATCCAGAACACGCCGACCGGCCGGGCCATCACGTGGCAACCGGGGAAGGTC
>DASUZB010000125.1:0-4505 GCA_036377075.1 Actinomycetes bacterium | reverse complement strand
TCCTGTGGCCGGTCCGGCTGCCCACGGAAGGGTACGTTCGCGCCATCTGGCCGTCGAGCCCGGATGTGGCGCTCAGTGCGCCCGCCAGATGCGGTCGGCGAGGGGCAGCAGCCCGGCCCGCGCGAGCGGCTCGCTCCGCTCGGGCCGTGCGGCGGCGCGGCGGTAGCGGCCCGGCGGCTGGTTGTAGGCGCGCCGGAAGCGGCGCGAGAAGTGGTACGGGTTGGCGAAGCCGCAGTCGCGCGCGACCGCGGCGACGCTGAGGTTGCTGCGCGCCAGCAGGGTGGCGGCGCGGGCGAGGCGCAGCAGCTCGAACGCTGCCACCGGGCCGACCCCGTAGTGCTGGCGGAACAGCCGGCTCAGGTAGCCGGCCGAGACGCACGCCCCGGCCGCCAGCTCCGCGAGCGGCAGCGGCCGCGTCGGCGCCGGCGGCGACCAGGCGCGGCGCACGTACTCGAGCAGCGGCTCCAGGTGCGGCGGCGCCAGCTCGCCGCCACGGTCCGGCAGCGGCCCGAGCACGAACAGGGTCAGCAGCGGCCGCAGCGGGTCGTCGGCGGGCAGGGTGCGCGCCAGCGGCCAGAGGGCAGGATCGGGCAGCCGCGGCAGCCGGCCGTCGAGGCGGAAGTGGAGGTGGGCGTGGCGCGTCGGCCTGGCGCGGTCCCAGGCGAACGAGTCCACCATCCCGGGCCGGCCGAGCAGCAGGGAGTCGGTCGTCAGGTCGATGCTGCCGTGCTGGTGGCGCCACTCGGCGGTGCCCTGCAGCAGCCACACGAACTCGAAGTCCGGCAGCCGCCGCGGCCCGACTGGGTCCTTCCCGGCTCCCACGAGCGCGGCGTCCTGTACCCGGACCGCGACCACGACGACTCCAGGTTCGACTGCGAGGTCGAGGCGTACGACTTCCCGTACGGCGACGACGACGCGGTCCCGGTCGAGGTCGCCGCCGGCTCGGTGGTGCTGTTCAACGGCTACCTGCTGCACCGCTCGCTGCCGAACAGCGGGCGCCACGGGCTGCGCCGCGCGCTGGTGAACCACTACATGCGCGCGGAGTCGTTCCTGCCGTGGTTCCTCCCGCCCGCGGGGGTGAGCATGGGCCGCGCCGACCACCGCGACGTGGTGCTGGTCGCCGGGACGGACCCGTACGCCCACAAGGGCACCGTCGAGGTGATGCGGCCGCACGTCCGGCCCGACGGGCAGGGCGGCTGCCTGCGCTGACCCGCCGGCCGCGGGTGTCGCACCGCGGCCGTATGGTCGCAGCGGTGCGACGTCCGGCGCGGCCCGGCCGTCGCCGACGGCGTCGACACGAAAGGAAGCCTGAGATGGGTGCGACCCTCGCGGTGGTCGAGGTCGTGGTCGAGGAGATGGCCCGCTCGCTGGCGTTCTACCGGCGGCTGGGGCTGGACGTCCCCGCCGGGGCGGACGGCGAGCCCCACGTGGAGGTGGGGCTGCCGGGCGGGCTGAAGCTGGCCTTCGACACCAGGGAGACGATCCGCAGCTTCGACCCGTCGTGGGAGCCGCCCGGCGGGAGCCACCGGATGGCGCTGGCGTTCGGGTGCGACTCGCCGGAGGAGGTGGACAGGCTCTACGGGGAGCTGGTCGCGGCCGGGGCCGAGGGGCACAAGGAGCCGTGGGACGCGTTCTGGGGGATGCGCTACGCGATCGTCCACGACCCGGACGGCAACGCGGTGGACCTGTTCTGCCCGATCGCGACGGCGAGCTGAGCGCTCCGGAGGGCCTGGTTGCTGCGCGCTTCACGGCTTTGGCAGCCTGGTCACCGAGATCCCCCATTGCCACGAGGACCAGGAGGCCGGATGGCCGAGACCGCCACACCGACCGGTGACACCCGCGCCGCTTCGCCCTGGCTGGCGCTGTTCGTGCTCTGCGCCGGCATGCTGATGATCGTCCTCGACCAGACCATCGTGAACGTGGCGCTGCCGTCGATCCGGGGCGACCTCGGCTTCTCGCAGTCGGGCCTCGCCTGGGTCGTCAACGCCTACCTGATCGCCTTCGGCGCGTTGCTGCTGCTGGCGGGACGGCTCGGCGACCTGGTCGGCCGCAAGCGGATCTTCCTGCTCGGGATGACCGTGTTCGTGGCGGCGTCGCTGCTGTGCGGCCTGGCGCAGAGCCAGGCGATGCTGATCGCCGCCCGCTTCGTCCAGGGCGTCGGCGGCGCGATGACCTCCGCGGTGATCCTCGGCATGATCGTGACGACGTTCCCGGAGCCTCGGGAGCAGGCCAAGGCGATGGGCGTCTACAGCTTCGTGGCCTCCGGCGGCGCGTCGATCGGCCTGCTGCTCGGCGGCGTGCTCACCCAGGCCCTCAACTGGCACTGGATCTTCATCGTCAACCTCCCGATCGGGATCGTGGCGGGGCTGCTGGCGGCGCGCCTGCTCGCCCACGAGCCGGGCATCGGCCTGCACCAGGGCGCCGACCTGCCGGGCGCGGCGCTGATCACCGGCGGGCTGATGCTGCTGGTCTACACGATCGTCAAGACCTCCGACTACGGCTGGGGCTCGGCGCGCACGCTCGGCTTCGGGGCCGTCGCCGCCGTCCTGCTGGCCGGGTTCTTCGTCCGCCAGGCCACCACCGCCAAGCCGCTGATCCCGCTGCGCCTGCTCCGCTCGCGCGTCGTCTCCGGCGCGAACCTCAGCCAGGCGCTGATGGTGAGCGGGATGTTCGGGATGTTCTTCATCGGCTCGCTGTACCTGGAGCAGGTGCTGCGCTACGACCCGCTCCAGATCGGCCTGGCGTTCCTGCCGGTCGCGGTGGTGATCGGCGCGCTGTCGATCGGGCTCTCCGCGCGGCTGATCGGGCGCTTCGGCGCGCGTGCCCTGATGCTGCCCGCCCTCACGCTGACGGGCGCGGGCCTGCTGCTGCTGGTCCGCCTGCCGGTGGCCGCCAGCTACGCGACCGACCTGCTGCCCAGCATGCTGCTGCTCGGCACCGGCCTCGGGCTGGCCTTCCCGGCGACCGTGACGCTGGCGATGTCGGGCGCGACGCCCAGGGACGCCGGCTTCGCCTCCGGCCTGGCCAACACCACCCTGCAGGTCGGCGGCGCGCTCGGCCTCGCGGTTCTGGCGACCCTGGCCGCCTCCCGCACCAACCACCTGCTCGCCACCGACGGGCCCGCGGCGGCGCTGACCGGCGCCTACCACCTGGTGGTCACGGTCGGCGCGGTCCTCGTCCTGGCCGCGATCGTCGTCACCCTCACGCTGCTCCGGCCCGAGGGCAAGGCCGCCCGCCCGCGCTGGCGGCCACGCGCCCAGACCGGCGCGGCGCCGGTCCCCTGCGGGGAGCTGGTGCCCTGCGACTAGGACCCTGTGAGGGTGTCCGCGACGCGGCCCAGACGATTGGCGTGTGGCGCGTCGCGGACACCCTCAGTCAGCGGGTGGGCACGCGGAGCTGTGCATCGCTGGCCGGCGAGGCTGCGGGCTGGGCTGGCCCGTTCCGGCCCCGCGTCCTGGTCAGCACGCGGGCCATGACGCGGGGCCGGAACAGGGCGGTTGGCGGGCGCAGCATGGTGAACGTCTCCAGGAGGGCGAGGCGCGCGGCCGGGTCCTCGGTGGAGCTGGCGACGACGCGGTCGAGGTAGCGGTCGAGCAGGGTGTTGATCCGTGGCGGCGGGGCGCCCTCGGTGGCCGGGTAGCGGTGGTCCTGGCCGGTGGCGAGCATCCATGGGGCGCTGTTGACCTTGGCCAGTCGCTGCTGGAAGCGCCGTGCCAGGCCGCTGAGGTCGCCGTCGGGGTGGCGGCAGCGGCGTGCGGCCAGGGTCTGGCGCAGGGCGGCGGCGCCCATGCAGGCGATCGTCATGCCCTGGGCGTAGACCGGGTTGAAGGCGCAGGCGGCGTCGCCGAGCACGAGGAAGCCCTCGGGGCGGTCGGCGAGGCGTTCGTAGTGGCGCAGCCGGTTGGCGGTGGCGCGGATGCCGTGGATCGGGCCGAGCGGCTCGGCGGCGCGGATGGCGTCGTAGAGGATGGGGTCGCGGAGGCTGCGCGCGAACTCGAGGAAGCCGGCCTCGTCGGTCGGTGGCCAGTCGCGGGCGGCGCCGGCGAGGGTGATCAGCCAGCGGCCGCCATCCATCGGGAACATGACCCCGCCCCTGGTGCCGTCGGGGGGTGCCTGCTGGACGTAGGCGCCGCGCCAGTGGGCCTGCCAGCCGGCCGGCGGGCGGTAGGTGCGGCTGGAGTAGCCGAGGAAGGCGTTGACGACCGTCTCCAGAGGCGGCCGGTAGCCGAGCTCGGCCAGCCAGCGTGGCGCTGGGGAGCCGCGGCCGCTCGCGTCGACCACCAGGTCGGCGGCGAGCGTCCGGGCCTCGCCGCGCCCGCCTCCCGGGTGGACCTGGACGCCGGTCACCCGGCCGTGGTCGCCGCGCAGGCCGTCGACCCGGTGGCCATCCAGCAGCCGCACCCTCGGGTGCGCGGCCACGCGCCGGCGGGCGGCCCATTCGAGCAGGTCGCGGCTTGCGCAGAGCAGCTTGAGCTGCGACGGGAAGCGGGCGCCCCAGCCGGCCG
>DASUZB010000124.1:0-31029 GCA_036377075.1 Actinomycetes bacterium | reverse complement strand
CCGGTGGCGGGCGGCGTTCGCCGCGACCAGCTCGCGCGCGGCCTCGTCGGCGTCCACCGCGATCACCGCGGCGCCGAGGCGGGCGCACTCCACCGCCACCGAGCCGCTGCCGGCGCCGACGTCCCAGACCAGGTCGCCCGGGCCGGGGCCGAGGCGGGCGAGGGCGAGCGCGCGCACCTCCGCCTTGGTGACCATGCCGGCCCACGGCGGCCGCTGCTCCGAGCCCTCCGGATCCCCGGCGCTCGGGTCCGCCTCGCGGTGCTCGAACGCCGCCTCCGGCAGGCCCCAGCGGGTCGGCAGGCGCCTGGCCGGCCAGGCGCGGCCCTTGCCACCGACGGCCGCGGCCTCGTCGAAGACCACCACCACGTTGGGGTCGGCCCAGTGGCCGGCGGCGATCTCGGCCGGGTCGCCCTCGACCACGCGCTCGTCCGGCTCGCCGAGGCGCTCGGCGACCAGCAGCCGGCGCGGCTGGCCGCGGAGCACCGCGGCCAGCTCGGCGGGGCCGAACCCCGGCGCGGTGAGCACGGCCACCTTGGGGTGGGCGAGGCAGGCGTTGATCGCCGCGGCGGGGTCGCGGCCGTGGGCGCTGACGACCAGGGCGTCGTCCCACGGCAGGCCGGCCTTGGCGAAGGCCGCGGAGACCGCCGAGACGGCCGGGATCACCTCGAGCGCCCGGCGGCCGAACTCCTCGGCCAGGAGGCGGACGATGCCGAAGAAGCCGGGGTCGCCGGAGGCGAGCACCACCACCGGCCCGGAGGAGGCGGCGATCACGGCCAGCGCCGGCGCCAGCTCGCCGCCGAGCTCGAAGGTGCGCCGCGCGCCGTGCGGCTCCGGCACGGCGCGCTCGGCGACGGCGAGCTGGCGGGCGCTCCCCACCACCAGGGCGGCCTCGGCCAGCCGGGCCCGCGCCGCCTCGGGCAGCGGCGAGGTCCCGACCCCGACCACGGTGATCACGCCAACCCCCCTCCTTCCTCCGGGGGGCTACCGCTCGGCTGTGCGTGGCCGCCCTCCGCCTGGGTGCCGGCCTCGCTCTTGAGCCCCCCGGACCCCCTGCCGACCGGGTCCAGCCCTTCGAAGTCGACCATCACGACCTCCACGGCGAGGCGGCCGTCGACGAAGCGCGCCAGGTTCGCCGCGACCTGCCGGCACAGCAGGTCGCACGGGGAGGGCGCGGCCTCACGGCGCGTGCCGGCCAGGCCGGCGGCGGCCCACAGCTCGTAGGCGTGGCGGGCGGTGTTGGCCTGGCCGACGGCGGCGACCAGGTCGGCGTCGCCGCCCGCCTCGGCGGTGAGGCAGGCGAGCAGGCCCGGGTCGACCCTGGAGCGGGTCCAGTGGGTCATCAGCACGCCGGCGCCGAGCTTGGCCAGCTTGCCGGCCATGCCGACGAAGGCGCAGCGGCGCAGCCCCCGGGCCACCGCCCGCCGCAGGGCGTGGCCGGTGAAGTCGCCCACCTCGACGAAGCAGACCTCGTCGTGGTCCGGGTACAGGCGCATGGCGGCCTGCTCGGTGCGCCCGCCGGTGGACAGGACCACGGTGTCGAGCCCGACCGCGGCGATCACGTCGACCGCCTGCTCGACGCTGGCCCGCCAGGCGGCGGTCGAGAACGGCCGCACCACGCCGGTGGTGCCGAGGATGGAGATGCCGCCGACGATGCCCAGGCGCGGGTTGGTGGTCTTGCGCGCCATGCGCTCCCCGCCCGGCACGCTGACCACCACCCGGGCGCCGCCGGCGGCCAGGTCGAGCACCTCCCCGACGGCGGCGGTGATCTGGCGGCGCGGCACCGGGTTGATCGCCGGCCCGCCGACCGGCAGGCCGAGCCCGGGGCGGGTGACGCGGCCGACGCCCTCGCCGCCGTCGATGCGCAGGCCCGGCTCGGGCTCCAGGGAGACGCATGCGGTCAGGTGGGCGCCGTGGGTGACGTCGGGGTCGTCGCCGGCGTCCTTGACCACCACCGCCTCGGCCTCGCCGTCGCCGAGCCGGCAGCTCGCCACCGCGAAGCTGACCCGCCGCCCCCCCACCGGCAGGCCGACCTCGACGCGCTCCTGCGCGCGCCCGCTGACCAGCGCGGCCGCGGCCGCCTTCGCCGCCGCCGCCGCGCAGGTGCCGGTGGTCCACCCCGGCCGCAGGTCACGCCCGGCCACCTTGGCGGTACGCGGCAGGTCCGGCTCGCGCAGCTCAACCTGCAGGGGGTCGTCCGCGGGCGGCGCCGGCGAGGCCCTGGCCCGGTGCTCCGGCGCGGTCACGGGCCGGCTCCGGGGGGCTCATGGAGCGGAGCGGTAGCCCCCCGGGAGTCGGGGGGTCCGGGGGGGTCGTCGGAGGGGGCCGTGGCCCCCAGGGGGACCGGGCTGCTGGCGCGGCGGAACTCGTGGCTGAAGGCGGGATGGTAGAGGTGCGAGCGGGCGCCGTCGTCGGCGAGGGCCGGTCCGACCAGGACGAGGGCCTGCTTGTGGATGCGCGCGTCGCGGATCCGGGCGGCGAGGTCGGCGAGGCGGCAGCGCAGGACGAGCTCGTCCGGCCAGGTGGCGCGGTGCACGACCGCGCACGGGGTGTCGGGCGGGTAGCCGCCGGCCTCGAGCTCCCGCTGCAACGCGCGCGGGCGCGAGCAGGACAGGAACAGGGCCATGGTGGCGCCGTGGCGGGCCAGCTCCCTGACCTGCTCGCGTGGTGGCATGGAGTCGCCGGTCCGGGTCGCCAGGCGGGTGAGGACGACCGACTGGGCCACCCCGGGGACGGTCAGCTCGCGGCCGACCGCCGCCGCCGCGGCGGCCAGCGACGACACCCCTGGCACGATCTCCCAGGGCAGGCCACGCCGCTCGCACTCGGCCACCTGCTCCTGCACCGCCCCGTAGAGGGTCGGGTCGCCCGAGTGGACCCGCGCGACCACCAGCCGCTCGGCGGCCGCCCGGTCGTAGACCGCCGCGACCTCCTCGAGGGTCAGCGCCGAGGAGTCCAGCGCCTCGGCGTCCGGCCGGGCGTGGACGAGCACGTCGGGGCTGACCAGGCTGCCCGCCCAGACGACCACGTCGGCCGCTGCGATGGCGGCGGCGCCACGGAAGGTGAGCAGGTCGGCGGCGCCCGGTCCCGCCCCGACGAACCAGACCTTGGGCCGCACCGCCACGCTCGGCACCGTCCTCATCGTGGTATCGACCCCCCTCCGGATTCCCGGCCGGCCCGGTCGGGCAGGGCGATCAGGGTGGAGAGGTAGGGGCCGGGCTCGGCGGGCAGGTCGGCGGCCGGGAGGACGGTCTCCCCCGCCAGGCCGAGCCGGGCGCCGTAGACGGCCCGGTCGAGCCGGCCGGCGGCGCGCAGCACGTCGAGCAGCTCGGGGAGGTGGCGGCCGCCCTTGTAGCAGACGACCGTGTCGAACTCGGCCAGGGCGCGCGCGGCCCGCTCCGGCCCGGCGGCGAGCGGCAGCAGGGCGAGCCGCTCGCCCCCCTCGACCAGGCTGACGCCGGCCCGGGCGGCGAGGTCCTGCATGGCGGTGATGCCCGGCACGGTCTCGACGGTGACGTCCCCGACCAGCTCGCGCACGGTCGCGGCCAGGTAGCTGAAGGTCGAGTAGACGCTCGGGTCGCCGATGGTGGCGAAGGCGGCGACGCCGCCGCCGGCCACCACCCGCGCGACCTCGGCGCCGGCCCGCTCCCAGTTGGCCTCGCGCGCGGCCTCGTCGTCGGAGAGCGCGAAGGTGAGCCGGCGGATCCGGGCCGGGTCGGCGTGCGCCCGCACCACCGCCTCGGCGCGGCCGACCTCGCCGCTGTCGGCGACCGGGACGAAGATCTCGTCGGCCTCGCGGAACGCGCGCAGCGCCCGCAGGGTGACCAGCTCCGGGTCACCCGGGCCGACGCCGACGCCGACCAGCCGCCCGTTCACGGCGCCGCCACCAGCCGCGCCGGCAGCCCGGGCTGGCCCGCCCAGTGGGTGTGGAGGTAGCTGGCGTGCACCCCCCCGGCGACGAAGCCCTCCGGGCGGGCACCCCCGTCGAGCAGCCAGGCCGGGGACGGGCCGGCCGGCGGGTCGAGCGCGGAATAGTGGAACTCGTGGCCGCGGACGTCCGGGCCGGGCGCGGCCAGGACCGAGGGGCCGGCAGCGCGGGCGTGCCGGTAGCCGAGGGTGAGGCGGCCGGTCATGCGCGCCTCGGCCGCGAGCACGCCGCACATGGGCAGGCCGTCGAGCGAGCGGCCGAGGTAGAGCAGGCCGCCGCACTCGGCGACCAGCGGCCGGCCGCTCGCGGCGAAGGCGCGCACCGCCGCCCGCATCGGCCGGTTGCCGGCGAGCGCGGCGCCGTAGGTCTCGGGGAACCCGCCGCCCAGGTAGACGGCGTCGCTGCCGGCGGGCAGCTCGCCGTCGGCGGTCGGGTCGAAGCCGGCCAGCTCCGCGCCCGCCGCCTCGAGGAGCTCCAGGTTCTCCTGGTAGACGAAGGTGAAGGCGGGCCCGGCGGCGACCGCCACCCGCACCGGCCGCCCGCCCGCCGTACCTGCTGGACCGCCCGGCCCAGCCGAGGCCCCACCGGCATCCGCGGGCCGCCCGGCGGCGCCGTCGCCGCCGGGAGCGGGTGCCAGCGCGGCGGCCGGGTCCCACGGGGTCGCGGTCAGCGGCGGCGCGGCGGCGGCGAGGGCGGCGGCGGCGTCCAGGTCGGCGGCGTCGGCCAGGGCGTCGCCGAGCGCGGCGACCGTGCGGGCGGCCGCCGCGGCCCGCTCCGCCGCGGGCACCAGGCCGAGGTGGCGCTCCGGGGTGGCGAGGGCGGCGTGGCGGCGCAGCACCGCGACCACCGGCAGGCCGAGCGGGCCGAGGGCCTCGCGCAGCAGCCGCTCGTGCCGGTCGGACGCGACCCGGTTGAGGACGACGCCGGCGAGGCGCAGGCCCGGGTCCCAGGTGGCGTAGCCGTGGACCAGCGCGGCCACCGAGCGGGCCAGCCCGCCCGCGTCGACCACCAGCAGCACGGGCGCGTCGAGCAGCTTGGCGACCTGGGCGGTGGAGGCCAGCTCGCCGGCGCCGGCGGCGCCGTCGAACAGCCCCATGACGCCCTCGACGACGGCCAGGTCGGCGCCGCCGGCGCCGTGCGCGAACAGCGGGCCGACCAGCTCGGGACCGCACAGGAAGGCGTCCAGGTTGCGGCCGGGCCGGCCGCAGGCCAGCGCGTGGTAGGAGGGGTCGATGAAGTCCGGGCCGACCTTGAAGCCGGCCACGCGGCGGCCGCGGGCGGCGAACGCGGCCATCAGCCCGGTGGCGACGGTGGTCTTGCCCACCCCGGAGTGGGTCCCGGCCACCACCAGCCGCGGGATCACCACTCGATCCCCTGCTGGCCGCGGATGCCCTGGTCGTAAGGGTGCTTCACCTTGCGCATCTCGGTCACCAGGTCGGCGGCGTCGACCAGGGCCTCGGGGGCGTCGCGGCCGGTGACGACCACGTGCTGGAAGCCGGGCCGGCCCTTGAGCACCTCGACCACCTCGGCGGTGTCGACCCAGCCGAAGGTCATCGGGTAGGTGAACTCGTCGAGCACCAACAGCTCGTAGGTCTGGTCGGCGATGCGCCGCTTGACCTCCTCCCAGCCCTCCCTGGCCAGGTCGGCGGAGTGCTCCAGGTCGCGGGAGACCCAGGTCCAGCCGTCGCCCATGCTCTCCCAGGTGATGCCGCCGAGGGCCTCGGCGGCCTTGCGCTCGCCGATGCGCCAGCGCCCCGACTTCACGAACTGGTACATGCCGACCCGGTAGCCGCGCGCCCAGCCGCGCAGCATGACGCCGAACGCGGCGGTCGACTTCCCCTTGCCGTGCCCGGTGTTGACGATCAGCAGCGGGTGGTCCCGCCGGGCGCGCCGCGGCTGCTCGCTCATGCCACGCTCCTTCCCCTCCGGCCTGTTGACCGGGGGGCTACCGCTCGGCTTTGCGTGGGCGCCGGTTTCAGGGGTTGCGGCCTCGCTCTCGAGCCCCCCGGACCCCCCGGACCCCCCGGACCCCTTGGACCGCCGCCGGTGACCCAGCGCACCACGCCGGCGAGCGGCTGCGCGGCCAGCGCATCCAGGCGCACGCACGGCGCGGCGAGCGCTCGCGCCACCTCGGCGGCGATGCCGAGGCGCACCGCGCCGTCCTCGGTGTCGACCACCACTGCGGCGACCCCCCTGGCGGCCAGCGCCGCGGCCTGCGCCAGCGCCGCGCCCACCGGGTCGAGGCCGGCGTGGTCGGGAGCGCCGCGCCGCGGCGCGCCACCCCCCGCGTTGGCGCGCCCGTCGGTCACCAGCACCAGCAGCGGTCGCCGCCGCGGGTCGCGGATCCGCTCGGCGGCCAGCACCTCGCCCGCGCGGCCGAGCCCCGCCGCCAGCGGGGTGCGGCCCCCGGTCGGCAGCGCGCCGAGGCGCTCGGCGGCCAGCTCGACGCTGGCGGTCGGCGGCAGCAGCACCGTCGCGCCCTCGCCCCTGAAGCTGACCAGGCCGACCCGGTCGCGGCGCTGGTACGCGTCGAGCAGCAGCGACAGCACCGCGCCCTTGGTGGCGGCCATGCGCCGCCTGGCGGCCATCGAACCGGAGGCGTCGACCACGAACAGCACCAGGTTCCCCTCGCGGCCCTCGCGCACGTGCTGGCGCAGGTCGGAGCGGCGCAGCCGCAGCCCGCCGCCAGCCAGGCGGCCGCGGGCGCGCTGGAACGGCGCCGCCGCCCGCAGGGTGCCGGCCGGCGAGAGGTCGCCGGTCCGGCCGGCGAGCGGCCGGTCGGCCACCGGGCGGCCCCACTCCGCCTCGGCGCGGCTGCGGCGGCCCCACGCGCCGGCGCCGGTGCCCGGCAGCTCGAACCAGACCGGCGCGAACGGCCGGCCGGCCGCCTCGACCCGCTCGCCGCCGGCGCCTGAGCCGCCGGCCTGCCGGCCGTCCGAGCCGGACCCGCCCGACCCGGCTCGCTCCGGCCGGTCCCCGTCCGGCGGGGCGCGGAGGCCGTCGTCCGCCCCGGTCCTGCCGCCGGCCGCCGCGCGGTCCGCACCGGACCCGGCCGTGGCGGCCTGGTCGTGGGCGCCGTGGCCGTCGCCGGCGCCATGGGCGACCGGCTGGCCTTGGCCGTCCGCACCGTCCTGGGCGGCCGGGCCGTCCGGCGGGTGGCCGTTGCCGCCCGGGTCGGGCGGGTCCGGCTCGGGCTCCTGGCCGAGGGCACGGTCGAGTTCCTCCTCGTCGAGCCCGGGCGCGTCCATCGGCCCGCGGCGGCGCCGGTGGGCGAGGGCCAGCAGGGCGGCCTGGCGCACGTCGCCGAGGCCGACCTCGTCGCGGCCCTCCCAGGCGGCGAGCGCGGCGGCGGTCTTGGCGGTGACGATGTCGCCGCGCAGCCCGTCGACCGCGAAGGCGGCGCAGGCCGAGGCCACCCGCCCGAGCATCTCGTCGGGCAGGCGCACCTCCGGCAGGTGGCGGCGGGCGGCGGCGATGCGCCCGCCGTGGGCGGCGTCGGCGTCCGCCCAGGCGGCGGCGAACCCGGCCGGGTCGGCCTCGTAGGCGAGGCGGCGCCTGACCACCTCCACCCGCTCGGCCAGGTCGGCGTTGCCGCGCACCTCGACGGTGACGCCGAAGCGGTCGAGCAGCTGCGGCCGCAGCTCGCCCTCCTCCGGGTTCATCGTCCCGACGAGCAGGAAGCGGGCGGCGTGGCGGACGCTGACGCCCTCGCGCTCGACGTAGTTGACGCCCAGGGCGGCCGCGTCCAGCAGCAGGTCGACCAGGTGGTCGCCGAGCAGGTTGACCTCGTCGACGTAGAGGATGCCGCGGTGGGCGGCGGCGAGCAGCCCGGGCTCGAAGGCGCGCCTGCCCTCCACCAGGGCGCGCTCCAGGTCGAGGGCGCCGGCGACCCGGTCGGTGCTCGCCCCGACCGGCAGCTCGACCAGCGGCACCGGCCGCCGGCGCCAGTCGGCCCCCGCCGGGTGCGGCCCGGCGGGGCAGGCCGGGTCGGGCGCGGCCGGGTCGCAGTTGTACGGGCAGCCGGCCACCACGTCGATCGGCGGCAGCAGGCCGGCCAGGCCGCGCACCGCGGTCGACTTGGCGGTACCCTTCTCGCCCCGGACCAGCACCCCGCCGACCGCCGGGGAGACGGCGTTGAGCGACAGGGCCAGGACCAGGTCGTGCTGGCCGACGATCGCCGAGAACGGGTACGGGACCGAGGTCACGGGCGCTCCTCCTCCAGCTCGCCCTCCAGCTCCAGGTAGACGGCGCGCAGCCGCCGCAAGGTGGCGGCGTCCGGGTCGGCCCACAGCTCGCGGTCGGCCGCCTCCAGCAGCCGCTCGGCGATCGCGCGCATCGCCCACGGGTTGGAGCGGCGCAGGAACGCGGCGGTGTCGGGGTCGAACAGGTAGCGCTGCGCGATCGCCCCGTACATCCAGTCGTCGACCGCACCGGTGGTGGCGTCGTAGCCGAACAGGTAGTCGACGGTGGCCGACAGCTCGAAGGCGCCCTTGTAGCCGTGGCGGGCCATGCCGGCGATCCAGCGGGGGTTGACCACCCTGGCCCGGACGACCCGGCGGATCTCCTCGTCGAGGGCGCGGGTGCGCACCCGCGCCGGGTCGGCGCTGTCGGCCAGGTAGGCGCGCGGGTTGGCGCCGGTGAGGGCGCGCACCGCCGCCACCATGCCGCCGTGGTACTGGAAGTAGTCGTCGGAGTCGAGCAGGTCGTGCTCGTGGGTGTCGACGTTCTTGACCGCCACCCGCACCCTGGCGAGGTTGTCGCGCAGCGCCTCGGCCGCGTTCACCCCGTCGAGCCCGCGGCCGTAGGCGTATCCGCCCCAGACCTCGTAGACCTCGGCGAGGTCGGCGTCGCTGCGCCAGTTGCGCGCGTCGATCAGGGGCAGCAGCCCGGCGCCGTAGGCGCCCGGCTTGGAGCCGAACACCCTGGTGGTGGCGCGGCGCCGGTCGTGGCCGGCGGCCAGCTCGGCGCGGGCGTGCTTGGCGACGTAGTTGGCCTCGTCGGGCTCGTCCAGCCCGGCGACCAGGCCGACGGCCTCGTCGACCAGGGCGATCAGGTTGGGGAAGGCGTCGCGGAAGAAGCCGCTGATGCGCACGGTCACGTCGATCCGCGGGCGGCCCAGCTCGCCCGTTGGCACGACCTCCAGGCCGGTGACCCGGCGGGTCTCGGGGTTCCAGCACGGCCGCACGCCGAGCAGGGCGAGGACCTCGCCGACGTCGTCGCCCTGGGTGCGCATCGCCGAGGTGCCCCAGACCACGATCCCGACCGTCTCGGGGTAGGCGCCCTCCTCGGCCTGGTAGCGTTCGAGCAGGTCGTCGGCCAGGCGCCGGCCGGTGGCGTAGGCCAGCTCGCTGGGCAGCGCCTTGGGGTCGACGGAGTAGAAGGTGCGGCCGGTCGGCAGCACGTTGACCAGCCCGCGGGTGGGCGAGCCGGACGGCCCCGCCGGCACGTAGCGGCCGTCCAGGCCGCGCAGCAGGTTGCCCAGCTCGTCGCCGGTGCGGGCGAGGCGCGGCAGCACCTCCCGGCAGGCGAACTCCAGGCTCGCCACCACCCCGGCGCGCGGCTCGCCGTCCTGCCCGGGGAGCCCCTCGCCGCCGAGGACGTCGGCGACGACCGCCGGGACCGCGGCGGCGTCCCAGCCCTTGGCGTCGACGCCGGCGAGCAGCGCCGTGGCCGCCTCCTCCAGGCGGTCGACCAGGTCGGCGGCGCTGGCCGCCGGCCCGGGGAAGCGTTGCAGCAGGGCGGCGGGCACGGCGTCCAGCCGGCGGCCGGGGGCTTCGAGCAGGGCCGGCTCGTCCAGGCCGAAGGCGGCGCCGACCGCCCGCCGCAGCCCGGGCACGCGGCCGGCGCCGAGCCGCAGGATCGCCGCGACCAGGCCGGTGCGCTGCTCGCCGGCCGGCTCCTGGCCGAGCACGTGCAGGCCGTCGCGGATGCGGGCGTCCTTGACCTCGCAGAGGTAGCCGTCAAGGTGCAGGACGAACTCGTCGAACGCCGCTGGTTCCTGCTCCACGCCGAGGTCGCGGTGCAGCTCGGCGGCGCGCACCAGCTGCCAGATCCGCTCCCGCACCTCGGGCAGCTTGGAAGGGTCGAGCGCCTGCAGGCTGGCGTACTCGTCCAGCAACTGCTCGAGGCGGGCCAGGTCGTCGTAGGTCTCCGCCCTGGTCATCGGCGGGACCAGGTGGTCGACCACGACCGCGTGGGCGCGCCGCTTGGCCTGGGTGCCCTCGCCGGGGTCGTTGACGATGAACGGGTAGAACAGCGGCAGGTCGCCGAGGACGGCGTCGGGCGCGCAACCGGCCGAGAGCGCCAGGCTCTTGCCCGGCAGCCACTCCAGCGTGCCGTGCTTGCCGAGGTGGACCGCGGCGTCGGCGCCGAACACCTGCCGCAGCCACCAGTAGCCGGCCAGGTAGTGGTGGGAGGGCGGCAGGTCGGGGTCGTGGTAGATGGCCACCGGGTTCTCGCCGAAGCCGCGCGGCGGCTGCACCGCCAGGAAGACGTTGCCCAGGCGCAGCCCGGCCAGCACCAGGTCGCCCCGGTCGACGTAGAGGTCGCCGGGCGGCTCGCCCCAGTGGGCCACCACCCGCTCGCGCAGCCTCGCCGGCAGGCCCGCGAACCAGGCCGCGTAGGCGGCCCCGTCGACCCTGGCGGCCGCGCCGGCGAGCTGCTCATCGGTGAGGAATTCGGCGTCCTGCCCGCCGGCGGCGATCAGCGCGTGGACCAGCCGGTCGCCCTCGGGAAGCTCGGCCTCCCCGTCGCGCGCAGCGGGCAGGTCCCCGACCTGGTAGCCGGCGGCCCGCATCGCCTCCAGCAGCCGCACCGCGCTGGCCGGGGTGTCCAGGCCGACCGCGTTGCCGACCCTGGCGTGCTTGGTCGGGTAGTTGGACAGCACCACCGCGACCCGCTTGTCGCGGTTGGGCACCCGGCGGAGCCGCGCCAGCCGGGTGGCGATGCCGGCAAGCCGCGCGGCCCGCTCCGGGTCGGCCCGGTAGACCAGGACCGGCTCCGCGCCCGCGTCGACCGCCACCGGCTCCTTGAAGGAGAAGGGCACGCCGACCACGCGGCCGTCGAACTCGGGGATGGCGACCTGCATGGCCGCGTCCAGCGGCGACAGCCCGCCGGCGGCCGCCGCCCAGGCCGCCCTGCTGGTGGTGACGCAGATGCCCTGCACCACCGGCACGTCCAGGGCGTCGAGCGCCGGCACCCGCCACGACGCCCAACCCTCCGGGCGGTCTTCGCCCGCGCCGGCGAACGCGTCGGCCGCGTTCGAGCCGCCGGCGGCGAGCACCGTCACCACCAGGGCGTCGACGCCGTGCCCGGCGACCAGCTCGGCCGCTGCCACGCGGCCGTCGGGGCCGGGGCGCAGCGAGTAGCAGAACACCGGCAGCGGGTTGGCCCCGGCGGCGTCGAGCGCCTCGACCAGGGCGTCCACGAAGGCGGTGTTGCCGCTCATCCAGTGCGCCCGGTAGAAGACCACGCCGACGGTGGGGCGGCCGGGGTCGCGCCGCTCGGCCAGCTCGGGCCGGTAGAGGCCGTGGCCGGGCAGGACCGCCGGCGGCTCGAAGCCGAAGCCGCCGAACAGCAGCGTGTCGGCGACGAAGCGGAGCAGGTTGGCGGTGTTGGCCACGCCGCCGTGGCGCAGGTACTCGAACGCCTCGGCGACCACCCCGGCGGGGGCGGTGGAGGCGGCGGCCAGCTCGGCGTCGGGCTCGGCCTCGCCGCCGAAGGCGAGCAGCGGCACGCCCAGCTCGGCGCAGCGCCGCCGCAGCAGGTCGAACCCTTGCGGCCAGGCGCGCCGGCCGCCGAGCAGGCGGACCAGGACGGCCTCGGCGCCGGGGAGGTGCCGCTCGCAGAACGCCGCCGGGTCGGGCGCGCCGGCCGGGTTGGCGGCGCGCACCTCCCCGAAGCCCTCCGGCAGCTCGGCCGCCGCCCGCACGGCGGCGAGCACCTCGGTGTCGGCGGTGGTCAGCAGCAGGATCACGGCGCCCCTCCGGGTGGCAGCACGGGCAGGCCGGGCGGGGCGCCCTGCTCGACCAGGCGGGCGATCGCCGCCGTGTCGGCGTGCTCGGCGACCAGGTCGCCGAGGGCGTCGAGGCGGGCCTCGCGGACCGCGGCGAAGGGTTGCTCGCCGGGCAGCCAGCGCAGCCCACGGGCCGCCGCCACCCAGCCGAGCAGGGCACGCCGCAGCCGGTCGCCCTCGAGCAGCCCGTGCCAGGAGGTGCCGAGCACGGCGCCGGAGCGGCAGCCGTCGTCGCCGCCGCCAGCGCGCAGCAGCAGCGGCTCGCCGCCGAAGCGCCGCGTGCGGCCGTGGCGGATCTCGTAGCCGGCCGCCTCGGCGCCGTCCAGCCAGGGGGCGTGGCCGCGCGGGGTGGCCAGCACCTTCTCCCGCTCGAACACGGTCTCGACCGGCAGCAGGCCGAGGCCCTCGACCGCGCCGGCGCCGCTCTCCACCGGGTCGACGACGCGCTTGCCGAGCATCTGGTAGCCGCCGCAGACGCCAAGCAGGGGCAGCCCCCGCTCCGCCCGGCGGGCGAGCGCGGTGGCCAGGCCGCGCGCGCGCAGCCAGGCGAGGTCCTCCACGGTCGCCTTGGTGCCGGGCAGCACCACCAGGTCGGCGGCGAGCACGTCGGCGGGCGACTGGGTGAAGCGCACCGCGACGCCCGGCTCGGCGGCGAGCGCGTCGAAGTCGGTGAAGTTGGAGATCCAGCGCAGCCGCACCACGGCCACGGTGAGCGCGTCCGGACCGCGGGGTGGCAGGGCGCCGTCGCGCGGCGCCTCCAGCGCCAGGGAGTCCTCCACGTCCAGCCACAGGCCGCGCTGCCACGGCAGCACGCCGAGCACCGGCCGGCCGGTGAGCCGGGTGAGCTGGTCGAGGCCGGGGGCGAGCACCGCCGGATCACCGCGGAACTTGTTGATCAGGAAGCCGGCGACCAGCGCCTGGTCGGCGGGCTCGAGCAGGGCGACGGTGCCGTAGAGGCTGGCGAACACGCCGCCGCGGTCGATGTCGCCGACCACCACCACCGGCAGACCGGCGGCGCGGGCGAGGCCGAGGTTGGCGAGGTCGCCGGCGCGCAGGTTGATCTCGGCGGGGCTGCCGGCGCCCTCGCAGACGACCACGTCGAAGCGGGCGCGGAGGTCCGCCAGGGCGTCGTGGACGACCCCGGCGAGCTCGGCCTTGAGCTCCTGGTAGGAGCGCGCGTCCACCTCGGCGACCGGCCGGCCCATCACCACCACCTGGCTGTGCCGCTCACCGCTCGGCTTGAGCAGGACCGGGTTCATCGCCGCCTCGGGCGCCACGCCGGCGGCCGCCGCCTGGGCGGCCTGGGCGCGCCCGATCTCCGCCCCGCCGGGCGTGACCGCCGAGTTGAGCGCCATGTTCTGCGCCTTGAACGGCGCCACCCGCACGCCCTGCCTGGCGAGGTGCCGGCACAGCCCCGCCACCACCACGCTCTTGCCCGCGTCCGAGGCGGTCCCCGCGACCAGCAGCGCGCCCTTTACGGAAACGGTCGGTGGGCCTGCGCCGCTTCGTGCGCTGCCTTCCCTCGTCGCTCCTTCGTCGCTGGCGCTCCTTCGTCGCTCCTCGGTCAGTCCAGCGCGCGGCTCCGGCCCACCTCCCTGGTGGGTCCGCTCCTTCGGCGCGCCCGGCGTCGCTGGCGCTCCTTGGGCGACGCCTTGGTCGCTGGGCTGTCCCGCCGCCCGGCGGTCGTGGGCCATCTCCCCGTCGGTTGCGGGAGGCGTCATCCGCCCACCTCGCTGTCGCGTAGGCGGCGGACCGCCGGGCCGGCGCAGGCGAGGGTGGTGGCGAGGGCCGCGGCGGCCAGGCCGACGGCGCGGGACAGGCGCACGGCGCGGGCGACCGCGTCGGGGTCGGGCGGCGGGCCGTCGCCGAGGTGGGGCCGGAATTCGAGGTGGTCGCCGTAGCGGTTGCGGCCGCCGAGGCGGACGCCGAGGGCGCCGGCGAAGGCCGCCTCGAGCCGGCCGGCGTTGGGGCTGGGGTGGGCGCGGCCGTCGCGCCGCAGGGTGCGCCACGCGCGGCGGCGGTCGCCGCCGGCGACCGGGGCGAGCAGCACCGCGAGCCCGGCGGCGAGCCGGGCTGCCGGCCAGGTGAGCAGGTCGTCGAGGCGGGCGGCGGCCCAGCCGAAGCGGGCGTGGCGCGGGCTGCGGTGGCCCACCATGGCGTCGAGGGTGTTGGCGGCGCGGTAGGCGGCCACCCCGGCCGGGCCCGCCAGCGCGCCCCACAGCAGCGGCGCGACCACCGCGTCGGCGGTGTTCTCGGCGACCGACTCGACCGCCGCCCGGCACAGCTCGGGCGCGCCGAGGCCGGCCGGGTCCCTGCCGGCGAGGGCGGGCGCGAGCCGCCTGGCCTCGCCGAGGTCGCCGGCGCCGACCGCCTCGGCCAGCGCGGTGGCGGTGCGGCCCAGCGAGCGGCCGCCGAGCGCGGCCCAGGTCACCGCCGCCGCGAACGCCGCCCTGGCGGCCGGCCGGCGCCGCAGGCGGCGGTCGGCCAGCGCGGCCAGCGCGGCGCTGCCGCCGACGAGCACGGCGGCGTAGGCGGCGCCGGCCAGGCGCGACGGCCGCCAGCAGCGCGCCTCCAGCGCCGCCGCCAGGGTGCCGAACCCCGCCACTGGGTGCAGCCGCGCGGGGTCGCCGACGGCCAGGTCCGCCAGGGACCCGACGGCGACGCCGACGGCCGCGGCGAGGGTGCGCCGGGCGGCGGTCGGGTCGGTCGGCGGCCTCATCCCAGTCAGGCGCCGGTGCGGGCCGGCGAGGCCGCCGCGCCGGCCGCCCGCTGCTCGGCGCGCATCGCCAGCGCGCCGAAGGCCGCGGCCATGGCGGCCCACAGCAGCGCCTGCCCCGACGCCGAGGCGAGCCGGGCCTTCCAGAGCAGCTCGGCGGGAACGGCGACGCGTTGCGGCACCTCGGGCAGGACGGCGTAGGCGAGGCCGACGGCGACCAGGTAGCCGGCGCCGACGGCGAGCTGCCGGCGCCAGCGCTCGACGCCCAGCTCGGCGAGGCGGCGGGCGGCGAGCCAGGCGACCACCGAGATCAGCAGCGAGGCGGCGACCGCGGCCAGGTACAGCCGCGTGCGGGTCCCCGCGGTGCTGGCGTCGCCCACCCCGGGCGGGTTGGCCGGGTAGTGGAGGAACGGCACCAGGAACAGCGTGGCGAAGCCGGCCGCGGCGAGGCGCACCGCCTTGTCCCACCCGGTCCCTGGGGCCATGCGTGCCTCCAGTAACTGGTAGACCAGCGCGAACACGCCCCCGACGGCGACGCCGTAGAGGGTGGTCGCGCCGACCAGCCCGAACTTCTGGGTGCCGCGGGACAGCAGCTCGACGGCTCCCGCCCCGCCGGAGGCCGCGGCCTCCAGCCGGATCGCCTGGTCGATCACCGGCTCGCCGACGAGCAGGAGGTAGGCGCCGCTGACCAGGCCGGCGACCAGGCCGGCCAGGAGCCCGCGGCGCAGCACGAGCGCCATGGAAGCTCAGCTCCTCGGTGTTGCGGCCAGGCTAGTGGCAGGGGAAGCCGAGCAGGTGCCGGCCGTCGTGGAAGAACTCGTGGAGGAACTTGTCGGCCATGGCGGCCTTGCCGAACAGCGGCTCGAGCAGCAGGCCCTGGTCGAAGGCGACGGCGTAGACGAGCAGGGCGAGGCCGACGACGGCGAGCGGCACCCAGGCGGGCACGCGCCTGGCCGCCGGCCTGCCGGTGGCGGTGCGGGCGGTCACGTTGAGGAACCTCCTCGGGGTCCTGCGCCCCGGTCGGACGTCGGCGGCGAGCCAGTCTCCTGGCTCCCGGATCTCCGCTCCCTCCGGCCTTCCCACCCGTGAGCAGTGGCCATGCTGGAGGATCGCTCCCCGGTCACAGTGGCGCGACCGCGCCGGATTCCCACCGGCTTCCTGGTGCCCGCCGCCGCGGCGCCGGTCTGGCGCCGCGGCCGGATGTTTTCAACCCGGGCCGCGCCCCGTCAACCCGGTGCCGGCCCGGCCGGCGCCGCCCTCAGGCGCGCGCGGCGCCGATGGCGAGCAGGGCCTCGGCCTCGCCGGCGTAGGCGCCGGCGCCGACCTGGCGCCAGAAGTCGAGCGCGGCGGTGAGCTGCGGGCGCGCCCGCTCGGGCGCGCCGGCGGCCAGCAGGCGCCTGCCGGCCTCCATGCGGGCGTAGGCCTCGTCGGGGCGGGAGCCGATGCGGGCGTAGACGTCCGCGGCACCGGCCGCGTCGCCGTCGACGAACGCGCGCAGCGCGTCGAGCCAGGCCGAGCCGGTCACGCCCCGGCGGTCGAGCACCGCGGCCGGGTGGCCGAGGCCGGCGAGGACGACCCCGAGGTCGACCCCGATCGGGACGGGAAGCGGTCCTGGCCGGAACTTCGCCAGCAGCGCCTCGGCGACCGCCGCCGCCTCGTCGGTCCGTCCGGTGGCGAGCAGCGTCCGGGCGTGCGCGGTGCGCGCGATGTGCGGCATGTGGCCGTCCTGCCAGCGCTCGGCCAGCTGCGTCGCCGCGACGGCGTCGGCCACGGCGCCGGCGCCGTCGCCACGGGCCAGCCGGATGTAGGCGCGGGAGGCGTGGCAGACCACCCCGAGGTAGTGGTGGCCGAGGCTCGCCGCCGCGGCCTCGAACTCGTCGGCGGTGGCGACCGCCTCGTCCCACATGCCCGCCCAGTACTCCCCCGCCGCGCCCTGGAACTTCATCCAGCGCACCAGGTAGACCGAGCCGATCCGGTTGGCGGTCGCGCGCGCGGCCATCATCACGGCCATGGTCGCGGCCGGGTCGCCGAGGCGGGAGTGGGCGAAGCCGAGCAGGAAGTGGCTATTGATCAGGTCGGGAGAGTTCAGCTTCGCCAGCGCGGCCCGGGCCCGTTCGAGGTCGGCCACCCCACCAAGGTCGCCCTGGTCGACGCGGAGCGCGCCGACCGCGGAGCGGGCGGTGGCCTCCAGCTCGGCGAGGCCCAACTGCCGCGCGATCGACAGCGCCTCCCGGCCGGCGGCGCTGGCATCGGCGACCTCCCCGGTGGCCAGCCCGTGGATGGCGCAGTGGGACAGCGCCCACGCCTTGGAGCGCGACGGCGGCGCCTTGCGGGCGAGGTCGAGGGCGCCGCGCAGGTGCGGCTTCCACTCGGAGGGGCGGCCCTGGTCGAGGGCGAGGTAGGCGAGCAGCATCTCGGCCTCGGCGGCGCCCCCCGGGTCGTCGGCGGCGAGCAGCTCGTCGCGGGCGTCGCGGAGCTCGCCGCCGGCGTCGCCACCGAGGCCGGGTGGCTGGGCGCCGACGGTCCCCTGCGTGTAGAAGCGCGCCTCGGCCGCCCGGAAGCGCAAGCGCGGACGGTCCGGATGGTCCTCCGGCCAGAGGGCCAGCGCCTCGGTGTAGTAGCGCGCGGCCGTCGGGAACACGCCCAGGCCGACGGCGCGCTCGCCGGCGGCGCGCAGCGCCAGCCGCGCCCGCTCGGTCAGCTCGGGATCCACCCGCCCGGCGGCGCGGGCGAACCGGAGCGCCCATTGGTAGTGGGAGGCGAGCATCTCGGCCCGGTCCTCCAGGCGCTCCTCGGCCAGGGACTCGAGCCAGGCGGCGGCACGGCGGTGGCGCCCCGCCCTCGCCGCCCGCGGCAGCTGCCCGTAGGCCACCTCGCGGACCAGCACGTGGCGGAAGCGGTACTCCCGCTCCCCCGCGACCGTGGACCGTCCCGCCCGGTGCACGAACTCCTTGGCCGTCAGCGCCCGCAGGCACTCGTCCAGCCAGGCGCGGTCGTAGCCGCCGATCGCCGCCACCGCGCCCGGCCAGCCGGCCCGGCCGAGCACGGCGACGTCCTGCAGGACGGCCTTCTCCGCCGCCGGCAGCGCGTCGAGGCGGGCGGCGATGATCGCGTGGACCGTCTCCGGGATGGCGACCGTCCCGGCGAGCTGGTCGCGGAGCAGGCGGACGTACTCCTCGGCGAACAGCGGGTTGCCGCCGACGCGGCCGACCAGCGCCGGGTCCACCCCGGTGGCGAGCCCGTGCCTGGCCAGCAGGGCCTCGAGCAGGTGCCCGGTCTCCTCCTCGTCCAGCGGCGCCAGCGCGAGGGTCGCCGCGGTGCGGCGGCCGGCGCCCCAGTCGGGCCGCCGCTCGGCCAGCTCCGGCCGGGCGGTCGCGAGCACCAGCAGCGGCGCCGGGCCGGGCCGGTCCAGCGCCCCCGGGTCGGTCAGCCCGTCGAGGAAGTCGAGGAGGGCGTCGTCCGCCCACTGCAGGTCCTCGATCGCCAGCACCAGCGGCTGCCGCGCGGCCAGGCGGTACAGGAACCGCCGCCAGGCGGCGAACACCTCCCCGCGGCGGTCGGCGTGCAGGCTGACCCGCTGCTGCGGGTCAGCCCCGCCGCCGAGGCCGACCAGGCGGCGCAGGTGCTCGAGGACCCAGGCGGCCTCGTCGCCGTCGCCCGGGGTCGCGCCTGAGCCGCCGGGCCGGTCGAGCGCGGCGGCGACCGCCTGGGCGAGGCGGCGGCCGGCGCGCTCGGCCGAGTCGGTGTCGAGGATGCCCGCCTCCGCCTTGACCACCTCGGCCAGGACCGACAGGGTGCCGCCGTCGCCGTCCGGCAGCGAGCGCCCCTGCCGCCAGACGGGCGTGCGGCCGGCCGCCTCGGTGGCCCGTGCGCCACCGGCCCGAAGGGGCGCGAGCAGGTCGAGGGCGGGGTCCTGGGCCAGGATCGCCTGCTCCAGCCGTTGCAGGCCGACGGTCGGCTCGAAGCCGAGCCCCTCGACCAGCACCCGCCGCGCGTCGCGGTAGGCCGCCAGGGCGTCGGCCTGGCGGCCCGACCGGTACAGGGCCAGCATCTGCTGGCCGCGGAGCTGCTCGCGCAGTGGGTGCTGGCCCACCAGCAGGTCCAGCTCGCCGACGAGCTCCCGGTGGCGCCCGAGGGCCAGGTCGGCCTCGACGCGGTCCTCGGTGACCGATATGCGGCGGTCGGCCAGGGCGGTCAGCTCCGGCCAGCTCGCCGCCCACTCGGCGAGCTCGGGCAGGGCGGGCCCGCGCCACAGCGCGAGCGCCTGCCGCAGCAGCGCGGCGGCGTCGGCCGGGTCGCCGTCGGCCAGCGCCTGCCTGCCGGCGTCGGCGAGCCGCTCGAAGCGGAAGGCGTCGACCCGCTCCTGCTCGACGGCCAGGACGTAGCCGGGGTCGCGGGTGCGCAGCACCGCGTCGCCGTCGCCGCCGGCCAGCAGCTTGCGCAGGGAGGAGACGTGGTTCTGCAGGGCCTGGCGCGCGCTCGGCGGCGGCCGCTCGCCCCAGAGCGCGTGGATCAGCCGGTCGGTCGCGACCACCTGGTTGGCGTGGAGCGCGAGCAGGGCCAGCAGGCCGGCCTGCTTGCCGCCGGGCGGTCCCAGCGGGCGGGCGCTGCCGCGCACCTCGAGCGGACCGAGCACCAGGAACTCCATCACGCCTCCTGGCGGCATTCGAGGGTGCAGCCCAACAGTCATGCCCGCTCTGCGACGGTTCATCCCGAGGCGAGCCTGAATTCTCGCATTGATCCCCGCATTCCGGCCTAACCGGCCCAGATCACCTTGCCTGGGCACCGCAGGGTGGCCATACTGGGTATGGCCATACTGAGTATGGACTTACCGGGTAGGAGGAGCGATGAGCGTCCGCCACAGTCTCCTGGCGCTCCTGGAGCAGCGCCCCATGTACGGCTACGGGCTGAAGGGCGAGTTCGAGGCCGCCACCGGCCACGTGTGGCCGCTCAACGACGGCCAGGTCTACACCACCCTTGCCCGGCTCGAGCGGGACGGGCTGGTGGAGGCCGACGCCGGCGCCGACGGCCAGAAGGTCTACCGGCTCACCGGCGCCGGCCGCCGGGAGCTCGACGGCTGGTTCCTCGGACCGGTCGTGCGCGACGTGGTGCCCCGCCAGGAGCTCGCCGTCAAGCTCGTCTTCGCGGTGCGCTCCCCCAGCGTCGACGTCCACCAGGTGATCCAGCGGCAGCGGGCCGCGACCATCCGGTCGCTGCAGGAGCTCACCCGGCTGAAGGCCCGCGAGGCGGCGGGCGACGACCTCTCCTGGCGCCTGGTGCTCGACAGCATGCTGTTCCAGGGGGAGGCGGAGGTGCGCTGGCTGGACCACTGCGAGGCGAGCCTGGTCCGCTACTCGCCGCCACCGGTGAGCGTGCCGCAGGCCACCCCCGCGACCGCGGAGGAGGCGAGCCGGCAGTGAGCATCCTGGAGCTGCGCGCGGTGCACCGGGTCCACGGCAGCGGCGAGACGGCGGTGCACGCGCTGCGCGGCGTGACCCTACGCGTCCAGGCCGGCGAGCTGGTCGCGGTGATGGGCCCGTCGGGGTCGGGCAAGTCCACCCTGCTCAACCTCGCCGGCGGGCTGGACCGGCCCACCGAGGGCGAGGTCGTCGTCGACGGCACGCAGCTGGGCGGCCTGAGCCGCCGCGCGCTCGCCGCCCTGCGCCGGCGCCGCATCGGCTACGTCTTCCAGGACCTGAACCTGCTCGCCGCCCTCACCGCGGCGGAGAACGCCGCCCTGCCGCTGGAGCTCGACGGCGTCGGTGCGCGCCAGGCACGGCGGCGGGCGCTGGCGGCCCTGGCCGACGTCGACCTCGACGGCCACGGTGAGCGCTTCCCCGACGAGCTGTCCGGCGGCCAGCAGCAGCGGGTGGCGATCGCCCGCGCCCTGGTCGGCGAGCGCCGCCTGGTGCTCGCCGACGAGCCGACCGGCGCGCTGGACTCCCAGACCGGCGAGGCGGTGCTGCGCCTGCTGCGCGCCAAGGTGGACGGAGGCGCCGCCGGCGTGCTGGTCACCCACGAGGCGCGGCACGCCGCCTGGGCCGACCGGGTGGTGTTCCTGCGCGACGGCCTGATCGTCGACACCTCCGGGCCGCTCGACGAGCCCGACGCGCTGCTGCCCGCCCCCGGCGGTGGCCGGTGAGCGGCTGGCGCGCCGCCCTGCGGGTGGCGCGGCGCGAGGCGCGGCGGGCCCGGGGCCGCTCGCTGCTGGTGGTCGCGATGATCGCCATGCCGGTGGCGGCCCTGGCGTTCGCGGCGACCATCCAGGACACCTTCGAGCTCAGCCCGGACGAGCAGGCCGGTCGCCAGATGGGCACGGCGCAGGCCGCCGTCACCTGGCCGTCCGACGGACCGGTCCACCAGGAGCCGGACCGGCTCGAGTCGATCCCGGTGGGCCCGCCGGCGCGCGCGGGCCGGCCGACCGTGGAGCGGCTGCTGGCGCTGCTGCCGCCGGGCACCAGGGCGGTCGCCGACCAGACGGGCCGCCTGACCGTCCGGACGGCGACCGGCACCGGGGAGCTGCGCGCCCGCATGGTCGACTACGGCGACCCGTTGGCCCGGGGGCTGCTGCGGCGGCGGTCCGGCCGGGCACCGTCCGCGGCGGACGAGGTCGCGCTGACCCCGGCCGCGACCAGCCGCCTGGGCGCCGGCGTCGGTGGCACGGTGCGCCTGGCCGACGGCAGCCGCAGCTTCCGCGTCGTCGGCGTCGTGGAGGACCCCACCGACCTGCGGGCGACCACGCTGGTGCTGCGCCCCGGCGCGCTGCCGCCCGCGGCCCTCTCGCAGGACCCGCACGACCTGAAGTGGCTCGTCGCCACGCCGGGCCCGCTGAACTGGGCGCAGGTCAAGCAGCTCAACACCCACGGCGTGACGGTGCTCTCCCGGTACGTGCTGGCGCACCCGCCCGGCGCCGCCGAGCGGTACCCCGAGTTCCAGTCCGGGGACGAGCCGCTCGGCGTGGCGGTGCTCGTCGGTGGCATGGCGATGCTGGAGATCGTGCTGCTGGCCGGGCCGGCCTTCGCCGTCGGCGCCCGCCGCCGCCGCCGCGACCTGGCGCTGGTCGCCGCGGCCGGGGGCAGCCCGGCGCAACTGCGCCGGATCGTGCTCGCCGACGGCGTGGTGCTCGGCGCGGCCGCGGCGACCGCCGGCGTGGTGCTCGGCGTCGCCGCCGCCGCGGCCGCGCGGCCGCTGCTGGAGCTGCACGCCGCCCACTTCCGGTCCGGCGGCTTGCGCGTGTTCCCCGTGGCGCTGGCCGGGCTGGCCGGGCTCGCGGTGGTGACCGGCGTGCTGGCCGCGGTCGTCCCCGCCTGGATCGCCTCCCGGCAGGACGTGGTGACCGCGCTCGCCGGCCGCCGCGGCATCACCCGGTCGCGGCGGCGCTGGCCGGCCCTCGGCGCGGTCCTGGTGGTGGCCGGGGCGGGCGTCGCCGGCGTCGCCGCCAGGCGGGTCGAGGCGGAGCTGATCCTCGCCGGGCTGGCCCTCGCCGAGCTGGGCCTGGTCCTGTGCACGCCCGCCTTCGTGGGGCTGGTCGCCCGCGCCGGCCGCTGGCTGCCGCTGGCGCCGCGGATCGCGCTGCGCGACACCTCCCGCAACCGGACGGCGGCGGCGCCGGCGATCTCGGCGGTGATGGCCGCGGTGGTCGCCAGCCTCGCCGTCGCCGTCGTGCTCACCGCCGAGGACCGTCGCGCCAGGGACGACTACCGCAGCTCGAGCCGCCCCGGCGACCTGGTCGTCTACGGCCTCGGCGGCCCGCGGGCACTGCCGGCGGACCTGAACGCCACGCTGCGCGGCACCATGCCGGTCGAGCAGGTCCACCAGGTCGCCGTCACCACCTGCGACGGGCAGCCGTGCTTCGTCACGCCACAGCAGCCCGCGGCGCGGCAGTGCCCGTACCTGCCACGGGACAGGCTGACCGCCGCCCAGCAGCGGGCCGCCAGGCGCGACCCCCGCTGCGACGGCGCCGGCATCCAGTACCAGTACGTCGGTGGGCTCATGACGTCCACCAGGGGCGCGACCCTGGCCGTCGACCCGGCCGCGGCCGGCGCGGTGGCCGGCCTCACGTCCGCGGACGCCGACCAGGTGGCCGCGGCCCTGCGCGCCGGCAAGGTGGTGGTCGACGACCCCGCCACCCTGCGCGACGGCCAGGTGACGCTGAGCCTGGCGATCGGCTTCAAGGGCGGCGGCGCCAGGGAGCAGCGGACGGTGACCGCGCCCGGTTTCGCGCTGCCGCACCGTCCGAGCGCGCCGGTCACGCTGATGACCACGCACACGGCCCGCTCGCTGGGCCTGGCCCCCACGCCGTTCGCCACGCTCGCGACCACCAGCCGCATGCCGACCGTGGCGGAGGAGGACCGCCTCCGGGCGGCGCTCAGCCCAGGGTTCGACGTGCGGGTCGAGCGCGGCCCGCAGACGAACACCACGGCGCTGCTGGTGCTGACCGTCGTGGCCGGCGTGATCGCGCTCGGCGCGGCGGCGATCGCCACCGCGCTGGCCGCCGCCGACGGGCGCGCCGACCTCGGCACGCTGGCCGCCGTCGGCGCCTCCCCACGGGTGCGCCGGATGCTGTCGCTGAGCCAGGCGGGCGTGATCGCCGGGCTCGGGTCGCTGCTCGGCGTCGTCGCGGGGCTGGGCGCCTCCACCGCCGTGCTGGCCGCCCTCAACCGTGGCTTCGCCAACGTCTGGCCCGCCCCGACGACCTACCGGATCGCGGTGCCATGGCCCAACGTGGGCGTCGCCCTGCTGGTCGTGCCGCTGGTCGCGATGCTCGGCGCCGGACTGCTGACCCGCTCCCGGCTCCCGATCGAGCGGCGCCTGTAGCCCTCCACTGGACGGTCACCGCCATGTTCATGCCGGGGTACACGGTGCAGGTGACCTGGAAGATGCCGGCGGTCACGCGGCGGGCGGATGGCGCGTTCACCGCGCCAACGGTTCGCTGGCGCGGTAGGTCCAGGCTCAGTTCTGGCCGTGGGAGTGGGGCGGGACGGTCGGGCCCTCGCTGGCCTGGACGATCACGAAGCCCTGGCCGGAGAAGGCGATCTGCACCGCCTCGCCGCTGCCGCGCCCGATCATCGCGCCGAGCCTGACGGTGTGGTGGATGCTCGAGTGCAGGTTGGCGCTCCAGGCCACCGCCGACTGCGCGTCCACGTAGGTGAGCGCGTCGGTCTGCAGCACCACCGGTGTGCCGTGGGCGGTGATGGCCACCCAGCCGCTGCCCGAGAGGACCGTGTTGAACAGCCCGCCGGCGAACATCGTGGCGCCGTCGACGCGGCGGATGTCCCAGGAGATGCCGGGCTCGAAGGCGAGCACGTTGGGGCCGTTGACGGTGAGCGCGTCCTGCTCGAGGCGGACCAGGTGGACCTCGTCGGCGTCGTGGGCGAGGAACAGGTCGCCCTCTCCGCGGCAGCGCATCAGCGGCACGCCCTCGCCGGTCAGGGCCTTCTTGATGAACCGGCCGACGCCGCCGCTGCCCTCGTAGTCGAACTCCACCCGTCCCTGGTAGGCGACCATCGAGCCCTGCCTGGCCAGCACCTCCCCGCGCAGCGCCACCCGCAGCATCTTGGAATTCTGCAGGGTGAACGTCTCGGCGGTCTGGGCTTCGAGGTTCGTGCCGAACAGCTCGCTTCGCACCGTGCGCTCCTCGCGGTCTCCGGGCCCCTTGGTGGCGCAGAGGTACCCGAAGCGCATGCGCCTGTCCAGCCGCCAGACCTCCGTAGTGCTTGCAGGAGCTAGCACTTGTGCTACAGTAGTAAGCGCATCGCCGAACTGAACCCGAGGAGCTCGGCTCACGAGAGCAGCTTGGCTCACAAGGAGCTTTATCGACATGGCTACTTCCACCCAGAGGAACCGGGAGCGGGCAGAGCGTACGCAGCGCCTGCGCTCGCTGCTGACCGACTCGGCCTACGCCACCATCGGCGCCGGCGGCGCCGCGGTCGAGCTCGTGCGCTCGATCGACCGCGTCCGCGTCGACGTGCCCAAGCAGGCACGCGAACTCGGCAAGGAAGCCCCCGCCAGGCTGCGCCAGCTCGGCGAGCAGGGCGCCAGCAGCGCCCGTGAGCTGCGCGACCAGGCAGGCAAGGAGTTCGACGACCTCGCCAAGCGGGGCCGCGACCTGGTCGGCTCGATCCGTGGCAGCGCCGCCGCCAAGCAGGCCGCCAGCCAGGTCCGCGCCGCCCGCAGCCGCGTCAAGGCCGCGGGCACCAGCTCGGGCCGCGCCGCCGGCGACAGCGCCACCGCCGTCAAGCGCGCCGGCGCGATCGTCGCCGACCGCACCGAGCCCAAGCCGCAGCAGGCACCCAGGCCGCAGGCCACTGCCACCGCCCCGCGCCGCGGCGGCGCCATCCGCCCCTACGAGCAGCGCACCGTCGAGGAGCTGCACCAGCGGGCCAGCGAGCTCGGCATCGAGGGCCACTCCTCGATGACCAAGGACGAGCTGATCGCCGCGCTGCGCCGCGGCCGCTGAGCCACGGCACGGCCCACCAGGAGCCGGCCCCGCACCCGCGGGGCCGGCTCCTCGGCCGTCCGGGGCGGTTAGCCGCCGGCTTCGGGACGTAGACTGCCGAGGAAGGCTTGCTTCGGTCCAGGCGGTTCGGAGCTGGAGGTCACCGTGGGCCGCGTCGGTCTCGTGCTCGGCGCGGGGGGCGTGGTCGGGCATGCCTTCCACGCCGGCGTGCTGCGCGCCCTCGCCGAGGCCACCGGCTGGGACCCCCGCAACGCCGAGGTGATCGTCGGCACCTCGGCCGGCGCCCACGTCGGCGCCCTGCTGCGCGGCGGCTTCAGCGCCGCCGACGTCGCCGCCCGCGTCGCCGGCGAGCCGGTCTCCGCCGAGGGCGCCCGCATCCTGCGGCGGATCGGGCCCAACGAGCCGATCCCGGCCCCGCGCGGCCGCTCGATCGGCATGGCCTCGCCGCGCCTGCTGCTGCGCGCGGTCGCCCGTCCATGGGCGCCGCCCCGCCTCGGCTCGCTCACCGCAGCGGTCCTGCCGCGCGGCCGCGTCTCGCTGGAGCCGTTCGCCGTCCGGCTGCGCTGGCTGTTCGAGCACGGCTGGCCCGACGACCCCCTGTGGCTGTGCACGGTGCGGCTCGACGACGGCCGCCGGGTGGTGCTGGGCCAGCCGGGCGCACCGGCCACCGACGTGGGCACGGCGGTGGCGGCGTCGTGCGCCATCCCCGGCTGGTTCGCGCCGGTCGCGGTCGACGGCTGCTGGTGCGTGGACGGCGGCGTCCACTCCCCTACCAACCTCGACGTGCTCGCCGGCCTCGGGCTGGACCTGGTGGTGGTGAGCGCGCCGATGTCGATCGCGCGCGGGGTCCGCCGGCCCTCGGTCGACCAGCCGGCCCGCCGCGCGCTGCGCCTGCGCCTGGCCGACGAGGCCCGCCGGGTGCGCCGCCAGGGCACCGAGGTGGTCGCCTTCCAGCCGGTCGCCGCCGACCTCGAGGTGATGGGCCTGAACTCGATGGACCCGCGCCACCGCTACCCGGTGGTGCGCCAGGCCTACGAGTCGACCCTGCGGCGGCTACGCCACCCCGACAGCCTCGAGCGCCTCGCCCCGCTCCGTGAGGCCGGCGCCACCGGGTAAGCGCTGGCACCGCCCTTCCCGTCGCCGCGGCTGGCCCCGTCGTCCCGCTTCTGGCGGTGGTTTGGGGCTCTGGGGGGTGAGATCCAAATTAATTATCGGTCGTTGGCAGAGGACCGCAGCCGCCAAGCGGGCACCGCGGCGACCACACCGCCTGGCCTGAGCGCCCGGTTCAGCGGCCGCGCCGCCGTGCCGCGCTGCCGCCGGCCGCCTTGAGCAGCTCGGCCATGCCGGCCTCGATGCCGCGGCAGAGGACCTCCACGTCCGGCACGGCGTCGTAGTCCGACGTCACCCCGAAGGTGAGCCTGCCGTCGTAGGAGAAGACCGCCACCCCGACCCGCATGGGGCTGGCGAGCGGGACGTACGGGCAGGCCTCGACCAGGCGCCGGCCCAGCGCGTAGAGGGGGTGCTGCGGCCCGGGCACGTTGGTGACCACGGTGTTGACGGTGCCGTGGCCGAAGCGGCCCAGGGCGCGCGTCGCCACCCGGGTCCCGAGCGCCAGCAGCAGCGAGGGGGCGAAGCCCGACAGGGCGGTCAGGGTCTCGGCCGCGACCGCCTGGCGCGACTCCTTCAGGCCGTCCATCTGCCGGCGCACGGCGGCGAGGCGCTCGACCGGGTCGTCGACCCCGACGGGCAGCTCGGCGAGGACCGCCGAGACGCGGTTGTTGTAGCTGCCGCGCTCCCCCGCCCGCCGCACCGACACCGGGACCAGCGAGCGGATCGGCGTCGCCGCCAGGTCCTCGGCGTGGGCCAGGATCAGGTCCCTGAAGCCACGCGTGACCACCGCCAGGACCACGTCGTTGACGGTGCCGCCGAGGCCGAGCCGGACGGCGCGCACCTCTTCCAGGGAGGCCCGCGCCCAGCTCCAGCGGCGGTGCGGGCCGATCGGCCCGGCGAGCGACGACGGCGGCGCGACGTGCGCCAGCCCCGGGACGGTGGCCAGGCCCCTGGCGGTGTCGGCCAGCACACGACCGAGCCGCAACGGCGCCGAGGCCGCCAGCCTCGCCGCCCGCCACTGCTCGTAGGGGCTGGCCAGGTAGTCGGTCAGGGCGTCGCCGGCGAGGCGCAGGCCCGACGGCTCCGGCGGCGGCCGCCAGCTGTCCGGCACCGGCGTCGACGGCTCGGGGGTGTCGTCGAGCAGCACGGTGAGCAGGTCGGTGCCGGCGATGCCGTCGACCATGCAGTGGTGGGCCTTGGTCGACAGCGCCCAGTGGCCGTCTTCCAGGCCCTCGACCAGCCACAGCTCCCAGAGGGGCTTGGTCCGGTCGAGCTGCTGCGACATCACCCGGCCGACCAGGTTGCGGAGCTGGGCGCGCCCGCCGGGGCGCGGCAGCGCGGTGTGGCGCAGGTGGTAGCCGAGGCGGAAGTGGGGGTCGTCGACCCAGACCGGCCGGCCGAGCTGCAGCGGCACCTGGCGGACGCGCTGGCGGTAGCGGGCGGCGAGCGGCAGCTTGCCGGCGACCATCGCCTCCACCTCGGCGTAGGCGGGGACGGGGCCTTCGAACACCGCCACCGAGCCGATGTGCATGTGGTTGACGTCGTTCTCGACGTGCAGGAACGCGGCGTCCTGCGGGCTGAGGCGATCCACCGTGCAGCTCCCCTCGTTACGGCCGCGCGGCGGCCTGCGCCGCGGCGCGGCCCGGGCCCTCGAGCCACCGCAGCACGGTGGTGGCGAAGCGCTCCGGGACCTCGATCTGGGGGACGTGGCCGACGTCCCGGAAGACCACGAAGCCCCAGTCCGGCCGCAGCCGGGCGACCCGGCGCGCCGCCGCCAGCGGCACCAGCCGGTCGGCGCTCCCGTGCAGCATCAGGGTGGGCGTCCGCACCGCCGCCACGGCGCGCAGGTAGGCGCGGGAGCGGCCCAGCATGATCAGCAACGAGCGCGCGGCGGTCAGGAAGGCGCCGTCGGCCCAGGCCAGCTCGGCGCGCTCGTGCGCCTGGGCGACCCCGGCCTCGACCACCACCGGCGGCACCCGGCCGGGGTCGACGCAGCACAGCTCGAGCGTCTCCCGCGCCAGGCCGGCGGGGCCGAGGCGGGTGCGGCGGCTCGCCAGCAGCCGCTCCCCCACCCCCGGGACGGCGTAGGCCGCGAACGCGGCCGCCACCAGCGGGTCGAGCGGCACGCCGGGCGGTCGCGGCAGGGACGGGTCGAGCAGCACCAGGCCCGCCACCCGCTGCGGCTGCTCGGCCGCCTCCAGCAGCGCGATCGTCCCGCCCATGGAGTTGCCGACCAGCAGCGCCGGCCCGCCGGCGACCTCGTCGATGAAGCGCCCGAGCAGGCGCTGGTTGGCCCTGACGCCGGTGGAGCGGCCCGCCGGCGGGGTGTGGCCGAAGCCGGCCAGGTCGACGGCGAGCACGCGCGCGCCGCGGGCGAGCAGCGGTCCGGCGGCGAGCCAGTTGACGTGCGACCCGCCCAGGCCGTGGACCAGCACCATGGTCGGACCCTGGCCGCTGAAGTCCAGGAAGTGCACCGGCCCGTCGAGGTCGACCAGCTGCGACGAGGCGCCGACCGTGGCCGCCACCCTGGCCGCCGGCCCGTCAACCCGTCCGGCCCGTACCAAACCCGCCTCCTGCCGCCCAATTCACCCGGGAAGTTACCCAAGGGTAACGCACCGGTGCCGGCGCTGTCGCAGGCCGTGCCGGGCGGGTGGCGGCGTGGCTCAGCCGCTGCGCTGCTCCAGCAGCTGGCGGATGGCGGCCAGCTCCTCCTTGATCGTGGTCAGGTCGCTCTGCATGGCCTCGTTCTGCTTGTAGATGGTGTCGAGGTTCTGCGGGTGGGTCTCCGGCTCGCCGACGTCCCCCGTCCGCAGCAGCTCGACCAGTGCCGAGAGCTCGTCGACGCGGCGGCGGACGCCCTCGATCGAGCTGAAGTCGTGGGTGTCGTCCTTGCTGCCGCCCGGCCGGTCCCCGACGCGGACGAGCTCGAACTGCTTGTCGAAGTACGCCTTCGTGGCTGCGTCCAAGATGATGTCCTCCCCGGACAGCAGGGCGGCGACCGCCTGCCTGAGCGGGCCGCGGTAGCTCATGTCGAGCTTGCGGCGGGTCCATTCGCGGTGCTGCACGCAGCGGTTGGCGGTCCAGTGCTGGTGCTTGCAGATGGCGGCGCAGGCGCGCTCGAGGTGCTGGATCTGCACCTGCGGGTAGGGATCGGCGGCGGTGCCGTAGTTCTCCACCTCGATGCCGACGTACACGCCGTTGCCGACGATGCTGTCGTGCAGGCCGAGCGTGGCGGCGTCGCCGAGCGGCGCCTGGTCGCGCAGGGTGCGCTGGTAGACCTCGCGGGCGCCGGGCCCGAAGTGGTTGGCCCGGCCGGCCGCGACCACGTGCACCCGCCCGTCGCGGGAGACGTAGAGGTTGGCCAGCGGCCCCGGGATGCCCGGCCGGCCGCCGACGACCACGTCGAGGTCGTGGTGACCGGCGGTGTGGTGCAGGCCGATGCCGGCGAACTTGGTGGCCGCCGGGAAGGCGGGGTCGCCCGGGTTGCCACTGGGCGGCCGGCCACGCGAACGCCAGCCGCTCACCTCGTGGACCGGCAGGCCGGCATCGCGCAGGATCTTCGAGAACTCGATCATGGCGGCGACAGCCTAACTCAACCGCTTCGCCCTGCTCGACCGCCTCGCGACTGGATCCGCCTGGGTGGTCGGTTCGTCCCGCGAACGACCCGGATCGGGACCGCGCGGGCACTGGAAAAGCCCCCGAGGACGTGCAGTGGCCGCCGTGCAATTCCCCGGAGCTACCATACGCAGTATCGCGTAGGACAAGCTACCGGGAAGGTATTGCCGGATCACGACGGCTGCAACCGCCGCCGCGGAAAGCCGACGTTCGCGCAGGTCAGGGCTGTGCTGAATAGAGCCACGCGGCGATTGTCGGCGGCCACCGCACGGCTCCGCCGTGGGTAATTGCCGCGCGAACGGTCGCGGCTAATGGTTGCCGGCTCGTACCGCCGGGTAATGGGCGGCTACAGTAGACATCCCACGGCGAACGTCCCCCACCGACCCAACCCCGAGCGCTCGATCCCTTCCCCCCCGGGAGCGTGCCATGACCGTGCACCCGCTGGGCCCACTCCCCCCGGCCGAGGACGACGCGCGCGTCGGCGCCATCCGGCGCCTCACCGGCGACCTCTACCGGCTCGACACCGGCCTGCTCTACGACCAGGTCTTCGCCGAGCTGGCCCGCATCGACCCGGCGGTGCTGTTCGAGCGGGTCTTCGCCAACCTCGCGCGGCTGCGCAGCGCCCAGCTCTCCCAGCAGGCCTTCACCGCGCTGCGCATCTCCGACACCTGGCCGATCATGGAATGGACCATGGCCAACCTGTCCCGGCTGGAGACGGCGCGGCTGTACGGCCAGGTCTCGGTGACCCTGAGCAAGGTCTCCAACGGCTTCCACGCCGCCGGGTCGTTCGTCGTCCTGCTGCACGAGGGCCTGGTCGAGCTCGGCTGGTTCCTGGACGAGCGGGCCGGCGACCCGGCCGCCGAGGCGGTCGCCCGCGACCTCGCCAGGCTGACCGGCTCGCTGCCCTCGGCCACCGCCCAGCCGCGCGACGTCCACGCCGTCTGGGACCCGTGGTTCCGCACCGGCCTGTTCATCGCGGCCGCGCTGCTGGTCGCGGCCGAAGGGGCCGACGACCCGGTGGAGCCGGGCGGCGGCGCCCGCGCCACCCGCATGGTCGACCTGGCCGCCGGCCTGGTCTCGCTGGTGCTCGCGTACGACACCTTCCGGAACCGGGCCCCGCCGCCGGCGGCGGACTACCCCGCCTGAGCCGGGCCGGACCGGCGCAGCGTGTCGTGGCCGCCCGGCGGGGCGGC
>DASUZB010000123.1:0-25802 GCA_036377075.1 Actinomycetes bacterium | reverse complement strand
AAACATGTCCGCGGTCTCGCCGAGGCGGCCCTGCATGAGCCGCAGGCAGCCGACGACCCCGGGGATGGTAGACCTCGACCGCCTGGCCGCCGGCCCGCCGGCCGATCGCCAGGCCCCGCGCGGCCTGTTCCTCGGCGTCGGCGAAGCGGCCGCCCGCAGGAACCCGGCGAGGCTGTCGAACAGCCGGAACCGGGCCGCCTCCGGCTCCATCGGCGGCGGCGCGGGCAGGTCTCCCAGACGGTCACGGATGCGGGGACCACCGGGGCGATGTCGGCCGCGCCGGCGCCCAGGTCGTGGCCCAGCGCGGTCGCGTCGACGGCCTGGACGTAGGCGCGGACGACCTGGACCCAGGGCCAGAACGCGGGCGCGCCCTCCCCCTCCCAGCAGCGGCCCCACAGCACCAGGGCGCCGCGCACGGCCGCCGCGGCCGCCAGTTCCTCGGCCAGGCGGGTCTTGCCGATGCCCGGTTCGCCGGCCAGCAGCACCACCCCGCCACGACCAGCGGCAGCGGCGTCCAGGTCGGCGGCGAGCTCGGCCAGCTCCCCCTCGCGGCCCACGAACGGGGTCGTCACCCCCCGACCGTCTCCCAAGCCCAACTCCCGCTCTACCGAACGCCAGGATCAGGTCGCAGCGGCCGTGTACGGTCGGCGAGTGGCGTCACAGAACTGGCGGAACCCCCCACCATCAGGCAGACCCCATCGCCGTCATAGCGGCAGCATAAGAGGCAAAGTCCGCAACTGCCACCGCGATCTCCGCGGTGCGGCCGTCCAGGTCGAGCTCACCAACCAGCGAGCTCCAATGCCCGCACCTCATTACCTGGTACCGACGATGAGCCGCTCGCGGTCGAACGTCGCCGACACGAACCGCCAGCCGATGCTGTTGAGCAGCAGGAGTGCCGCCGCAGCGACCAGGGCGGTGGCGAGTGATGCCTTGATGGCGTTCAGCGCGACGAGCGTCGTCAGGGCGACCGACGGAAGGCACGCCAGCGAGGCGAGCTGCTGTGCGGCGCGAACGTCGTTCGACCGGTTGGAGATCAAGATGGCGATCCAGATCGACCAACCGGCTAGCAGGGGCGTGAAGAAGAGCTGGGCGAGCAGGTCAGCAGGACGGATGAGCGCGGACGCCACGCCCGGAAGCGCCCAGAGCTCGACGCAGGTCAGGTAGAGGCCGTAGACCACGTACGCGACGACGACCGAGGGCGCCAGGGCGGCCAGAGCCTTGCCCAGCAGCAGCTCCTCGCGACGGATCGGCGTCGTGAGCACCGGCTCAAGCGTCTCCTGCTGACGCTCGCCGACCACCGAGTAGGCCGCGACGAAGGATGGAACGATCGCCGGGATGCCCAGCAGGTACAGCAGAACGTGCTCGTGCCTGAGCGGGGTCGCCGCCGACGAGCGCAGGGCGAAGACGGCGAGCAACGGCTGGACGCAGAAGAGTGCCGGAACGATCGCCATCCCGGCGACGATGGAGCCGTTGCGCCGGTACTCCCGCAGCTCCTTGCGGACGATGGCGCGGACGCGCCTGTTGCTCACGCTCACCGCCGGCTCGCCTCCCTGTCCTCGTCGATCAGCTTGAGGTAGACGTCCTCGAGCGAGTGGCGCGACTCACTGATGGACAGCACGTCGGCGCCGGCCGCCACCAGCGCCCGGGTGACGGCTGGCGCGACGACCGCCGCGTCGGACATGGCCAGGACGTACGTGGCAGAGCCGTCCTGGTGCCAGCCGTCGACGGCCGCAAGGCCGCCGAGGACGCCACCCGGGTCGGCGAGCGGGACGAGGGTCCGGACCGTGAGGGTCTTGGCAAACAGGTGCTCGCGGAGCTCGTCGGGTCGGCCGATCGTGCGCAGGGTCGTGTTCAGGATCGCGACACGGTGGCAGAGGCGCTCGGCCTCCTCGAGGCGGTGGGTCGTCAGGAAGATCGTCACACCGCTGCGGCCGAGCGCGGCGATCAGGTCATGGACGTCTCGGGTGGCGACCGGATCCAGGCCGGAGGTCGGCTCGTCGAGGAACAGCACCTCGGGGTCGCTGAGCAGCGCCCTGGCCAGGGCGACCCGCTGGCGTAGACCCTTGGACAGGGTGCCGCAGGCATCCTGGGCCCGGTCGGCCAGGTCGACCGCCCGCAGCGCGTGGTCGATGCGACCGCCAGGGTCGGGCACCTCGTACAGGTCGGCGAAACAGGCGAGGTTCTCCGCCACGCTCAGGCGCAGGTACAGGCCCGGCGACTCGGGCATGACCGAGATCCGCCGGCGGATCTCCTCGCCGTTCTCAGGCGTGAGCGGGATTCCGGCGACCTTTGCCGAGCCCGAGGTCGGCGCCACGAGCGTACCGAGCGTCCGCACCGTCGTGGTCTTGCCGGCGCCGTTCGGCCCGAGGAACCCGAACACCTCGCCGTAGCCGATCTCGAAGGAGACGTCCTGGAACGCGACCCGGTCGTCGAAGTCCTTGGTCAGGTGCCTGACCTCGATCGCTCCGTCCCGGCTGCCCATGGCGCCGCCTTCCCAGGGCCCGCTTGCAAACAAACTGATATCACTATGATAGGTGCACGATATCAGCTACGCAAGCCCGGACGGCCTCCGGCCGGCGGCTGAGGTCCCGCTAGCCAGCAGGGAACGTCTGGCCCGTACGGGCGCCCTCCGGCGTACCGACCTCACCGCGAACCACGAGCCAGGCGAAGGCGACACTGCCGATCCAGATCAAGAGGTTGCCGATCTGGCTGAGCAGCACCTGCGACGAGGTTATCTCGGCCAGGACGAGCGAGATCCCGACGAGGAAGACCACAGCCGGCCAGCGCAGCGGTCCCGCATCAACGATCAGGGGCACGGCGAACAGCGCCGCTCCCACGAACAGGGCCAGCGTCACCGGCATCATCGGACCCGCGATCGGCCCCGAGAACATCGCCTCCAGGAGGTCCTCCGTCGCCGCCGCACCGACGGAGGCAAGCCGCCCGACCAGCATCTCGGTGACGAAGATGGCCGCCGATCCCGCGACCCCGATCAGGATGAGCACGCGTGCCGCGTACCCGACCCGCGGCTTTCGCGCCGCGGCGAGGTCGGAGAGGGTCAGCATCCCCGGGACGAACAGGACGATGCCAACGAGGAGCAGCAGGTGCGCCAGGTACCAGCGCGTCGCCTGCTCCGCCACGATCGCGGCCTGGCCGCTGACGTCCCACGTCTCCTGCGGGTGCATCAGGTCACCGATGGCCATGGCCAGCGGCCCGACGGCCAGGCTGGCAGCCCCGATCAACGCCTGGTAGCCACGCCCCTGGGTGGTCGCCGCCGCCGTCCTTGCCGCCACCATCGTCCTCCTCCCGCCGCCTGTTGCTGGTCGTCGGCGCCACGTTAGGCTCCGGCGGGCGGCACGGCGTCGGGGAAACCCCCACTGTGGGGCGTCGAGGGCATGGGTGGTTCTCCCCAGGCGGCTAGAGGAGCCGATGCTGGTAGGCATAGGCCGTGGCCGCGGCACGCGAGGACACGCCCAGCTTGACGAAGATGTTGCTCACGTGCCGGTCGACCGTCTTCTCGACCACGAACAGCTCGGCGGCGATCGTGCGGTTTGTCTTGCCGGTCGCCAGCAGCCGAAGCACCTGCAGCTCCCGCGAGGTCAGACCGTGCGCCCGCGCGGGGGCGTCCCCGTGGGCGAGCCCCTCGAGCCGTGCCAGGTCGGGCACGGCGCCCAGCCGCGCCAGGACGGTGCGGGCGGCGTCCAGCTCCATCGCCGCGGCCTCCTCGTCACCGAGCGCCCGACAGCCCAGTCCGACCAGCACCCGCACACGCGCGGCCTCATACGGCGCTTCCAGCTCCCGCCACCGCCGCAACGCGCCGCGCAGCGCGACCAGCGCCGCGCGGGCGTCGCCCTCGGCCAGCAGCACCGCACCCTGCGCGTGGTCGGCCATCGCACGCAGGGCCGGCGTGTCGTAGGCGCTGGCGATGCCGCTCAGCTCGTCGAAGGCGTCCCGGGCCGACCGGGCGTCGCCGGCCGCGAGCATGATCTCGACCTGCGCCGGGAGCAGCTTGGCCCGCATGAGCCGCTCGGTCGTCTCGGCCACGACCCGCTGGATCGCAGCCACAGCCGCGTCGTGCCTGCCCTCCGCCAGGCGCAGCAGGGCCAGCCCCGGCTGCGGCTCGCGGCCCCACCGGCTGGCCTCCCGGTAGGCATCCTCCGCCGCCGCGAACTCCCCGAGGACCCGGTAAGCCTCCGCCTGCTGGTACCAGGCGGCGCCGGCGGCATAGCCGTCGGCGGCGTCCGCGAACCGCTCGAGCGCCTGCTTGGCCTCTTCGACCGCTTCCGGCCATGCCCCGTGCAGGTGCAGGATCTCGGCCCGGTGGACCAGACACTGGCCGGTGAAGGTGACCATCCCCTGCTGCTTGCCGCACCATGCCGTCAGCGCGGCGGTCCACTCCGAGGCGCGGCGCAGCTCCGACAGCTCCTGGCAGGCCTCGATCACGCTGCAGTAGACCGTGCCGGCGACCAGGGGTGACAGCTCGCCGGCCACGACCGCCACCATCGTCTCGTCGAGCAGGGCGAGACCCTCACGCATCCGGCCCTCGTAGATGAGGGCGCGGCCTTCGAGGCACCGCGCGAAGGCGACCAGGTCGGCGTCACCCGTGCGATCGCCGATCGCGGCTGCCTGTGCCGCAGCCGCGCGCGCCTCCGGGTAGGCACCAACCATCAGCTGCTGGAACGTGACCAACATCAGCAGCCAGCCGTGCTCGGCGCACTCCTGCCGCTCATGCTCCAGCAGCCGGTTGGCCCGGGCCACCCAACCGCTCGCCTGCGCGAGGTCCCCCCGGATGCTCAGGTGGAACGCCAGCCAGCCTGCACACCACGCGGCCCGCCTCAGCTCGCCGCCCTCGGCGTACCGCTGGTGCGCCCGCTGCAGTGCCCGGAGGCAGTCCTCGACGCGGCCGAGGAGGTAGGCCGCGGTCGCCAGCAACTCCAAGTCCTCGGCTGCCAAGGAGGAGGACTGGTCAGCCAGGGACAGCGCGGTGTAGGCATCCGCCCACGCCCGTCGGTCGGCGGCCTCGCGGCCCTGCACAACCGCAACCTCCACGCCCATGTGCCGCTCGCCTCCCGGCTGGCGCCTGATCCGCACCCGGTAGCGTAGACCGCCCGGTGGTGCCCGTTGCGTTCTACGCCCAACAACGTAGGGCGCGCGTCGCCGGCGGACGGACACTGCCACGCCGGCGAACCGCTTCCTCTTCGCGGGTAGGGTGAGGTTCACGCTCTCGCGCGATGGAGGTGCCGGTGACACGACGGGCGGTGCCGAGCTTCGGCATCAAGACGACGCCGGCCGACGTCGGCTACGACGACATCCGGCGGGTCTGGCTGGAGGCGGACGGGATCCCCGAGATCGAGCACGCATGGCTGTACGACCACCTGCTGCCCAACCACCGAGGCAGGGTCGGCGACCCGTCAGGGCCCGTGTACGAGGGGTGGACGCTGCTCACCGCGCTGGCCGCGCAGACGCGGCGGCTACGGTTCGGGTTGCTGGTGACCAACAACCGGATCCGGCTGCCGGCCGTGCTCGCGAAGGTCGCCGCGACCGTCGACGTGGTCTCCGGTGGACGGCTCGACTTCGGGATCGGCGTCGGCGGCCTTCCCGACGCCGCGCTGGTGGCCCCGGAGTACGACGCGTACGGCATCCCGATCGCCCCGTGGTCCGACGCGGTCGCGAGCTTCGTCGAGGCCTGCACCCTGATCCGCCGCATGTGGACCGAGGAGGTCTTCGACTTCGACGGGAGCTACTACCAGCTCAAGGGCGCCCGCTGCAGCCCCAAGCCGGTCCAGCGTCCCCACCCGCCGATCCTGATCGGCGGCACCGGGACCGCGACGCTGCGGATCGTCGCCGGGCACGCCGACATCTGGAACGCGCTCGGCCCACCGAGCAACACCGTCGAGCGCCTCAGCGAGCGAAGCGCCGTCCTCGACGAGCAGTGCGAGGCGATCGGTCGTGACCCCGGGCTGGTCGTGCGCTCGGTGCAGCTGCCCGTTTCCTACGAAGACCCCGCCTCGACCCGGGAGACCCTGGGCCAGCTCGTTGGCGCGGGCTTCTCGCACCTGGTGCTCAACCTGCCGGCCCCCTACCCCAGCGAGGTCGCGCGGTGGGTCGCCGACGAACTGGTCATGCCGACGCTCGACCACCTGGACCACGGCCGGTAGTGCCGTGGCTACAGGGGCTGCCATGGTGTGACCACCTGGCGGCGGACCTTGGTGGGCGCCTGCCGGCCCAGCTGGCGCACGCCGGCCCTCAGGCTAGCGCTTGCCCCGCAGGACGCTCCGGCGCTGCCGCAGCTCGTCGGCGTCGATCTCGCCGCGGGCAAACCGCTCGGCCAGGGTCTGCTCGGCCGCCGAACGCGCCGACCGTCGCGACGACCCACGGTAGAGCAGGTATCCGGCGGCGGATAGCACCAGCACCCAGAACAGCACCGGAAACACCCACCACCACCCCGGTCCACCACCCCACGGGCCGTGGCCGTCGGGCCAGCCCGGGCGGCCACCGGCGACCGCCGCGTAGCTCGCCAACCATGCCAACATCTCGCCCTCCCAACTGCGTCGGGCACGCCTGCGCGCGCCGTGTACCGCAATCATGGCCACGATGCCGGCCGGCGTCGTCGGCCAGCCGGCGACACTTGCACTACCGTCGGCGACGCAGCATCCCCGCAGGCGCGTACCACGCGCCGCGTACACCGGCCGCTGGGAGGTGCCTCGGCACCAGGGCTCCAACTGGACCTGTTCGGGCAGGTCGAGCTGCCTACACCGGACCCGGTTCGTGGAGCTGCCGCCACACGCGTTCTGGGGTCAGCGGCAGGTCGCGGATGACGGCACCGGTGGCCTGCGTCACCGCGGCGGCGAGCGCCGGGGCGGTGCACAGGAGGCTTCCCTCGGCGACGCCCTTGGAGCCGTAGGGGCCGGGCCCGTCCTGGTTCTCCACCATGAGGGCACGGAGCTCCAGGGGGACGTCCTTGGTGGTGGGGATGCGGTAGTCGAGCGCCCCGAGGTTGCCGATCCGGCCGAGGTCGTCCAGGACGAGGTGCTCCATGAGCGCATGCCCCAGCCCCATGATGGCGGCACCCTCGTCCTGTGCCTCGACCTGCAGGGGGTTGAGCGCCTTGCCCACGTCGCCGACGGTGACGTGCTTGTGGATCAGCACCTCGCCGGTGTCGACGTCCACCTCGACCTCGAAGGCCGTGCAGTTGAACTCGTAGAAGGCGGGGTCGCCGCCGAGCGGGTGGTCGGGCATGTCGGCCTTGCGCATGACGCCGTTGCCGATGACCTCGCCGCGCAGCCGTCCCAACCCGGCCTGGACCACCTCGACGACGGCGACCTGCCGCGCCGGGAGACCGACCCGACCGCGCTCGACCGTCACCGCGTCGCGGTCGACGCCGTACAGGTCGGCGGCCATCTCGCGGAGCTGGCGCTGGACGTCCCGGCAGGCACGCAGGATCGCGGTCCCCATGAAGACCGTCGAGCGGCTGGCGGAGGTCTGCAGGTCGAAGGGGACGATGGTGGTGTCCCCCATGACGACCCGGACGCTGCGCAGCGGCACGCCGAGCTCCTCGGCGGCGATCTGGGCGAAGATCGTCCGGGCACCCTGGCCCATGTCCGAGGTGCCGGCGAAGACGAGCACGCTGCCGTCGAACAGCAGCCGGACCGTGGAGTAGGACAGCCCGGTCGTGGCGCCGGCCTTGACGCCGCAGGCGATGCCGCGGCCGCGCCCCGCGGGCAGCCTGCTCCCCCACCCCACCGCCGCGGCGGCCTTGCGGACGGACTGCTCCCAGTGGCCGTCGGCCGGCACGTCCCCCGGCACCACCGGCTCGCCCTTGGCCGCAAGGTTGCGCAGGCGGATCGAGAGCCCGTCCAGGCCGAGGCGGCGGGCGGCCTCGTCGAGCTGGGACTCCACCGCCCAGGTGACCTGCGGCGCGCCGAAACCACGGAAGGCGGTGCTGGGCGTAGTGTGCGACAGGACCGCCCTGGCGCGGATGCGCGCGGCCGGGACGCGGTAGGGCCCGCAGGCCAGGTAGTTGCTCTTGGCGACCACCCGCTCGGCGATGTCGGCGTACGCACCGATCAGGTAGTCGCTCTCGATGTCGTGGAAGGCGATCCGGCCCGCCGAGGTGAAGCCGCTGCGCACGCGGATCTCGGCGGCGGCGCGCCGGACCGCCTGGAACGTCTCCTCCAGGGTGAGGACGAGGCGGCACGGGCGCCCGGTCCGCAGGGCGAGGAACGCCAGCAGCGGTTCGAACTTGGGGTTCTGCTTCCCGCCGAAGCCACCGCCGGGATCCGGCGCGAAGACCCGCACCTTCGCCAGCGGCAGCGAGAACAGCTCGGCCATCATCCGTTGCAGGAGGTAGGGGTGCTGGACGGGGCTCCAGAAGGTGAGCCCGTCGTCGTCCACCGCGGCGATGGCCCCGTGCGGCTCGATGGCGAAATGGGTGACCATCGGGAAGGCGTAGGTGGCCTCGACGACCAGGTCGGCCGCTTCGGCCTCGACGTCCCCCCAGCCGTAGCAGCGCTCGCGCAGCACGTTCGTCCCGGCGAGGGGATCACCCGGCCGCAGCGAGGGGTCCTGGACCAGCGGCGCCCCCGGGTCCAGGGCGTCGCGGACGGTCACGACCGCCGGCAGCACCTCGCGCTCGACGGCGACGAGCCGCGCGCCGGCCTCGGCGGCATCCCTGCTGGTGGCGGCCACGGCCGCGACGGCCTCCCCGTGGTACTTCGTCTCGCCCGTGGCGAGGACCGGCCGGTCGGCGAACGCCGGACCGAAGCGGGGTACCGGCTGGGGCAGGTCGTCGGCGGTGATGACGTCGACGACGCCGGGGACGGCGAGGGCGGCGCCGGCGTCGATCCCGTCGATCCGTGCCCGCGCGCAGTCCACGGTGACGAGCTTGACGTGGAGCATGCCGTCCAGGCGCAGGTCGGCCAGGAACTTCTGGGTGCCGGTGACGCGCTCGCGACCACCGAGCCGGCGCGCCGGGGCGCCGACGGTGCCTGCCTCGCCGGTCGCGGCCCCGGTGCTGCTCGCCGGTCGCGGCGCCGCGGTCATCAGGGGGTCCCCTGCGCCGCGGCGAGGACGGCATCGACGATCCGGTTGTACCCCGCGCACCGGCAGAGGTTCCCCGAGAGGCCCTCGCGGACCTCCTCGACGGTCGGGCTGGGGTTGGTGGCCAGCAGGTAGTGCGCGGAGACCACCATGCCGGGGATGCAGAAGCCGCACTGGACGGCGCCGCGTTCCAGGAAGGCGTCCTGCAGCCGGCTGAGGCGACCGGGATCGGGCGCGAGGCCCTCCGCGGTCGTGACGGTGGCCCCGTCCGCCTCGACGGCGAGCACCAGGCAGGAGTTGACGGCGCGACCGTCGACGATCACGGTGCACGCCCCGCACTCCCCCACGACGCAGCATTCCTTGGTGCCGGTGAGGTCGAGCTCCTCGCGCAGCACGTCCAGCAGCGGGCGGTGGGGCTCGACGGCGACCGACCGGTGCGCGCCGTTGACCGTCAGGTGCAGGACGCGGGTCGTCATCGGTCCCGGTCCCCGGTCGCCAGCGCTCGCGCCAACCGGTCGATCGACGTGGCGAGGGCTCGCCTGCTGAGCACGCGCAGCATCGCGACGCGGTACTCCCGGCTGGCGCGGACGTCGGTGATGGGGCTGGCGTTCGCGATGAGGTCCTCGAGGACCGATGCCTTCTCGTCCTCGCCCGCCCCAGGGTCGGCCAGGGTGCCGGAGTCGTCGGCGACCAGGAACGGCCGTGGCGCGACCGCGCCGTAGGCGAACCGCGTCACGCCGTCGGCGCCGACGGCGCAGCACACGTTGACCGTCGCCAGGTCCACGCCCCGGCGGCGGGTCATGCGGGCGAACGCCGCACCGACCGGCTGCCGCGGGACCCCGAGCTCGACGGCGGTGACGAGGTCGCCCGCCTGCAGGGCGGTGCGCCCGGGGCCGAGGATGACGTCCTGCAGGGCGAGGCGCCGCCCACCGGTGGTGCCCGAGACGTGCACGTGGGCGTCGTGGACCAGCATCGGCGGGACGGTGTCGGCCGCGGGAGAGGCGTGGCAGATGTTCCCCGCCAGGGTCGCGCGGTTGCGGATCTGGATGGAGCCGACGGCGTCCATCGCCTCGACCAGCGCCGGGAAGTGGCGCCTGACGAGCGGGCTTCGCGCGAGGTCGGCCATGACGGCGGTCGCGCTGACCACGACGGAGGCGCCGGCGGCCGTGACCTCCGGCTGCAGGTCCTCCAGGCCCTTGACGTCGACGACCAGGCGCGGCCGCAGCAGGTTCTGCCTGAGGCCGACGACGAGGTCCGTGCCACCGGCCAGCACCCGTGCCTCACCGTGGTGCCGCGCCAGCAGCTCTACCGCCTCGGGGACGGTCGAGGGCCGGGCGTAGTCGAACGTGCGCATGGGTCAGGCATCGATGGTCTCGTACGTGGCGACCTGGCGTTCCTCGAGGTACTGGACGGCGTAGCCGAACACGTGCTCCTGGAAGTGCTCGCTCGCCTTGTGGTCCTCGTAGCCCTGGGCGTCGGCGTACTGCTCGTAGAGGAAGAACGTCGTGGGGTCCTCGGGAGAGACCTGCGCCTGGTAGAACAGGCACTTCGGCTCGGCCCGGGAGAGCGGCGTCATCGTCCTGATGACGTCGAGGATGCGCCCCTCCTCCCCCGCCTTGGCCTTCCAGATGGCGGCGACGACGAATGCCACGCTGTCCTCCTCGGTCAGCTCTTGGGACGTGGCCCGACGGTATTGCGCAGGATGCCGATGCCTTCGCCCTCCATTTCGATGACGTCTCCCGGCTGGAGCCAGCGGTCCAGCTCGAGCCCGGATCCGGTCGCCGCCGTGCCGGAGCCCAGCACCTCTCCTGGGCGCAAGGTCAGGTCGCGCGCGGCGTAGGCGATCATCGAGGCGAAGCTGTGGTGCATGTGGGCGGTGGTGTCGCCGCCCCACCGCTCGCCGTTGACCCGCACGGTGAGGTGCAGGTCGTCGACGGCGAGCTCGTCGGGCGTGACGATGCACGGGCCCAGCACGTTGGACCCGTCCCAGTCCTTCGCCTTGGCGGGGCCCATGCCCACGGGCAGCTCGCGGCGCTGCGTGTCCCGGGCGGACATGTCGTTCCACAGGGTGTAGCCGAACACGTGGTCCAGCGCCCGCTCCTGCGGGATGTCCTTGCCCTGCCGGCCGATGACCGCCGCGAGCTCGAGCTCGTGGTCGAGCTGCTCGGTGTAGGAGGGCCAGGGGATCTCCTCGCCGGGGCCGATGACGGTGTCGGGGAGTCCCTTGTAGTAGGCGGGAACGTCGTACCACTCCGGGGGGATCTGCCGGCCGAGGTTCTTGAAGGCGTTGCGCAGGTGGCCTTCGAAGGCCAGGAAGTCGCGCAGCGACCGCGGCCGCAGCGGTGCGCGCAAGCGCGCGCCGTCCACCGGGGTGGTGCGCCCGACCGGAGCACCGGCCTCGATGAAGGCGACCATGTCGCCGTCGAAGCCGGCGTCCAGGACCTGACCGTCCTCGTCGAGCAGGCCGACCCGCCGGAGGCCGCCGGCCTCGTACGTCACGTACCTCATGGCGATCCCCTACAGCGTCGTGATCGGACGGGACTGGAGCAGGAACAGGGTGCCAGCGTGGTCGATCGCCCATTCGACGTCCTGCGGGCAGCCGTGCAGGCGGGCCAGGTGGAGACCCAGCCGCGCCAACCGCTCGCAGTCGGCGTCGGTGAGGACCTGCTCGGCCACGACGCGGTTGCGCTTGATGGCGCCGTGCCGGTCGAGCACGTAGTGGTCCGGGGTCACCTCGCCGGAGACGACCTGCTCGCCCAGGCCGAACGCCGCCTCGACGACCAGGCGGTCCCGGCGGCCGTGCACGGGGTCGGCGGTGAACAGCACCCCGGACTTGCGGGAGTCGACCATCTGCTGGACGACCACGGCCATGGCGACGTCGTCCAGCGAGCCCTTCTCCTGGCGGTAGAAGACCGCGCGGTCGGCGAAGAAGGACAGCCAGCAATCCACGACGCGACCCAGGACCGCCTCCAACCCGTCGACGTTCAGGTAGGTCTCCTGCTGGCCGGCGTAGCTGGCCCCCGCCGAGTCCTCGGCGCAGGCGGAGGACCGGACGGCGACCAGCCCGGTGAGGCTCGCGTACTGCTCGGCGACCGGCTCGCGAGGCGGCGAGGCGGCCGAGACGATGGCACGCGCGCCGGGCAGGTCCTGCTCCCGGGTCCGCGCCCGGAGGGCCTGCTCGTCCACTGCCGCGGCGAAGGCCGCCGAGGTGACCACGAAGCCGGGCGGCACCGGCAGGCCCTCGCTGGTCATGGTCGCGAGGCTCGCCCCTTTCCCGCCGCTGAGCGCCACCTCCCGGCACCGCGGGTCGGTGAACGGCAGGACCAGAGGGAGCTGGGTCAACGGACCTCGTCGACCAGGATGTCCACCCTGCCCAGGGCGCCGTTGACGCGGACCCGGTCGCCGGTCCTGATGCGGCGGGTCGCGTCGGAGGTGCCGACCACCGCGGGGATGCCGAACTCCCGGGAGACCACCGCCGGGTGCGACGCCATGCCGCCGGCGTCGGTGACCAGACCCGAGATCCTGGTGAACAGCACCACCCAGGCGGGGCTGGTCATGCGGCAGACGACGACCTCACCCTTCTGGACGGCGTCGAACTCCTGTGGCGACAGCACCACCCGCGCGTGCCCCTCGACCACGCCGGCCGAGGCGGGCAGGCCCTCCACCCGGTCGGCGCTCACCGCCCGCTTGCGGTGCAGCTTCTCGGGGAACGCCCACAGCGCCAGGTAGGGGAACGCCACCGCCTCCTCGGTGGCGGTGCCGACCCAGTCGCGGGGGCGGCGCTCGAAGGCGGCCTCGCGCTCGTCCCTGCGGTCGGAGACCAGCTCCTGGACGTCGCCGGGCAGGGAGCCCGCCATGAGCGCGCGCAGCTCGTTGTAGCGCAGGTACATGACGTCCTCGGGGTCGGTCAGGACGCCCGCTTCGACGAGCTTGCGGCCGATGGCCACCAGCACCAGGCGGACCCGGGCGTTGGTGCCCTGGTCGATGTAGAAGTGGTGGTCGGGAGTCAGCGGGTTCATCCGCAGGCTCAGCTCGAGCGCCCGGGCCAGCTCGTCGCGCGCCTCACCCGCGGGCACGCCGTCCATCACCTCGGCCTTGGCGGCCTCCAGGTCCTCCGCGACCGAGCGCAGCTCGGCGGGGAAGTCGTAGTCGACCTCGAGGTAGCCGCGGATCGCCTCGACGACCGGCGCGGGGTCCTCACGCCACGTGGTGAACGCGAACTCGTGCGCCCACATGGACTTGTAGCCGAACGTCTTCTGGTACGGGACGATCCTCTCCGCGAGGAAGGCCCGCCCCTCCGGCGTCGCCTCGCACGCGCGCAGCACGTCCTGCGCCGTCGGCCGCTGGAACTCCTTGGCGACCGCACCCCCTTCGGCCTTCAGCCATTCCTTGATCTTCCACAGCGCTTCGATCGAGTCCCAGTTGCGGTTCTCCGTCGAGCTCTGCAGGCGACCCATGAGCGCCGAGTGGTCGCCTTCGCCCTTGACCTCGGCGATGGCGGCGTTCAGCGCCAGCGTCGCGGAGAACTGGGCGAAGTTGAGCACCCAATGGATCTGCCAGTGCCGGTCGTGCATGTCGATGGCGTCCTCGAGCAGGATCGCCAGGTCGAGCAGGCTCGCCCCGTCGGTGTCGTAGTCGTCGAACCGCTCGAAGTTGCGCTCCATCTCGGGGCGCAGCCGGCCACGCCACCACGTCAGGAAGTTCTCCGCGTAGTACGGCAGCGTCCACCCCATGTACGCCCCGATCTGGCCGGGGTAGGCCGGGTCGAGGGGGACGCGCGGCGTGTAGCGGGCGCCGTACTCGTTCGCCTCGGCGTGCAGCCCAGCGCTGGCGGGGATCGCCGCGGTGTACACGTACCCGTTGATGATCTTGACGATCCAGTCGGAGGCGAACGGTGTCCCGAAGCGGCGGAACATGTAGTCGCACTTCAGCCACCACCCGCCGATGTCCGCGTACATGGGGGACACGGGGTTGGGGATGTGCAGGTCGTCGTGCACCCAGAACAGCTCTCGCTGCCCGTCCCCCCACTCGACGGGGAACTCCTCGTCCCCGAAGAAGGTGGCCAGCACCGCACCTTCGCTCATGCCCACTCCAACGTCGGCGCTTCCAGCGGCAGAGGAAATCGTCCCATGACCCCTCCCCTGGCTCCTATTATCGATAACACTGCCACCCCCAGCGGCCGAGTCGGGACGAGGAGCCACCGTGGAGCGGCCGCCCCAGCGCCCCGCAACGGACTGAGGTCACCGATGCAACAGGTCACTGCCCAGGTGTACACCGACACGACGCTGCGCGGCTGCAACCCGAGCTACGTCCTCACCGACGACGGCGTCGTGGTCGTCGACACGCCGCAACTCCCCACCCGGGCAGTCGCCATGCGCAAGGAGGCCGAGTCGCACGGCCCCATCCGGTACCTGGTCAACACCGAGCACCACGTCGACCACATCTTCGGCAACTACTACTTCAAGGGCGCCGGCGTCGTCGTCAACCACCAGGGCGTCTACGACAACTTCATGACCGTCCACCCCTTGCTCGACCCGTTCGCCTACGCGGCGGAGGCGATCCCCACCGACGACCCGGACGGACAGCCGCTCTTCCCCGACCGTGAGGAGTACTACGCCGACCCCAACAAGGGCCGCATCGTCTTCACGGGAGACCTGACCCTGCAGGTGGGCGACCGCACGTTCCACCTCATCCACACTCCCGGCCACACCCCTGGCCAGCTGGCGGTGTACGTGCCGCAGGAGCGCACCGTGTTCACCGGCGACACGGTCTTCTCCGAGTGCCAGACCTGGCTCATGACCTCTGACCTCGACCAGTGGCTCGCCGCGCTCGAGGTGATCCGCGCCCTCGACGTCGACCACGTGGTCCCCGGACACGGACCGGTGACGACCCTCGCCTACCTCGACACCCAGCGGTCGGTGCTGATGGAGTGGGCGAGCGCGGTCGCTGCCGCCGTCGCGGCGGGCTGGACCCGGGAGGAGACCGTCCAGCGGGTCAACTTCGCGGACCGCTACCCGGTCGACGTCGGCCAGGGGTACATGATGGGCTACATCCAGACGCACAACGCTGGCTCGCTGTACGACAAGTTCACGGCCGCCCAGCGTCGCTGAGCTGAACGGCAACAGGGATGGCCGGCCGGGCGACGCCCGGCCGGCCATCCGCGTCGGCTACCTGCCGAAGACCTGAAGCTCGGCTGCGCGGACGTTGTCGTCCTGGGTGGAGCCGTCCTTGCAGTCCGTGACGTTCAGTGGGTCGTCGTCCTGGTCGCCCTGGTAGGCGGGAGCGCCGGTGCACTGGTTGGTCAGCACCCGCAGGCGCACGAAGGTCGCGTTCGTCTTCGGCACCGCGAACGACTTGATCAGCAGCTCCGGAACCCGCGGTCGTGGCGCGACCGACGGGAAGGCGTCGGGCGCGCTGGTGAACAGCACGCTGAACTGTGCGTCCTGGGTGCAGTCGACGCCAGCCTTCACCTGGCAGGCGAGGATCTGGAACTGGCGCAACGCCGAGAAGCGGCTCTGCGTCGCGGTGTCCCCGCCCGGGTCGTCGGGAAGGCGGGTCCGCAGCTCCGCGCTCACCTGGACGCGAGCGACCGGGTGCCACGGCTTGCTCGGGTCGAGCCGGACCGTCACCTGCTTGCCCGCGACCGGCGAGCCGAGCGAGGCCCAGTTGGTCGCCTCCGTGTCGTCGATCAGCTTGCCGAGGTTGATGCCGTCGCCGGTCGCCATCGCACCGTTCGCGGCCGACGCCAGGTTCGCGGGCATCTCGACCTGGAAGTGCTTGACCATGCCGGGCTTCAGCTCGACCGAGACCCGCTTCGCCCCGAAGCCGGGCGCCTGCGCGAGCAGCTCGTAGGTGCCGGGGACCAGCTGGAGGCTGGAGTCGAGCGGCGTCGCCGGGTCGGTGTCCGCGACCGGCGTCACGCGCGCCTCGTAGTGGCCGACGAACAGCCGCGCCCCGGCGACCGGGTTGCCGCCGCTGACCGGCTCGAAGATCAGCGTCGCCTCGGTGGCGTGCGGCGACTCGAAGCTCGGCACGGGATCGGCGTCCTCCGAGCCGCCGGCGGATGCGTTCTGCCCGAAGCCGCGGCTGGCGAAGGTGTTCCAGAGCAGGTCCTGGTTGGCGCCGCCGAAGCGGATCTGGTCGGCGGCGATCATCGCGTCGCGGGCGTCGAGCATGCTGGGAGTTCCCGTTGGCAGGAGCAGGAACGCGTCGAACATGAGCTGGATCCAGCGCCGGTTGCCCGGGCAGGAGCTGACGGCGACGAGCCCGTCGGCGCAGCGGGCCTGGAGGGTCGGCGTCCCCGCTCCGTAGCGGGCGACGAACGCCTGCCGGATGGCGAAGTTGGTCGCGCTCCAGATCTCGCCGTCCGCGTGGACCTGCGTCAACAGGGGGCACGTCGCGGCGTTGCAGACGAAGTCGTAGCCGACGTCGGAGAAGTTCAGCGGGCTGGCGTTCATCCCGTAGTTGCGGATGCCGGCCTTCTTGTCGCCCGTGACGTAGGGGCCGACGGCGTAGCGGTTCTCGTCGGCGACGGGGACGAACCCGTACTCGTTGAGGATCTCCATGGCGTCGAGGTCGGACCAGCTCTCCCCCATGGCGCGGCTGAGCGACCCGGTCAGGCCGGTGTCGGGGCCGGCGACCATCCGGTTGGAGATCGCGTGCGTGTACTCGTGCCCGATCACCGACATGTCGAAGTCGCCGTCCACGCACGGGGCGTAGAAGCCGCCCGCGATCGGCTGCCACAGGTACATGTTCGTGATCGGCGCCTGGCCGTCCGGCGGCGTGATCTGGTTGGCGTTGTCGCGCGCCGCGAAGCCCGAGGCCGGTCCTCCGCTCACGCCCCCTGCCTGGGCGTTGCCCTGCTCGTTGTCGTTGCCGAGCCCACCGCGGCCGAAGTTGTCCTTCTGCAGGTTGAAGGTCTGCTCGGTGAAGCCGAGGTGGTAGGACCAGTCGTGCATGCGGTTGTGCATGGCGAACAGGTTGGCGCGCGCGGCGTCGATGTCGTTGCGGGCGGCCGAGGTGAACGTCGTGTCAGGGTTGCACCTGCTCTGGTGCCATTGGTCCGTCCACGGGTAGACGTAGTCGCGCGCCGGACGCGGCGTGGCCGTCTCGGTCCCGACCGTGAACGGGTCGTTGCTGAACCAGTTGTGGACCCCCTTGGCGTTGTTCCCGTCGGTCGTGAGCGACGAGCCCGTCCCCGGGTTGACGTCCCACTCGAGGTCGGGCGAGCTCGGGTCCAGTGCCCGGTCGCAGCCTGCCGCGTCCGTCCAGCACCAGAGCTGCCGCGTGTCGGTCGAGGAATAGTCAGGGGAAGGCGAAGCGGGGAAGACCTTCCAGGAAGGCTCGCCCTCGTCGTCGACGAGGCTCTCCCGGATCAGGACGGCTCCGCTCCGAGCGTCGACGAAGACGCTCGCACCCAGCGGCTCGGAGGCCGAACCGTCCAGGACGACCGCCTCGTAGGCCGGCACCGCACCGGCTCCCGGGATCGGCAGGGCGACCAGCCGGACGCGCTGCGGGCTCGCGAAGCCGTCGACCCGCAGGCTGGTCCAGCCGCCTTCCTCACCGAGCCGCGTGACGCCGCCGACGCTCCTCCCTGCGGATGCCGCGGCACGGCGGAACGCCTCGGCCGGCGACAGGCTCGCGGCGCCGGTGAGCTCGCCGCCGGCGAGTGACGACGCCACGTAGGCGACCTTGCCCGCGACGACGCCGACCACGACGAGCCCGTCGTGGCCGGCCGGAAGGCCACCGAAGCGCTGCTGGAACAGCACCGCCCGCCCCTTGCCGATCGGCGCGCTCGCCAGCAGCTCCAGGTCCGCGACGGCGGAGCGGTCGATCCCGAGCAGCGCCGTGTTGCGGGCAAGCCATGCCCTCGCCGCCGCGACGGGGTTGCGGGCCAGGCCCGTGGCGAGGTAGCCACTATCGCCGGTCAGCAGCACCTGCGGCGTCCCGAAGCGGTTCCAGCGCACGGTCTTCCCGCGCGCGAGGGCCTTCTGGTGCGCGTTGGGCGCCTTCCGACCCGTCCGGGTGTCGAGGTCGACCGCCGTCTGCTGATCCCCCTGCAACCGCGGACCGCCGCGCTTGCTGGTTCCGCCCAAGGCGGGCGACGTGAGCGCCGCCACCAGAGCGACCGAGCTGAGTACCACGAGCAGCCTAGGCCAGAGAGCGCTCCGGCTCATCATCACCACTCCCCTGCGTGCAGAGCCAGGACCTGGACACGAGGACAGCACCAGTGACCCTGGTGGCCTCCGTCGCTCGCAGCGGCCTCACCCCCTAGCGTCATCGCCAGGCCGCCAGCGGGGGCCCCCGTCGCGCGCACGCGCGCAACCCGCAGCTCTGGGCAGGACCTGCAACATAACCGCTATGCCCCGAGTTGGGAAGATCGCTCGCCGAGCCCTACATGGAGCGGCCCCGGGCTGGTGCCCCAGGGCCGCTCGCCACAACCGTCAGATCATCTCGGAGACAGACCACAGGCTCAGCCGGATCGGGGCACCAGGCGGATGACCGGCAATTCGCGGTCGGTCTTCTGCTGGTACGTCGCAAAACGGGGCGCGGCCGCGGTGATCTGCCGCCATGCCTCTTCACGCGCCGCTCCATGGAGCTGCTCGGCGATCACGGCGACCTTGCCGCCGGTCGTCTCGATCCAGACCTGGTCGGGATGTGCGGCGAGGTTGTAGTACCACGCCGGATTCCGCGCAGCTCCGGCCGCCGAGGCCACGATCAGCCAGCTGTCGTCCTGGCCGGGGAACCAGCCGACCGGGGTCTGGCGCTCGACTCCGCTCTTGCGGCCTGTCGTGGTCAGTACCAGGGCGTTGAAGCCCAAGCCGGGCGCCTTGCCCTTGCGGCGGATCCGGTTCATGACCCGCTTCTGCATCCACCGGCCGACCGCGCCCCCCGTGCCGGGCTGACGGCCGCCGCGAGTTCCGGGACGTGTGTCGAAGCTCATGTGACCTCAGATCATGCGGTCGGGACGGATCTCGCGCTGAACGACATCTGTTCCCCGCTCAGCCCCCAGCTGACGATGCGCTTGGGCGTGATCCTGAACATCTCTGGCGCAAAGCCCCGCCCCAGCTCGGCGCCTCCGGTTTCCAGGACCTCCGCCTCGCCCCTGATTTCGATGCCCCGGACACGCCAGGGCCTCACCGAGACGAGGTCGTCGATGACGAAGGCAACCTTGGGGTTGCCGAGGACATCGCGATACTTCTTGCGCGAGGCGAAATCGTGGCCACCGACGTCGATGGTGTCGTGGTCCTGGTTGTAGCGGAAGCCGGTCGGGACCACGTGCGGCATTCCATCTGGACCAGCGGTGGCCAGACGCCCCAGCGGGACACCGGACAACAGGTATTCACGCTCTTCGTCGGTGAAGACGCTCACAGGGAGCCTCCCTCCGGCTACACGGTACGGCGGTAGCGGCGCACGGCGACCGGCGCGAACACCAGCAGGATCGCCGCGCACCAGGCCAGGGACTGCAGCAGGTAGCTGGTGGTGGGGCCGCCGATGGCCAGCGCCCGGACCGCCGAGGCGGTCACCGACACCGGCTGGTGGTTGGCGAACGGCTGCAGCCAGCCTGGCATGGACGAGACCGGGACGAAGGCGGAGGAGGCGAACACCAGCGGCGCCATCACCGGGAAGGCGGCGGCCTGGGCGGTCTCGGGGTCGCCGACCAGCAGCCCGACGGTGGCGAACACCCACGACAGGGCGTAGCCGAACAGCAGCACCAGCGCCATGCCGACCAGGAACGCCAGCGCCCCGGTGTGCACCCGGAAGCCGACGGCGAAGCCGACCGCGGCCATCAGCGCCACCACGAAGACGTTGCGGGCAAGGTCGGCCAGGGTGCGGCCGGCCAGCACCGCCGAGCGGGCCATGGGCAGCGAGCGGAAGCGTTCCAGCAGCCCGCTCTTCAGGTCGGTGGCCAGGCCGATGGCCGCGCCGATGGCGCCGAACACGGTGGTCTGCACGAAGATGCCCGGGATCAGGTAGTCGACGTAGGGCACCCCCGGGGGCGTGCGGACCGCGCCGCCGAACACGTAGCGGAACAGCAGCACGAAGATCACCGGCTGGATGGTGGAGAACACCAGCAGCTGTGGCACCCGCCGGTAGGCGATCAGGTTGCGGCCCGCGATGGCCACCGCGTCGCGGAGCGGGCGCAGCGGGCTGCGGGCGACCCGGCGGGTGGTCGTGGTGGTGGCGGTCGTGGTCATTCGGCACCCCCCCGGCGGCGACGCCGACCGCCGCGCCCGCCGGCGTCGCCGCCGGCCTCCCCTTCGGCGCGGTGGCCGGTCAGGACCAGGAACACGTCGTCCATGCTGGGCTCGCGCACCGCCAGCGTGGCCGGGGCGAGCTGCTGGTCGTCCAGCAGGCGCAGCACCTCGATCAGCAGGCGCGCGCCGTCGTCGGAGGAGAGCCATACGGTGGCGCCGTCGGCCTCGGCCTGCGCGGACAGCCGCTCGACCAGCAGGCCGCTGGCCTGCCGCGCCCGCTCGGCCTCGCCCATCCCCAGCTCGATCACGGTGCTGCCGAGCTGCGCCTTGAGCGCCGCCGGGGTGTCGTTGGCGATCACCCTCCCGCCGTCCACGACCGCGATGCGGTGCGCCAGCCGGTCGGCCTCCTCCAGGTACTGGGTGGTCAGCAGCACGGTGGTGCCGTCGGCGACCAGCTCGCGGATCATCTCCCACAGCGCGTTGCGGCTGTGGACGTCCAGCCCGGTGGTCGGCTCGTCCAGGAAGACGACCTGGGGGCGCTGCACCAGCGCGGCGGCGACGTCCAGGCGGCGGCGCATCCCGCCGGAGTAGGTGCGCGCGGGCCGGTCGGCGGCCTCGGTCAGCTCGAAGCGGCCCAGCAGCTCGTCGGCGCGCGCCTGCGCGTCGGCGCCGGGCATCTGCGCCAGCCGGCCGGTCAGCCGCAGGTTCTCCCGGCCAGTCAGGTTCGGGTCGATGGCCGCGTACTGGCCGGCGAGCCCGATCCGGTAGCGGACCTCGTCGGCCTGGCGGGCGACGTCGAAGCCGAGGACCTCGGCGCGCCCGCCGTCGGGCGTCAGGATGGTGGTGAGGATGCGGATGGCGGTGGTCTTGCCGGCGCCGTTGGGGCCGAGCAGGCCGAACACGGTGCCTGCCGGCACCTGGAAGTCGATGCCGTCCAGGGCGACCACGTCGCCGAAGCGCTTGGCCAGGCCCTCCACGAGGATGGCGGTGTCGCTCATGACCGCCGATGGTCGCACGATACTTCAAGATATTCAAGTATCCGAGTACTTCAATGGTTGAGGTACTGGAAACGCCCGTGGCGACCACCTAGGATGGCGGGGTGAGCGGCAAGCGGGGCGGCAGCAAGGCGGCGATCGCGGCAGAGGCATGGGGCGCGCTGCTGGACCTGACCACGGGCCAGCGCAACCGCTCCTTCCGCATCCTGCAGGAGTTCGGCCTTACCCCCGGCGACCTGCGCGCGCTGTTCGCCCTCGACCAGGAAACCCCCCGCCCGATGCGGACCCTGGCGCGGGCGTGGGCGTGCGACGCCTCCAACGTGACCTGGATGGTCGACCGGCTGGAGAGCCGCGGCCTGGTCGAGCGGCGGATGCTGCCGAGCGACCGGCGCGTGAAGACGGTGGCGCTCACCCCCTTGGGGGCCAGCACCAAGGCCGAGCTGTTCACGCGGCTGAACGAGCCGCCCGCCGACTTCCTCGCCCTGGACCGGGCCACCCTGCAGGCGCTGCGCGACGCACTGGCGCGCCTGCCGGCGTCGCTGCGCACCACCGGCCCGCACGAGCGCCCGCCCGACGGCATGGCGCCGCATCGCCTGCGCGCTTGAGGCGGCGCGTCGACGCCCTACCCGGGCAGCTCGAACCAGCGCAGCCGCTCCAGCGGGTCGGCCAGGACGCCGCTGGGGGCGGGTGCCCGGCGTGGCGCGGTCAGGATCGCCTGCGCCTGCCGCAGGTACCCGGCCAGCTCGCTGTCCGGCACACCCTGGCGCGGTTCCTGGGGGGACCCCGACAGCAGCTGGTCCAGGCTCGGCGGCGGCGGCGCGTCCCGGTGGGTCCACAGGCCCGAGCGCGGCTCGAACAGGTAGTCCCCGAGCAGCCGGTGGCCGTGGCTGGCGACCAGGTGCACCGCCGCGACGACGTAGTCGAACTCCGGCTCGGACAGGTAGAAGCTGAAGCTGAGCCGGGTCCAGCCGGGCTTGATCCCCAGCCAGCCGTCGACCGCCTGGCCGGCGAAGTCGCGGGCCTGGTCGGCGTCGATGCCCAGCAGCCGGTGGCCGTAGGGCCCGGCGCAGGAGCAGCCGCCCCTGGCCTGGATGCCGAACAGGTCGCTGAGCAGCGCCACCACGAAGTTGTGGTGCAGCCGCCGGCCGCCGGGCGCGCGCACGACCAGGGAGACGATCGGCAGGCGAGGGGCGTCCAGGTCGCCCAGCAGCCCGATCGCGGGGTTGCAGCGCCAGGACCCGATCGCGCGGCGCACGAAGCCGGACTCGCGCTCGGCGATCGGCTCGGTGCCCACGGCCTGCTTGAGCTGGAAGACCAGCCCGGCCCGGATGGACTCCACGATCGCCGGGGTGCCGCCCTCCTCGCGGTAGGACGGATCGGCCAGGTAGTGCTGGCCGTGGGCGTGGACGTAGCTGACGGTGCCGCCGCCGGGCACGGTCGGCACCCGGTTGCGCACCAGGTCGCGGCGCACCACCAGGATCCCCGGGGTGCCCGGGCCGCCGACGAACTTGTGCGGCGACAAGAACACCGCGTCCTTGCCGGCCAGCGGCCGGCCCGCCGGCGCCCGCATCCGGACGTCGAGGTGGGGGCCGGCGGCGGCGTAGTCCCAGCTGGCAATGCCGCTCAGGAACCGCCGCCAGCGCCGCGCCGGCACCGCCGACCACCGCCCGTGCCACGAGCCTCGCGCGAAGCGTGGCGTCGGCCGGCGCCACCATCCGCGTCAGCTTCTCGGCCACGCCGCTCGTCGCCCGCGCCCCCAGCACGCCGAGCCCCATCGCGACGCCCTGCAGCCTCGCCGTGCGCGGCATCAACGACGGTTCCAAGGCATCCACCGCCGCCACCGTCTCCCGGGGCGCCGCCGGCGACGCAGCCACCGGGTTCAGTCCCCTGCCCAGCCGACGCGCCGCGTCCGACCGGCCGACCTCCCGAAGCCCCACCGTCAGTCGCCGCATGGCATCGATCTCCTCGCCCCCCTCGGAGGTCTACGCCATTCTCACCAGCGGGATCCGACCGGTCCAGCCCTCGCCCTCGCCCAACGGCCAACCGAGGATGGCTCCCCGGACACGCCTGAGGTTCCCGGCGTGGTTTCACTTCGTGTCGGCCAGCCTTGGCAACGAACAGTTACAGCTCACGCGAGCCGTAGCAGCGTGCCGGGGTCCGCGACCGACACCCAGACCGAACCCCCAGTGGTCGCGAGATCGATCGGGTGGCCGCCGACGGCGACCGTCTCGACCGCCGAGTTGGCCTGCGGGTCGATGCGCACGACCACCACGTCCTCGGGCGCGGCATCCACCCGGTAGTCGCTGGTGACCCAGACGCTCCCGGCGCCGACCACCAGGTTGCCGGCGTGGTGGAACCCGATCGGGATCGGCGATCCGACCACCCGGTTGGTGTGGGGATCGATCCGGGACACGGAGTTGTCGTGCCAGAGGCCCACCCACACCGCGCCCGCGCCGTAGGCAACCCGGTGCGGCTCGGAGGGAACTGGGATGTCCGCAACGACCTTCCCGCTCGCCAGGTCGACGCGGGTCACCGTGCCCTCGTCGTGGTTGGCCACCCACAGCGACCCGGCACCCACGGCCAGGCTCTGCGGGCTGGCGCCGGTTGTGACCGGCCGGCCCGCCAGCAGGTTGGTGTGCGGGTCGATCCGCGCCACGCTGTCGCCGCCACCGCCGGAGTTGGTCACCCAGACCGCCCCCGGCGTGGCCGCGAGGTCCACGGGTCCCCGGCGGACCCTGATGGTCGCCACCGTGCGGCCGGTCGCCAGGTCCACCCGGATCACCGCGTCGTCGCTCGGCGTGCCGAGGTCCCCATCGGCGACGCTGGCGACCCACAGGCCACCCTGGCCGACGGCGATCGCCGCGGCGTCGGCGGGGACGCGGAGCGGCGTGCCGACCACTGCGTTGGTATGCGGGTCGACCCGAACCACCGTGCCGGCGCCCTTCAGCGCCCACAGCTGCCCGTCGGCCACGGTCATGGGGCCGGCGCCGGGAAGGGGGATCACCGCCGCGAACCGGCCGCGGTCGAAAGCAGGCACGGTGGCGCCGGCGGGCGTGGGTGGCGGCTGGGTCGATCGTGGGGTGCCGCGGCCATCGGCGGCGTGGGAGCACGCGGCTGCGGCGAGCAGCGCCGCGACGACCAGCGTCCGCCAGCGTAGAGCACGACGCGCCGACGGCCGGTGGTCGGCGGAGGCTGGCATGGCGCACCCCCCCCTCCCAGGACTCCAGACTGGACGCCCTTCCTACTCCTACATCGCAGGTGCCGGGCTGGTTCCCTGGAATGAGGCGCTACAGGAGTCGGCCGCAGGGCAGCCGGCCGGGCAAGACCGACGGATCTGGCATCGAGTCGCTGACCGAACGCGAACTCCAGGTAGCGCGGCTCGTCGTCGACCGCAAGACGAATCCGCAGATCGCCGCCTGATCACCGAGGGCGGCACCCAGTGGATGACCGCGGGCGCCGGCTTGCCGATTCGTCAGCCGGAATAATGCCGCTGACCTGCACGCATGGTCACTTCGTCGAGCGGCTCTGCGTCCACTGCAGGCTCTGACGCCGCCTGATCGACCCGGATCCTTGCCTGGTCGGCTCCGTCCGACACCGACGGGTCTACCCGCACGCGCGCTTGCTCCTGCGCCGCGGGCTGCCGGGCAGCCGCCCCGCGGTTCTCGAAGCTCTCGTCGCGCAGCAGCGTTCCGTCGGGCGCGTACACGCGGCGGTTGATGGTGTCCGGGATCGGCGTGCCGTCGCGGAGCCGCGCAGGGTCGTTGGCGTAGACCGGCTCGACCTCGACCCGCACCGAGCCGTACTCGCGGGCCAGGTCAACGGTTTCGCGCTCGGCAGCGCGCCACGGCGAACCGGCCCCCCGGTTCAGCTCTGGCGTCATCGGCACGACCTGGGGATGCATGTCGGCCGCTCGCTCGGTGTCGACCGAGCCCTTGAACGCCTCGCGCTGCACGAGGTGGCCTCGGTCGTAGCCCGAGCGTGCGTACGCCGCGTTCGTCCCCTGCGCGCCCTCCGTCGACCAGTCCCGGGCGAAGCCGCGTGCCGAGCTGGACGGCTGCGCGAGGGCGTTCCGGTCGACGTCGTAGGAGAGCCGCACGGGCCGGCCGGCACTCGGGTCGTACTCGACGCGGAGGTTGTTGACGATCTCGGCGGCGTTCCGTTCGTGGAACGCCATGCCTGTTCGCCTGTCCGTCCCGGTGAGGTTCTCCGGCGCCGACGGCCCACCCCGCTCCCGCGGCACGGTCTGCTGGCGGAAGGGTTGCTGCCGCTCGTCCAGCCCGGGCGGGTCCCCGGCCGCCGGCAGGTCGCGAGGATGCGGCTCGTGCGCGGCGCCGGGTTGCGGCGCGCTCCGGTCGAGCTCGACGCTCGCCACATCCGCGGGAGGGGCGCTGGTGCCCTCTGCCGCCACGCCGGGCGCCAGCGCCTCCTGCGGGACCGTCACCTTCTGCAACTCCTCGGGCGAGATCGAATCCGGCACGATCTCGACCGGCGGCTCGCCGGTCCCTGGTGTCCGCACCGTGGCGGGAACGGGCTCCTCCGGCGGGACCGTCACCTTCTGCAACTCCTCGGGCGA
>DASUZB010000122.1:0-2080 GCA_036377075.1 Actinomycetes bacterium | reverse complement strand
GGCGGGCCCAGTCGCGCTGCAACTCGACCGCGAGCGAGACCCAGCTGATCGGCTGCCCGCCGGCTTGGATCACGCGGTCAAGGCCGGCGCGGTGGGCCTCGGGTGAGGTGCCGCCGATGGCGTCGACGACGGGGTAGACCTCGTAGCCTTCGCGCAGCGCGTCGAGCGCGGTGAAGGCCATGCAGATTTCGGTCCACAGGGCGCAGATGATGAGCTTGCGGCGGCCGGTGGCGTGGACGGCCCGGACGAATTCGATGTCTTCCCAGGAGTTGGTCGTGGTCCGGTCGAGCGGCTTGTCGTCGGTCAGCAGGTCGGCGAGTTCGGGGAGGGTTGGCTGTCCGCGACCGGTGGCGACGTTGATGGTCGAGTGCACGACCGGGACCCCGAAGGTCTTGATGGTCCTGACGGTCGAGACGGCGTTCTTGACCAGGAGGTCGCGGTCCATCGACCGGACTCCGGCCAGCTGGGCGGGCTGGTAGTCGATGAGCAGGAGCGCCGCGTTCTGCGGCGTGATGAGATGGTCGGCGAGCGGGTCGCGCACGGGCGCGCTGGTCATAGGAGCCTCACCTCCTGGTAGCGGGGTTCGGGTGCGCTCGACGGTGGTGGCCGTCACGGTGAGCGGCTGTCACCTGATCCTGGTGATGTGCGGTCTGTGGTGAGCTGGCGGACCTCGATCAGGTCGAGGCCGAGCGCGTCGATCTCAGCCAGCACGCCGTACAGTGCCGACCGATCCAGGAGGCCGGTGAGCACGGTGTCGGCGCCGTGCCGTTGCGGCACCAGCGCCGGGAACGCAGACAGCACCGTGGCGCCGAGGTGGCCGTGGATCCGGATCCTGTACCGGGCGGGCGTTGGGTCCATGCCGTCATGGTCGAATGCGGGCAGGTGAACCCACATCACCAGGATCTGGTGATCGCCGTGCTAGCGGGTGCGGCCGGTCGACAGGAGTCGCAGTTCTCGCGCCCGCTGCACCGCCGAGGAGCGGTCACGGGCCTGGAGCTTGGCGTAGATGTTGCGGATGTGGGTGTTGATGGTGTTCACCGAGACGGACAGTTCGCCGGCGATCTCGGGCCTGGAGAGGTTGGTCGGGAGGTATCGCAGCACCCGGAGCTCGCTTGGGCTGAGCTCGTCGGCTTCCGGCGACGAGGCTTGGTCCTTGGCTGGCAAGGATGCGCCGTGCACGACGTCGAGGATGTCGGCGACCAGCGCCGCGTGGGCTGTCTGGTGCCGTGGCAGGGCCTCGAGCAGCTCCCCAGCGCCCGTCATGGCGAACGGCAGGACCAGCCGATCGGGCTCGGCGAGGGCGAGCGCGTGTTCGGCGGCCTGGTTCGCCGCGCGCTGGTCACCGAGCGCATGGTGGGCGAGCGCGGCCAACAGCTGGGCTTCAACGACCGCGACGGGCCCGGTAACCGGGGCCGTGCCGTCGAGGACGTCGGCCAGGGCGCCGAGCGCTGCGGCCGGGTCGCCCTCGGCGAGGCAGATCGTCGCGCGGGCATTGCGGAGTTCGCCTGAGTTCGCTTGCTCGTCGGTGAGCGCCACGAGCGCGGCGCGGGCTTGGCCGGCCTGCCCGAGGCGGGCCTGGGTGGCCAGCATCCAGCCGGTGACCTGGCTCGCCAGCGCGTGCGAGCCCGCCAGCTGCGACTGCAGGTGTTCGGCGGCGCGGAGCTCCTCGAGCGCCTGGTGGTGGCGGCCGCGGGCGGCGTGGAGCCTCCCGGTCGCCAGGTGCAGCAGCTGGGTGATGCCCGGCCCGGCGTCGGTCCGCAGGGCCTGTGCGGTGCGTTGCAGCCACCGCTCGCCCTCGTCAAGCTCGCCCGTCCAGACCAGGTTGCCGGCCAGCGTGACCAGCGCGGGCGCGATCACCGGCTCGGCACCCCAGCCGTGTCGCTCGGCAAGCGCGATCGCTTCGTGGCAGCGCCGCCGGGTCGTGGCGAACGAGCGGATCCTCGACGCGAACCCGAGCTGGGCGAGGCAGCCGACTTCGAGATAGGGCCGGCCGATCTGCCGGGCCAGGGTGGCGCCCTGCCGGAGGTGGCGTTCGGCGTCTGGCAGTCCCAGGGACCACGCCTCAAGGGTCCCCAGGTTG
>DASUZB010000121.1:0-10452 GCA_036377075.1 Actinomycetes bacterium | reverse complement strand
CGGCGGCCCGGCCGGCGCCGGCCGGCAACGGCAACCGGCGGCTCACCCCGGAGGAGCGCGCCGCGCGGGTGGCCGCCGCGGTGGCCACCAAGGGCCTGCCCGGCCAGGCCGGCGCGGCCGCCAAGCAGGGCGAGACCCACCGCCTGCTCGCCATGGTCCCGCCCGAGGGCATCCAGCGCACCGAGGCGCGCCAGGAGGACAAGGTCAACGTCTGGCCCCACCTGCTGATCCGCGAGGCGGTGGCGTCCTTTGCGATGGCCGCCTTCGTGACGGTGTTCTCGGTGGTGGTCAACGCTCCCCTGCGGGAGCTGGCCAACTCCAACCTCACCCCGAACCCGTCCAAGGCGCCGTGGTACTTCCTCGGCCTGCAGGAGCTGCTGCGCTACTTCCACCCGATGGTGGCGGGGGTCACCATCCCCGGGATCGCCCTGCTGGTCCTCGGGGCCACGCCGTACTTCGACAAGAACCCGTCGATGCGGCCCGAGCACCGCAAGCTGGCGATCCTGCTGTTCACCATGTTCATGATGTTCTGGGCGGTGCTGGTGCTGTCCGGCTCGTTCTTCCGCGGCCCCGGCTTCAACTGGGTCTGGCCGTGGACCTCGCACTGCGCCTCCAACCTCCATCCCGACAAGGCGTGCGTCTTCTTCGAGTTCTAGCCGTCGACCAAAGGAAATCGCATCCATGGCAAGTACCTCGGGGATCCAGCCGGCCCGCCCCCGGCCGGCGCCCAAGAGGCCCCAGGTGAGCCGGCGCTCGTTCCTGCGCCGGGCCTGGCTGACGGGGCTCTTCGCGAGCCTGGCCGGGTTCGGGGCCGGCTCCGTTTACTTCCTCTGGCCCAACCTGTCCGGGGGCTTCGGCACCAGGATCAAGGCCGGCACCAAGACCTCGATCGACGCCGACATCAAGGCCAACGACGGCTACGCCTACGTCCCCGAGGGCCGCTTCTACCTGGTGCCCTACACGGGCAAGGACACCCAGGGCCTGTACCAGGGCGTCACCGGCGGCGGCTACATGGCCCTGTACCAGCGCTGCGTCCACCTTGGCTGCCGGGTGCCCTGGTGCGCCACCTCGCAGTGGTGGGAGTGCCCCTGCCACGGCTCCAAGTACAACCACGCCGGTGAGTACAAGGAGGGGCCGGCCCCCCGCGGGCTCGACCGCTTCGCCATCACCGTGCAGGGGGACCAGATCACCGTCGACACCTCCAAGGTCGTCACCGGCCCGCCGCGCGGGACCAACACCACCGGGCAGGCGCTCGAGGGCCCGCACTGCGTCGGCGGTGGAGGGGCGGCATGAGTAGGGCCACCGTCCTGCTGTTCCTGTTCCCCGCGGTCCTGATCCTGCTCGCGATCGTGATCGCGATGGTGTTCCGGGCGCGCGAGCACGCCCGCGCGGCCGGGCCCGGCACCCCGCCGTCGCGGCGCCCCGGCCCGACCGACGAGGCGCTCGAGGGCCGCCTGCTCGAGAACTACCAGCTCGCCGGCGTCGTGCTGACCATCTTCCTGGCGGTGGCGCTGCCCTTCCTCTACATCCGCGAGCCGGGCCGCATGCGCGCCGCCGGCAAGCACCAGCAGGAGGAGTCGGTCACCCTCGGCCGCCAGGAATTCGTCGAGTTCTGCTCCCGCTGCCACGGCATGAACGCCACCGGCGGGGTGGTCAAGCGCTACGTCACCCCCGGGGTGAAGAACGCCAAGCCGACCGACGTCCAGGCACCCAACCTGCACGAGATCTACCAGCGCCACCAGGGCCAGGACGTCGCCACGGTGGCGTGGGAGACCATCCAGAAGGGGCGGCCGCCGACGCCGATGCCGACCTGGGGGGTGCGCTACGGCGGGCCCATGAACGACCAGCAGATCACCAACCTGGTCAACTACCTGCTGTCGATCCAGAGCGACAACAAGCCGCGCCAGCAGCTCGACTTCAAGGCCGAGGGAGCCGGCAGGCGAGCGGTCGTCGCGCAAGGGCTGAGGAGGCCTGAGGTCCCGTGAAAGGCGCCGCGCTCGTCCTCACCGCGTTGCTCCTCCTGCCCGGCTCCGTCTGGATGCTGCTGGCGTCCAACTTCGGCGCCCTCAAGGGCTACCTGATCGCCGCGACCGCCCTGTTCGGGTTCCTGATCCTGCTCTCGGCGACCTGGTCGTTCGGCCTGCCCGGCACGCCGGCCCTGACCGGCCCGGTCGGCAAGCAGCCGAGCTTCATCCAGTTCGGCAAGACCGACCCGGCCGCGTCCCGCTACGACAAGGTGGCCAGCTTCCAGGGCGCCGCCGGCAACGGCTGGGTCCCGGCCCCGGGCGAGGGCCAGCTGTCGACGAAGGACGAGAAGCTCAAGGCCGACCTGGACGCCGCCAAGCAGGCCGCCCTCGCCAAGTTCATCGCCGAGCGCAACAAGGGCGTCAAGGACTCCAGCCAGGAGCTCGACGTCACCAACACCGACACCAAGGTCTTCTACACCACCCAGAACGGCACCACCCTGGCGGCCGTGGTCATCTCGCCCAAGGCGCCGCCGGCCGGCTCCGGCCTGCGCACGCCGACCTTCTCCCCGGTGTCGGCCTTCGCCTACCAGGACCAGGGCGCCCCCGCGCTGCCGAGCTACCTGTTCCTCGGCGGCTCGATCATGCTGTTCCTGCTGCACGCCTGGCTGCTCGGCGTGGTCGAGCGCCGCCGCCCCCTCGGCGCGGTCCTCAGCCCCCAGGCGGAGCCGCGCACCACCGCCGGCACCAGGGCGTAGCGCACCCAGCAAGCGGCCCCGCCGGTCCGCGACCGGCGGGGCCTTCTGCTGCGCAGGTCCTCGGCCACGGTTGGTTCGTAGACGGCCAACTCTGCGCCAGAAAACGCTGTCGCCGTCCAACGGATTGCCGTCCTGCAGTCGCTCTATAAAAAGGGATTTGGGTGTTGGGTTGACGTAGTGTGATGCCGAGGAGGTAGCGCGGCGCTACTCCGGCCGGTGGCAGACGGCCTCGATGTTGTTGCCGTCTGGATCCAGGATGAAGGCGCCGTAGTAGTCCTGGTGGTAGTGGGGGCGCGGGCCGGGCGGGCCGTTGTCGCGGCCTCCGGCTGCCAGCCCCGCGGCGTGGAACGCGCGCACGGTGGCCCGATCGGAGCTGGCGACGGCGATATGGGTCGGCCCGCTCAGCGGCCGGTTGGCGTGGATGAAGAAGTCCGGCTTGCCGTTGCGTCCGAAGCCCGCCGTGCCGTCGCGCTCCAGCAGCAGCTGGTAGCCAAGCGGGTACAGCGCCTGCTGGTAGAACGCCTTGCTTTCCTCCAGGTCGCTGACCCCCAAGCCAACGTGGTCGATCACCAGCGGCTCTCCTTGTCGCTGTGCTGACCCTGTGCTTGGGCAGCATAGGACGGGGTCCGAGGCCTGGGCTTGGAGGGAGGAACCGGTAGCCGCCGACAGGGGCTGTGCGTGTTGGGCTGCGGGCTGGAGCTGGACCACTCGACCGGCAGGATAGGGCGATGCCAACCTTGCCCGCTGCCCTGCGGCACACCAGGAACGTGAACGGCTCCAGGCCCGGCGGCTGCGCGCCGCCGAGCTGTTCGCCTCGGCGTCCGCCAGGCCGAGGTCGCCCGCCGGCTCGGCGTCTCTGCCCAGCTCTGCTTGCACATTCAGCCCGGCAACTACGACACCGACAGCCTGATCCAGGTCCTTGGGGAGCTGCGCCGCTTCCTCGGTGGCGAGAAGGCCACGCTGCTGTGGGACGGCCTGGCCGGCCCACCGCAGCACCGCCATGCGGGCCTGGCTGAGCTGCCAGCGGTCCTGGCTGGTCGTGGAGCGGCTGCCTGGGTACGCGCCCGAGCTGAACCCGGTCGAGGGTCTGTGGTCCAGCCTCAAGGGCATAGAGTTGGCCAACCTGGCCGGCGACACCCTTCAGGAGGTCACCACCGCGGCGCAGCGCGGCATCCAGCGGATCCGAGGCACACCGCACCTGGCCTACTCATTCCTGCGGCACTGCGGCCTATCCCTGTGGTGAGCCGTGCTCGCGTCGCCAGCGGGCGAGGTCTCGGGCGTCGCTGGGTCCACATGGCCGGGTCTACGGTGGCCCCTGCCTGGCGTGGGGAGCGCCGGTGACGGCGCCTCGTTGGCAAGGGCGGCATGGCGCACCAGGCCGGCTCACCGGCGGAGCAGGCGCACCGCGAGGAGCGCGAGCCAGCCCCAGCCGACAACGATCGCGATGCGCTGCAGCAGCCCCGCAACGTCAGCCAAGCCCCCGACGTGGTTGAACCCCGCGCTGGCAAGCATGAACCCGACCGCGAACACGACGCCGCTAGCAGCCGAGTAGATCGCCCAGCCGCGCTGACCGCCCACGGCGAACCGGCGGCCGAGCACCACGCAGGCCGCCGGGAGTGCCACCACGACCACCACCGTAGCCACATCGTGCAGGGTCGCGTGCAGGCTCGGCTGGAATCCGTGCAGCGTCCCAGGCGGGAAGGTGGCGGCCACCGGATCGGTGACGAACACCCCCGCGGCGAGCAACCCGACCGCGTAGGCCCCGACCAGCAGCGGTCCCCAGACCGAGCCGCCCACCGGCCCCGGCGCGCGGCGCAACCCGACGGCGAAGGCGAGCATCAGCAGACCCGTCACGATGAAGTTGGCGACCTGCTCCCAGCCGAAGTCGCCAACCGCCAGCAGGCTGACCGGATAGCGGAGCGGGTCGTAGCCGGCGCGAGTCGCTCCCTCGACCAGGAACGCGACCACGAACAGCGGGCCGCCGACCGCGCCGCAGGCAAGCAGCGCCTTGGTCTGTGCCGCTCGGCCGTCCACGGATCCTGCCCTTCGCCCAGCGCTGCCTTGCCCGGCGACCGCCCCAACCCCACCAGGCGATGGTCGCCCTGATCCTACGACAGGGCCTGAAGACCTGAATTCGACTCGAACGACGGGATCATGGCCGATGTTGCGACTTTCCTGAGTGCCGTAATTCTCACTACTCTCGTGGATACTGCTCGGGCCACTACAGGCAGGTCATGGATGGCCGGCCATTGCGGCCCCTGAACCAGCGGAAGGGTTGGTACAAGAGTGGGTACGTCGCTGAGCACACGAGAGTCATGGCCGAGATACTCGGGCGTGCGCTCCACCCTTCGGAAGAGGTTCACCACCGCAACAGGCAGAGGGACGACAACCGTCCCGAGAATCTCGAACTCTGGGTTCGTGGAGGACGGCCGCCCTGCGCTCGAGTCAGTGACCTCCTCATCGAAGCGTGGCGAGTCATGCGCCTTTACGGGTCTACAGGCTTTCCCAAGCCCCCTGTAGAGCCATGACGAAGGCACCACTGCCGGGAACCGGTGCAACGCCGTCCGGGCCCGATGGCTACCCGGCCACCGCGAGCCGGGCTCAGCCAATACCGTGTGCTGGAGCTGGCCGAGGAGCACGCCTCTAGGCCATTCCTCCGTTCGCACGGGAAATCACCAAGCGTTGAATTTCACTCGTACCCTCAAACAGGGAATAAATTTTCGAATCGCGGTGCCACTTCTCGACAGGGAAGTCGCGGATGTAGCCGTAGCCGCCGAGGATCTGGATGGCCTCGTCGGTGACGCGCACGGCCACCTCGCCGGCCTTCAGCTTGGACATGGAGCCCTCGGCGTGGGAGAAGGGCGCGCTCTGGCGGCCCATCCAGGAGGCCCGCCAGACCAGCAGCCTGGCCGCGTCGATCTCGGTCGCCATGTCGGCCAGCTTGAAGGCGATCGCCTGCTGGGCCGCGATCGGCTTGCCGAACTGGGTGCGCTCGCGGGCGTAGTCGCGGGCGAACTCGAAGGCGGCCCTGGCGATGCCGATCGCCTGGGCGCCGATGATCGGGCGGGTGGCCTCGAAGGTCTTCAGCGCCCCCGAGATGGTCTTGGTCTGGTCCTTGTTGCGGGCGCGCTCCAGCTTGGCGTTGAGCCGCTCCTCGCCGCCGAGCAGGCAGTCGCCGGGCACGCGGCAGTTCTCGAGCAGGACCTCGGCGGTGTGGGAGGCGCGGATGCCGAGCTTCCTCTCCTTCTTGCCCTGGCGCAGCCCCTCGGTGCCCGGCGGGATCAGGAAGCTGGCCTGGCCGCGGTGCCCGAGCGCCGGGTCGACCGTGGCGACGACCACGTGCACGTCGGCGATGCCGCCGTTGGTGATGAACACCTTCTGGCCGTTCAGGACCCAGTCGTCGCCGTCCTTGGTGGCGCGGGTGCGCAGGCTGGAGACGTCGGAGCCGGCGCCGGGCTCGGTGACCGCGAAGGCGCCGACGGCCGGCTTCTCGACGGAGCCGAACATGCGCGGCGCCCACTCGGCGAACTGGTCGGGCGTGCCCGACGACATCAGCGCGACCAGCGGCAGGCCGGTGCCGAGGATGCCGAGCGCGATCCCGGCGCAGCCCCAGGCCAGCTCCTCGACCAGCAGCGGCTGCAGCACCCCGGACTCGTCCTCGGCGATCATCTTGTAGTAGTCGAGGCCGTAGAGGCCGATCTCGGCCGCCTTGGACAGCACCGGCCAGGGGAAGTCCTCGGTCTCGTCGTAGTGCGCCGCGACCGGGCGGATCTCCTTCTCAGCGAACTCGCGCACCCATTTCTGGGCGGCGACCTGGTCTTCGGTGAGCTCGAAGCCGATCATGGCAACCTCCGAGGTACTGCCTCAGTTACTGCTCAGTAACATACTAACCGGTAGCATGCGCTTCCAACCCGCTGAAGACAAGGGAGGACGCTTGGCCACACCGGCGGGGGTGCGCCTGCCCGCCCCGGAGCGCCGTGCCCAGCTCCTGGAGGTCGCCTGCCGGCTGTTCGCCGAGGACGGCTACACCGGCGCCTCGATGGAGGCCATCGCCGAGGCGGCCGGGGTCACCAAGCCAGTGCTCTACCAGCACTTCCCTTCCAAGCACGCCCTCTACGCCGACCTGCTGACGATCGAGCTCGGCCGCCTGGAACGCGCCTTCGAGCAGGCGATCGAGCTCGCCGGGGACAACGCCGAGCGGCTGCGGATGGGCTTCGGCGCCTACGTCGAGTTCGTCGACGTGCACGAGGACGCCTTCCGGGTGCTGTTCACCGAGTCGCTCGGCCGGGAGAACGCCTTCAGGGGTCGGGTGGCCCGCTTCCGCGACTGGATCGCCGGCCGCATCGCCGCCATCATCGTGGCCGAAGCCGGCCTGCCCGAGACCCGCGCCAGGGCCCTCGCCGCCGCCATGGTCGGCATGGCCGAGGGCGCCGCCACCTGGTGGCTCGCCGAGTCCCGCCCCCTCTCCGCCTCCGAGCTCGCCGACGAGCTCGCCGGCCTCGCCTGGAAGGGCTTCGCCCGCTTCCGCCCCCCCGGCACCGAGCCGGATCCGGGCCAAGCCTAGCGTCAGGCGACCGTTACGGCGGCGCGCAACAGTCCCAATCTCGAGTCTCGCTCAGGCCCGGCAACCTTCCTTGGAAGGGACGGATCTGCTATTCCTGCCTAGTTCGGTCGCAAAGGACCAATGGCGGGTAATTGCGTTCCGAAAGGGGGAGCCGGTCATGCAGTTCTCCCCGTAGACCCTCCGGCAGCCGCAGCGGTGGCCCCGAGGCCACGCTGCAAGCGACGAAGCGCTGGAGGGATGAATGAGACGGACGCGAAGGACGTTCTCAGTCCTGGCCGGGATCGTGCTGGTCGCCACGGCGGCGGCCACGGCCCAGGCGAGCACCCCCAACCGTGCGACGGCCACGAAGAGCTCGGCGGCGGCGGACGAGCAGGAGCACCGCTTCCTCTGCAACGAGGGCGACCCGCTGTGCGCGGAGACCGCCGACGCGATCGGCTACGAGGGCCGCTATACCGGGCACGACGAGCCCTCGCTGCTGTTCTACGACGACAGGAACGGCGCGGGGAACAACAACCGCTACCGGTTCGTCGTGCCGAAGGACCCGCCGATCAAGCCCAAGCAGGACGGCAGCGGCGGTACGTTCAACTTCCAGGACCGCATCGCATGGTGGTTCGGGATGGCCCTGTGCGACAACCAGTCCGCGCCGGAGTTCACCCACGACCCCTGCAAGCCGGACAGCGACAGCAACATCTTCGACGGCGCCGACCCGACCAAGCCCGACTACATCGGCCGCCACCCCGGCACGGCCTTCCTGGAGCTGCAGTTCTACCCGCCGGGCTGGGTCTCGTTCGAGAACGGCATCAGCTGCGACGCGCGCAAGTGGTGCGCGGCGATGGCGATCTTCAGCCTCAACCGGGACATGAACAACGGCGTCGACAACAACGCCGCCTGCGTGAGCACGGTCGGCATCGAGCCGGCCAACTTCGCCTTCATCACCCGCAACGGCCGGCCGCAGGCGCCCCCGGGGCCGCTCGACCTGACCAACGCGGCGTTCACCCCCGACGCGGGCAGGGACCTGTTCATGAACGCGGGTGACCGCTTGGACATCTCCATCCACGACTCGCCGGCGGGTCTGGTCACCCGCATCAAGGACCTCTCGACCGGCCAGTCGGGCTCGATGACCGCCAGCGTCGCCAACGGCTTCGCGCAGGTCAACTTCGAGCCGACCGCGGCGACCTGTAGCCAGTCGCCGTACGCGTTCCACCCGATGTACGCGAGCTCGAGCGAGCACACCCGGGTCCCCTGGGCGGCGCACTCCTACAACGTCGCCGTCTCCGACGAGATCGGCCACTTCGAGTACTGCGCCCAAGTCAACCCCAACGGCACCTGCGCGGGTGACCCGAACGACCCGAACGGGCCGGACGGCGACGACACCCTCTGCCGCAGCCCGGAGCAGTCGCTGCGCATCAAGATCGGCGGCTGCTTCGCCACCGACAACGACTTCGACGGCGTCTCCTACCAGACCACCTGGCCGGGCTCACTGACCAACCCGGTCAGGGACTTCCTGTTCAACCCACGGTCGATCCTGCTGTCCAGCCCGACGTTCAACGGCGGGCGAAACTACCGCCGGGTGGCGTTCGAGGCCGACCTGCCCCGCATCGAGGCGGCCGACTTCGGCGGCAACTGCGACCGGAACACGGGAGCGAACTGCGTCAACCCGCCGCCGGGGTCCAACTTCTACCCGTTCTACACCACCCGCGACAGCCACTCCGTCGGCTGCTTCTGGCAGCTCGGCGGCGCCCACATCCCCGGGACCACCAACACCTTCGGAGGCTCCTCGACCACCGAGTTCGGCCCGCTGCTGTTCCTGGACTACCCCGGGCCGGGCTTCACCCCGATCCACCGCACCAACGACTTCCGCCGGATCCTGCCGAACAACCCCTGCGGGCGAAGCTGACCGGCAGCGAACGTCGCGAGGGCGCCCAAGTGGGCGCCCTCGCCGCGTCTCCGGGCTACGGTTCGATGTTCGACATCACGTGCTTGATGCGGGTGTAGTCCTCGAAGCCGTAGAGGGACAGGTCCTTGCCGTAGCCGGAGTGCTTGAAGCCGCCGTGGGGCATCTCGGCGACCAGCGGGATGTGGGTGTTGATCCAGACGCAGCCGAAGTCGAGCGCCTTGGCCATGCGCATCGCGCGGCCGTGGTCCTTCGTCCAGACGCTCGAGGCGAGCCCGTACTCGACGCCGTTCGCCCAGGCCAGCGCCTTCTCCTCGTCGTCGAAGCGCTGCACGGTGATGACCGGCCCGAAGACCTCCTGCTGGATCATCTCGTCGCCCTGCTCCAGGCCGGTCACCACGGTGGGCTCGTGGAAGAAGCCGCCGCTGCCGATCGAGTGGCCGCCAGTGACCACCTCGGCGTGGCCGGGTGCGCGCTCCAGGAAGCCGCGCACGCGCTCGAGCTGGGTGGCGTTGTTGAGCGGGCCGTAGAGGGCGTCGGCGTCGTCCGGGGGCCCGGTCCTGGTCTGCTTGGCCTGGTCGACCAGTGCCGAGAGGAAGTCGTCGTGGACGCCACCGCCGGTGAGCACGCGGGTGGCGGCGGTGCAGTCCTGGCCGGCGTTGAAGTAGCCGGCCACCGCGATCGCCTCGGCGGCGGCGGCCACGTCGGCGTCGTCGAACACGATCACCGGCGCCTTGCCGCCGAGCTCGAGGTGGACGCGCTTGAGGTCGTCAGCGGCCGCGCGGGCGACCTCACGCCCGGCGCGGACGCTGCCGGTGATGCTGACCATCGCCGGGATCTTGTGGCCGACCAGGGTGGCGCCGGTGTCGCGGTCACCGCAGACGACGTTGAGCACCCCGGGCGGCAGGAACTCGGCGGCCAGCTCGGCCAGCCACACGGTGGTCACCGGGGTGGTGTCGGACGGCTTGAGCACCACCGCGTTGCCGGCGGCGATCGCCGGGGCGAACTTCCACACCGCCATCATCGCCGGGTAGTTCCACGGCGTGACCTGCGCGCAGACGCCGACCGGCTCGCGCCGGATCATGGAGGTGTGCCCGGCCATGTACTCGCCGGTGGACAGCCCGCTGAGCATGCGCGCCGCCCCGGCGAAGAAGCGGATCTGGTCCACCATGGGCGGCAGCTCCTCGTCCATGGTGAGCTGGAAGGGCTTGCCGGTGTTCTCGACCTCCAGCCGCACCAGCTCCTCGCCGCGCTCCTCCAGGGCGTCGGCCA
>DASUZB010000120.1:0-55077 GCA_036377075.1 Actinomycetes bacterium | reverse complement strand
GGGTCGCGTCCCTCCGCGGGACCGTGCCGCTGTACTCGGACCTGGAGGTGGTGGCACGCGGCCCACGGGCGCTGGCATCCGCCGCGGCGGCCGAGCTGGCCGCCGAGGCGCCCGCGTGGTGGCTCCACACCGACCTCGACGTGCTCGCCAGCGACCAGCTCGCCGCGGTCGACTACCCCCAGCCAGGCGGCCTGACCTGGGAGCAGCTCGCCGAGGCCGAGGCGGCGGCGCTGGCCCTCCCGGGCTGCGCCGGCTGGACGGTGACCATCTACAACCCCGACCTCGACCCGGACCGCAGCCAGGCCGCCCGCGTGGTCGACCACCTTGCGGCCGTGCGCCCGTACCTGCCCGCCGCGCCGCCGGCCGCCTGAGCCAGCGGGCCGCTGGCGGCGGTTATCATCGCCCGGCCGTCCAGGAGCGAGCGGGGAGCATGCTGGTCGTCAGGGGGAAGGACGTCGCCGAGCTGGACCAGGCCGCGCTGGACGAGCTCGCCCATGGCCGCGAGCGGCTGGTGGTCGACGTGGGCACGGGCGACGGCCGCTTCGCCTACGCCTACGCCCGGGACCACCCGGAGGCGTTCGTGGTCGCGCTCGACCCGGTGAAGGAGAACCTGCGCGAGCTGTCGCACCGGGCGCTGCGCAAGCCGGGCCGGGGCGGGCTGGCCAACGTCCTGTTCGTCTGGGGGGTGGTGGAGCGGCCGCCGGCGGAGCTGGCGGGGCGGGCCGACGAGCTGCACGTGGTGCTCCCGTGGGGCAGGCTCGCCCGCGGCCTGTTGCTGGCCGACCCGGAGGTGCTCGACGGGCTGGTCTTCCTGGCGCGGCCCGGCGCGGCCCTCGACGCGGTCCTCAACGCCGAGGTGTGGGAGGAGCCGGTGCCGGTCGAGGCGCGCGACCTGCCCCGGCTGACCGTGGAGTACGTCGCCGAGGAGCTGGCGCCGCGCCTGGGGGAGCGGGGGATCGAGGTGCGCCGGGTCGGCTGGCTCGGCCGGGCGGAGATCGACCGCCTGCACAGCACCTGGGCGCGCCGGCTGTCCCACGGCCGCGAGCACCCGAGGTTCGTCCACGTCGAGGCGGTGCTCCACCCCGACGGGTAGGCCACGCCCTGGCTACCCGGGCACGATGGCGGGCTCGGCGGCGGGCAGGCGCGACCGTGCCACCGCGAGCGCGAGCCCGGCGGCGACCAGGCAGGTCCCGGCGAGGACCTGCCAGCGCAGCGCGGCCGGGGTGAGCGCCGCGCCGACCAGCGCGGCGGCGAGCGGCATCAGCCCGGAGAGCAGGCCGGTGGTCTCCGCTCCGAGGCGCCGCACCGCGGAGTACCACAGCAGGAACGCGACCACCGTCGACAGCACCGCGAGGTAGCCGAGGGCCAGCAGCTCGTCGACGGTGGGCACGCGCAGCGCGCCGGGCCCGTCGAGGGCCGGCGAGGCCGCCGCGAGCAGCACCGCCGCGACCGCGCAGGCGCGCAGCGACAGCCCCAGCGGGCTGATGGTGCGCAGCACCGGCGCGGCGACCACGGTGAAGCCCACCTCGCAGGCCAGCGCGACCGCCGACCAGGCGAGCGCGGCCGCGTCCGCCCTGCCGAAGCCCTCGACCACGGCCGCGCCGGCGGCGACCAGGCAGGCGCCGCCGAGCACCCGCGCGCTGGGGCGCCGCCGCTCCAGCGCGGGGACCACCAGCGCGAACCCGACCGGGGCGCAGCCGACCACGGTGGCGACCACCGCGGGCTCGCCGCTGGCGACCGCGCGGACCACCGCGACGTTGAACAGCGCCATGCCGGTGGCGGCGACGGTGACGATGCGCGTCCAGTCCGCCACGGTGCCGCGCGGCTCGCGCCGGCGCCGCCGGCGCGCGACCGCGCCGAGGACCAGCGCGGCCAGCCCGTAGCGGACCGCCTGCGCGGTCAGCACGGGGTAGGCGGTGAGCCGCGACGACACGGCGATCCCCGCGCCGACCGCGGTGATGCCGAGCGCCGCCGACGCCAGCGCCGTTCGGTCGGTTGCTTGCATGGGCGCGACCGTAGCGGCACAGTGGTCTGGTGGAAAGGACCACCGTGTGGCCCGTTGAGCAGACCAGTTCGCGCGAGCTGCTGGTCGACCTCGCCAGCGCCCCGCGCGGCCGGCTGGGGCTGGAGCTGCAGCGCCGGCTCCGCGACGCGATCCGCTCCGGGCGCCTGCGCGCCGACGCCGCGCTGCCGTCGACCCGCGCCCTCGCCGCCGACCTCGGCGTCTCGCGCAGCCTGGTGGTGCTCGCCTACGAGCAGCTCGCCGCCGAGGGCTACCTGCACACCAGGCGCGGCGCCGCCGCCCGCGTCGCCACCCTGGGCCAGCCCGTGCCCACCGCCCCAGCCAAGCGCGCGGCCGCAGCGGCGGTTCCCGCGGCCGTCGACCTCCGCCCGGGCACCGCCGACCTGGCCAGCTTCCCCAGGGCCGAGTGGGAGCGCGCGGTCAGGCGCTCGCTGGCCACCCTGCCCGACGCCGCCCTCGGCTACGGCGACAGCCGGGGCCTGCCGCGCCTCCGCGAGGCACTGGCCGACTACCTCGGGCGGGTGCGGGGCGCGATCGTGGACCCGGACCACCTGGTGGTGGTCAACGGGCTCGCCCAGGGCCTGGCGGTCGTGGCCAGGCTGTTCAGGGGGCTCGGCATCGACGCCGTCGGCGTCGAGGACCCCGGCAGCTTCAACACCGCCTCACAGCTCGACGCGAACGGCGTCGGCACCGTCGCGGTCCCGGTCGACCGCGACGGGGTCGACGCCGAGCGCCTGTTCCCGCGGGCGGGCCGTGACGGGTGCCCGCCGGCGCGGCCGCTGCGCGCCGTGCTCACCACCCCCGCGCACCAGTTCCCCACCGGCGTGGTCCTCGGTGCCGCCAGGCGGCGGCGCCTGCTCGCCTGGGCGGAGCTGGTCGACGGCTACGTCGTCGAGGACGACTACGACGCCGAGTACCGCTACGACCACCAGCCGGTCGCCGCCCTGCAGGGCCTTGCCCCCGGTCGCGTGCTGCTCGGTGGCAGTACCTCCAAGACGCTGGCGCCAGGCTTGCGCCTCGGCTGGCTCGCCGTCCCGCCCCACCTGGCCGCGGAGGCGGCCGGGCACAAGCGCCACATCGACCTGATGGCGCCGGTGATCGAGCAGGCCGCCTTCGCCGAGCTGCTTGCCTCCGGGGGCTACGAGCGACACATCCGCCGCAACCGCGCCCGCTACCGGCGGCGCCGCGACCGGCTGCTCGAGCTGCTGGCCGCGCACCTGCCCGAGGCGGCGGTCGGCGGCGCGGCCGCCGGCATGCACCTGTACGTCGAGATGCCCTCGGTCGACGAGGCCGCGGTGGTCACCGAGGCCGCGCGGCGCGGCCTGCTGGTCTCCGGCATCGCCGACTACCGCAGGTCGCCAGGCCCCGCCGGCTTCGTGCTCGCCTACGGCCACCTCGGCCCCGACCGGCTCCGCCGTGGCGTCCGGCTCCTGGCCGCCGCGATCCAGGCCGGCTGATCAGCTGCCCTGGTCCACCAGCCCACCGCGGTGGGCGACCGCGGCGGCCTCGACCCTGCTGGTCACGCCGAGCTTGGCGAGGATGTTGGAGACGTGGATGCCGACCGTCTTGACGCTGATGAACAGTACCCCGGCGATCTGGGGGTTGGTGCGACCCTCGGCGAGCAGCACGAGCACCTCGCGCTCGCGCGGGGTGAGGCCGAACGGCTCCGCCGGGCGGGCGGCCGCCTCCGCGGCGGGTCGCGGCTCCTCCAGCCCGATCCGGGCGCGGCGGGCCAGGTCCTCGACCTCGCGGCGCAGCGGCGCGGCCCCGAGCCGCTCGGCGGTCTGGTGGGCCTGGCGCAGCGCGGTGGTGGCCTCGCCCCGTTGGCCGCGCCGGGCGAGCAGCGCCTCGGCCAGCCGCCAGCGCGCGTAGGCGGCCGGGTACGGCTGGGCGAGCCGCTCCCAGGCGGTGACCACGGCCGCCCAGCGCTCGGGGTCCGATCGTCCGTCGAGGCGGGCGGCCTCGGCCTCGCCGAGGGCGGCGTGGGCGGCGGTCTCCGGCTCCCTCCCGGCGGCGGCCAGTCGCTGCAGGGTGGCCAGAAGCTCGGCGCCGGCCGGCGCGGCGGCGTCCGCCTCCTCCTGCCGGCTCCGCGCCCGCGCCAACTCGGCACGGTCGGCCGCGGCACGCAGGCCGCGCGAGAGCAGCACGCGGACCAGCGCCTCCTCCTCGGCGCCTGCCAGCCATTCGAGGCCTTCGCGCACAGCGACGCCGGCCTCGTCCGGCCGGCCCTGCCAGACGGCCAGCGCCGCCCGTTCCTCGAAGTAGGCGCCGAACACCGGGATGTGGTGGTGGGCGAAGTTCCGCTCGACCTCGTCCAGCAGCCGCTGCGCCGCGTCGAACTCGCCGCGCTCGGTCGCGAGCTGCGCCCGCCAGACCCGGGCGAGCAGCGCCGGCATGCTCGGCACGTGGGCGGCGGCCAGCGCCCACGCGAGGTGGCGCTCGGCTTCATCCCAGCGGCCCAGCTTGAGGCAGAGGAAGCCGGCATAGGCGCTCAGGAACGAGCGGTGCGCGCGCCAGCCCGTCAGCCCCTGCGCGATGCCTTCGAGCACCATCGTGAGCGCTTCGCCGGTGTGCCCGGCGGCTTCCAGCGTCTGGGGCATGAAGGCGAACACGTCGTGGAGCAGCGCTTCGTCGCCGAGGTCCTCGGCGATCCGGCGCGCCTCGTCGAGGTGCACCAGCCCCTCCGCGCCTTCGAGGGCGCCCCCGAGCACGAGCAGCGCCCTGCCCTCCTCCGGCCGGGCGCCGGCCGCCCTGGCGGCGGCCAGGGCGGCCTCGGCGGTGGCCCGCGCCTCGCGCACGCGCGAGGCGATCATCAGCGCCTGCGCCTGGCCGCCCAGCACCCGGGCCTGCGCGGCCGACGGCGGTGCCGCGGCGACCAGCTCGACCGCCCGCTGGTAGGCGTCGAGCGACCCGTCGCTGCCCGACAGCCACAGGTACGACCCGAGCCGCTCGGCCAGCAGCGCGGCCCGTACCGGCTCCGCGGCCGCGTCGAGGTGGTCCAGGCCGGTGCGCGCCAGCGCCGCCGCGCGCTGGTCGTCGCCGATCTGGTGGGCCGCCTTCGCGGCCCGGTCGAACAGCCCGGCCCGGTCGAGCGGCAGGCGGGCGGCGATCTCGGGAAGCTGGTCCCACAGGTCGAGGGCGCGCTCGAAGTGCCGCTTCGCCTCGGCGAAGGCGAGCCCCTGCTCGGCCGCCCCGCCCGCGGCCACCAGGGCGGGCAGCGCCCTGGCCAGGTCGTGGCTCTCGAACCAGTGGACGGCCAGCTCGGCGGCGGTCTCGGCGGGGGTGCCCGCCGCCAGCTCGGGGTGGGCGTCGAGGCTGCGGGCGAGGGCGGCGTGGAGCTCCCGTCGCTCGCCGGGCAGCGTGTCGGCCTCCACCACCTCCTGCAGCAGCGCGTGCCTGAAGACGTAGGCGTCGTCGTCCGGGCTGGTGAGCAGCAGCTGGTGGTCCACCGCCTCGCGGACCGCCTGCAGCAGCGTGCCCTCCTCGAGCGGCCAGGCGGCGGCCAGCAGCCCGTGGCCGACCCGCCGGCCGGCGACCGCGGCGATGCGCAGGACCTGCCGGGCCTCGTCCGACAGCACGTCCACGCGGGCCTGCAACAGGTCGCGGACGGTGGCCGACAGCGCCCGGGGCCCTCCCTCCCGCTCGACCGCGAGCATCTCCTCGGCGAAGAACGGGTTGCCGTCCGAGCGGGCGAGGACGCTGTCGAGCAGCCGCGCCTCCGGCGGGGCCCCGAGGATCCCGGTGAGCAGGGCGCCGAGCTCCGGGCGGTCGAGCGCGCGCAGCTCCACCCGCTCGACGGTCGCGTGCCTGTCCAGGGCGGTGAGCACGGGCCGCAACGGGTGGCGCCGGTGCAGCTCGTCGCTGCGGTAGGTGACCACCAGCACGACCGCGGCGTCGGCGAGGTTCGGCACGACGAACGAGAGCAGGTCGAGGGTGGACTGGTCGGCCCAGTGCACGTCCTCCACGGCCACCACCAGCGGCTGCTCGGCCGCGAGCCGTTCGAGCAGGCGCAGCAGGCCCTCGAACAGCCGCGCCCGGGCCAGCTCGCCGTTTGTCGCCGTGGCCGGGTCGGGCCCGCCGAGGTCCGGGACCAGCCGGGCGAACTCGGGCCGGAAGGTGCCCGCCAGCTCGTCGAGGGCGGCCGCGCCGAGCTGGCGCCCGAGCTGGCGCAACGCCTGCGAGACCGGCGCGTAGGGCAGGGTGCCCTCGCCGACGTGCAGGCAGGCGCCGGAGAGGGTGCGCGCGCCCGCCGCCTGCGCCCGGACGCCGAACTCGGCCAGCAGGCGCGTCTTGCCGATGCCCGCCTCCCCGCCGAGCAGGAGGGTGCGCGGCCCCCCGCTTGCCAGCGCGCCGTCCAACCACGCGAGCTCCTTGCCGCGGCCGACGAACCAAGGGCTGGAGATACGACCCATTGGCGGATTATCGTCCCGCGTTCCCGGCGGCGGAACCTCCTTGCCGGTCGCCTGCACGCCCACCTCCTCGCCTGCCGCGCTGCCTGACCAGACGATGGCAGCCCCGCGGCGCGGCCGCATCGGGCAGCCTCCCTAGCCGGCGGCGCCGCGCCACCCTAGAGGCGCCGGCGGTGCCGTCCGGGCCGGCCCACCGCGAACGGCGTCGTCGCTGCTCACGGCGCCTGCGAGCGGCGACTGGACGCAGGGAGGTGGAGCACCGCCACGGCCGGCTGGGGTCTAGGGAGGTGGGCCGGAGCCGCGCGCTGGCTGGACTTCAGGTGCGACGGAGGAGCCCCTGGCGACGACGGAGCGACGGGGGAAGCCAGCGCACGAAGCGGCGTAGGGCCACCGACCGTTTGAATTAGGCCGCGCGCCGGCGGCGAAGATCGGGCGTCCGCCAGATCCGAGTACCCGGTCGAGGGTGCGACCGTCCTCCCAGCGAACGCCGCGAGCAGCGCGGCGACACCGCCGGGAGGCAAAACATGAAGGCAATCGCGCGAGTCCTCGTCACCGCCACCACGCTGGCCGTGCTGGGCATGCTCGCCACCACGGCGGCCGCGGCGGCCTCGCCGCTGGTCGACGGTCCACAGCTCGGCGCCTCGGCGCGGGCGACGGTGCCGCAAAGCGGCCACCAGGCGGGACCGACCTGCAACTCCGGGCACGGCGCGCAGGTCGACTGCGCCCGGTCGGACGCGCCGGCCGGCGCCACGCCCGTCCCCGCCGACACCACCTCGACCGCGGCGAGCCGCGTCATCGTGCTGGCGCTGGCCTCGATCGTGCTGGTCGCGCTGGTGGCGGCCGTGACCTGGCTCAGCAGGCGGCACCGTCGCCTGGGCGAAGCGGTCTGACCGCCATCCACACCCGTGTGAGGGGGGCTGCCACCCACCCTGCAGCCCCCCTCACCGTCTTGCCGACCCGTTCGTCCCGCTCGGGTCCTCCATCCGCCGGCGTCACCCCTCAGGTGGCGCCGGTTGGTTGACGTGACGGGTGGGTTACGGCACCTTGGGCACATGACCGTCGTCTGGCTGACCCGCAACCGCGCGCTCGACTACCAGCGAGTCGTCACCTGCGCGTGTCCGGGCGCCCGGCGGTCGTCTCGCGGGCGATAGCGTCTCCCAGCTTCCCCGCGTCCTCCTTGACCGCCGGGCTCCGGCGTCCTCGGTAGCTCGACCCAAGGAGGCAGCCGGCGTGCGCGCAGGCTCCACCATTCCCCGCAGCGGCATCCCACCGACCACCACGGCACCCCTGAGAACGGGGGGTCCGGGGCGCTCGAGCAGCGCAGCGGTAGCCCCCCGGAGAAAGGGTGCTGCGCCATGACCACCTGCGCCCTGCCGGACGTCGAGGCGGTGGCCGCGAGGTTCGAGCCGCTCCCGGCCGAGGAGGTGCTCGCCTGGGCGATCGAGACCTTCGGCTCCCGCCTGGCGGTGGTCACCGCCTTCCAGGCCGAGGGCATGGTCATCCTCGACCTCGCCCGCCGGATCGACCCGGGCGTCCGGGTGGTCACCATCGACACCGGTCGCCTGCCCCAGGAGACCCACGACTTCATCGAGCAGGTGCGGGTGCGCCTCGGCGTCGACGTGGAGGTCGTCGCGCCCGACGCCGCGGCGGTCGAGGCGATGGTCCTCCGCAACGGGCCGAACCTGTTCAAGCGCGACGTCTCCCTGCGGCGGCTCTGCTGCCACGTGCGCAAGGTCGAGCCGCTGACGCGGGCGCTGCGCGACGCCGACGCCTGGGTCTCGGGGCTGCGGCGCGACCAGGGGCCGTCGCGGGCCGCCACCGCCAAGGTCGAGGACGACCCCGCCCACCAGGCGGTGAAGGTGAACCCGCTGGCCGACTGGACCAGGGACCAGGTGTGGGCGTACGTCGACGCGCACCGCCTGCCCGTCCATCCCCTCTACGCCGAGGGCTACGCCAGCATCGGCTGCGCGCCCTGCACCCGGGCGGTGCGGCCGGGCGAGGACGAGCGGGCGGGGCGCTGGTGGTGGGAGGCGGGCGCCGACCGCGAGTGCGGCCTGCACCACGCCACCCCCTCCGAGCGCTTCGACGACGCGCTGGAAACGCTCGGCGCCGACCTCGCCGCACGCCGGAGTGACCCGAGCGTGCGGTTGGCGACCTGAGCGAAAGGAGATCGGCCGCCCATGCGCTTCCTGCGCGAGCAGCAGAACCTGAACCAGGTCGAGCGGTGGAAGCTCGAACGCCACCCGCTCGACGTGCGCCAGGCGATCGTCGACCGGTACGCCGGAGAGGGGCCCGAGGCCATCGCCGCCGTGCCCGGGGAGCAGGAACGGCTCAAGTGGGTGGGGCTGTACCCGCAGCGCCAGGGCGGGGACGCCTTCATGCTGCGGATCAAGGTCCCCGGCGGGCGCCTCGACGCCGACCAGGCACGCACCATCGGCGAGCTGGCCGCCGAGCACGCCATCGGTCCCACTCCCAACCCGCTCTTCGGCCAGGGGTTCCTCGACCTCACCACCAGGCAGGACGTCCAGCTCCACTGGATCAAGATCGGCGCCGTCCCGGAGATCTGGCGCCGCCTCGAGGAGGTCGGGGTCACCACCGTCCAGGCCTGCGGCGACTCGGCGCGCAACGTGCTGTGCTGCCCGGTCTCCGGGCTCGACGCCGGCGAGGTGGTCGAGGCCTACCCGGTGGCGCGGGCGATCTCGGGCTTCTTCACCGGCAACCGCGAGTACGCCAACCTGCCGCGCAAGTTCAAGATGAGCGTGACCGGCTGCCTGGAGGACTGCGCCCAGGCCGAGATCAACGACGTCGGGCTGTGGCCGGCGCGCCTGGAGGACGGCACCGTCGGCTTCAACGTACTGGTCGGCGGCGGGCTCTCCGACGGTCCCCGGATGGGCTCCGACGTCGACGTGTTCGTCCACCCCGAGCAGGCGGTCGAGCTCACCCGCGCGATCGCCCAGGTGTTCGGTGAGCTCGGCGACCGCGAGAACCGCTGGACCTGCCGCTTGCGCTACCTGGTCCAGGAGCTCGGCCCGGAGCGCTTCCGCGCGGAGCTCGAGGAGCGTGCCGCCTTCCCGCTGACCCCGGCCGGCGAGCCGTTGACCCGCCGCTACCGCGGCGACCACGTCGGCGTGCACCCGCAGAGGCAGGAGGGGCGCAGCTACGTCGGGCTGAGCGTCACCGTCGGACGCATGCAGGGCGAGAACCTGGTGGAGGCCGCCCGGCTCGCGCGCGCCTACGGCACGGGCGAGCTGCGGCTGGCCACCGACCAGAACCTGATCCTGGTCGGCGTGCCGAACGAGCGGCTCGACGACCTGCTGGCCGAACCGCTGCTCGCCGAGCACTCGCCCAGCCCCGGCCCGTTCGAGCGCGGGGTGGTCGCCTGCACCGGCAGCGAGTTCTGCCGCTTCGCGATCGTCGAGACCAAGGTCAGGGCGACCCAGTGGGCGCGCTGGCTGGACGGCAACGTGGTCGCGAACGGCGACGGCAACGGCGACGGCCACCACGGCGACGAGGTCATCCGCATGCACCTCTCCGGCTGCTCGGCCTCGTGCGCCCAGCCGCAGATCGCCGACATCGGCCTGCGCGGCGAGGTCGCCCACACCGACGACGCCGTGGTGGAGGCGGTCGACGTCGGGCTCGGCGGCAGCCTCGGCCGCGAGGCCGCCTTCATCGACTGGGTCGAGGGCGCCAAGCCCGCCGAGGAGACGCCGGCCGGGCTGCTCGCGCTCGTCGAGCGGTGGCGCGCGGAGCGCCGCGACGGCGAGCTGTTCCACCAGTGGTGCCGCCGGGTCCCCAACGCCGACCTCCGCGCCACCCTGGCCGCGGGCAAGGGGGGTCCGGGGGGCTCGAGGAGCCACGCGGTAGCCCCCCGGTCGACGAATCGGAAGGACGCCTGATGTCCGGGTTCGAGATCCGCGACCAGATGAACGACATCGACGAAGCGCCCGGCAAGGTCTGGTTCTGGGAGCTCGACGAGGCGGTCATCGCCGCCGACCGTTGCATCCAGTGCGGCACCTGCGTGGCGGTGTGCCCGAGCGACTCGATCGGCATCGGCGACGACGGCCTGCCCGCCCTGGTCAAGATGTGCACCGGCTGCTCGCTGTGCTGGGACTACTGCCCCCGCGGCGGCCTGCGCCACGAGGCCACCTGGAAGCTCACCGGCTCGAACGGGAACGGCCAGGCGGTGCGCGAGCGCTACAGCGCACGCGCCCGCCCGGACGTGGCCGGCGCGCAGGACGGCGGCGTGGTAAGCGCCGTCCTGGTCGCGCTGCTCGAGGCCGGCGAGCTCGACGGCGCGCTGCTGGCGCGCGAGAGCGCCAGCGAGCCCTGGAAGGGCGAGGCGTTCCTGGCCCGCACGCCCGCCGAGGTGGTCGAGTGCGCCGGCAGCTTCTACAACCAGACCATGGCCCTCGGCCACCTCGACCTCGGCAAGCTCGACCTGCCACCCGACCCGCGCATCGCGCTGGTCGGCACGCCGTGCGAGGTCGAAGGGCTCAGGGCGATGCAGGCACGCCCCTGGAACTGGGGCTCGGCCCGGCCGGACGCGGTGGTGCTGACGATCGCCCTGCTGTGCACCAAGAGCTTCAACTACGAGAAGCTGATGGTCGGCGAGATCCAGCGCAAGCGCGGCATCCCCCTGGAGGAGATCGGCCGCGTCGACGTGGTCAGGGGCAAGCTGATCGTCCAGGACCATCAGCGCGAGACGCTGATCGAGGAGCCGATCCGGGACTTCCACGGCGCCGCGCTGAAGGGCTGCGACGAGTGCACCGACTTCCTCGGCAACGCGGCCGACCTCTCGGTCGGCAGCGTCGGCAGCGCCGACGGCTGGTCCAGCGTGCTGGTGCGCAGCGCCGCCGGCAAGCACGCGATCGACCGTGCCGGTGACCGGCTGGAGCTGCGCGAGCTGGAGCGGCCGCAGGCGCTGGAGAAGCTCGACGCCCTCGACAAGAAGGTCGCCTTCGAGCACCTGGAGCGGCCCTACGACCCCGACGCGCCGCTGTTCGTCGACTTCGCCGAGCACGTCGACGCCTACGCGGGCGGCGACCGCGCCCCGGTGTCGCGAGGCCGGTGAGCCTCGCCATGGCCCCTCCCGGTCCCGAGCTGGCGGTGCCGCCGGAGCCCGCCGAGCTGCGCGCCCGCACGCGCGCCCTGGCCGAGCAGGACCCGGCCGGCGCGATCGCGCTGCTCGGTGAGGGGGAGTGGATCCTCGACCAGCTCTGGGAGCCGTGGGGCAGGGAGCTGGAGCGGTGGGGCATGGGGCGCGAGCGGCTGCGCCAGATCGCGGCGGACTACCGCAGGGAGCTGTGGCTCTGGGTGATGGGCGAGCGCACCTGGGAGCAGTGCGCCGGCGGCCTGCTCGGCCGCGTCCAGCGCCGTCGCGGCGACCGGGGGCCCGGGGGGCTCGAGGGCGAGGCCGGAACCCAGGCAACCGGCGGCCACGCAAGGCCGAGCGGTAGCCCCCCGGTCGATCAGGAGGCGCCGGCATGAGCGAGCGGCCGCGGTTCGGCTACCCGGTGAGCCTCGACCTCGCCGGCCACCGGGCCGTGGTGATCGGCGCGGATGCGGTCGCCCAGGGCAAGGTCGAGGGCCTGCTGGCCGCGGGCGCGCGGGTGGCGGTGGTGGCGGACGGTCCTACGGCCACGCTCGCGGCGCTGGAGTCGGACCCGCGCGTCACCGTCGCCCGGCGCCCCTGGCGCCCGGGCGACCTGGACGGCGCCACGGTCTGCGTGGCGGCGAGCGGCGACCCCGGCACCCGCGCGGCGATCTGCCGCGAGGCCCGCGGCCGCGGCGTGCTGGTGAACGTGATGGACGACGTCGAGCACTGCGACTTCGCGGCGCCGGCCCTGGTCCGCCGCGGCGACCTGCTGATCGCCATCTCCACCGGCGGCCGCTCGCCCGCGCTCGCCCGGCGCCTCCGTGAGGAGCTCGAGGCGCGCTTCGGCGACGAGTGGGCGGTCGTGCTCGACCTGCTCGCGGAGGTCCGGGCCGACACCCTCGACCACCTCCCCGACCTCCAGGAGCGCGCCAGGCGCTGGCAGGACGCCCTCGACCTCGACGAGCTGGTGCTCCTGGTCCGCGGCGGCCGCTACGCAGAGGCCAGGCGGACCCTCACCGCGCGCCTCCTCGCCGGCGAGCCGAACGCGGCGACCGTGGGCGGGCCCCCCGGCGGAGCGCGACCAGCCGGATAGAACCAGCCGTACGGCGAAGGGCTGTGGGGCCGTCGCCTCAGGGGCCCGCCATGCCGCTCATGCCGCTGGCGGTGTCGAGCCCCGGCGCCAGCGCCGGCACCCAGACGACCGCGACGGCCAGCACCAGGGCGGCGACGGCGGCCACCCGCACGACCACCTCGCCGTGCACCCACAGCTTCTCGACCAGCACCACCGCCGCCAGCACCACCATGGCGGCCAGGTTCATCACGCCGACGACCACGAACAGCGCCATCAGCGCCCAGCAGCAGCCGAGGCAGTACGCCGCGTGGTGGACGCCGGCGCGCACGTCACGCAGCGAGCCGCGGTACGACCCGTAGTGCAGCAGCAGCGACAGCGGCGAGCGGCAGTGCTTGAGGCAGCGGGCCTTGAGCGGGGTGAGCTGGTAGGCGCCACAGGCGGCGAAGACCACCACCGCCGCCACCGTCGCCCGCCCAGCGTGGCCGTCGACCAGGCGGACCACCAGCGCGGTCAGCAGGAAGGCCGGGATGCCGGCGGCGGCCCAGGCGAGCAGGTATCCGGAGGTGAACCCGGCGAGCCGGAGCATGCGGTGGGTGCGAATCGAGCGCTGGTACATGGAGGCCACCGGGGTGACCGACGGCAGCATCATCGCCGCCATCATCAGCCCCCACATGCCCACGAAGGCGGCGAGGCCGAGGCCCATGGTGCCGCTCATGCCGGCCATCTCGCGGGCGCGCCCGACGGTGAACAGCCAGGCCACGGCCGCGAGCAACAGCAGGAGCGCCGCCTGCGGCGTCAGGCGCCGCAGGGACGGGGCGGTGGTGGTCACGCCGCCCAGGAGAACGGGGCCGAGTGGCCGTTCTTGCCGGTGTTGTCGAACTGCAGCCCGAAGGCGTCGACCCGGGACGCGGTGGCGCGGGCGATCGTCAAGGTCGAGTTCGCCGGGTGGAACATGCCGGTGAGCTTCTCCACCTCACCCTCCGGGTTGAGCGGCGGGACGAAGTCCTCGACCTCGATCTCGACCGCGTCGCCGATCTTGACGTAGTGGCGCCTGCCGGCGTCGGTGTACTCGATCGGGGCGGTCTCGATCCCCAGCATCTCGCCGATCAGCGGGGCGAGCATCGCCATCGGGCCGCCGAGCTGGCCGGCGAAGACCGCCCCGAGCTTCTCGGCCTGCTGCGGCGACGCGGCGGCGTCCATGAACACCCCGACCCGCCAGTTGCCGTCGGCCATCAGCTGCGGGGTGTCGGCCACCACGCCAACCGTCAGGCCGCTCACGTCGACCTCCTCGACCGTCCCCGAGTCGACGTGGAAGACCAGCACCACCCGGCAGCGCTCGTAGTCCGCCGGCATGCTCAGCCCTGAGGTGGTACACGGGCACACCATGTCGCAGGAGCAGTTCTCGAAGTACGTGCCCTGAAGCTGCCAGGCCATCAGCCACCCCCCGCACTCGACTCCACCCTGAACGGGCAGCATCTTCCACCAGAGCGAGCCGGTCAATGGACGAACGGGCACCTCTTCGGCTCACCTCGGGGGCGCGTGCCACGGCAGCTCGGGGAGCCAGACGCGCATCGTGCTGGGGCCGCGGTTGGCCCACATGTGGTAGGGGATCAGGGCGAGGGGGGCGGCCTCGGGGGCGACGCCGTCCTGGTCGGGGGCGTACGGCCAACCGGACTCGGGGAGGCGCAGGGGCCGGGCGGAGCTGCGCAGCCAGACCGCTCCGCCGAGCCCCTCGTCGCGGCCCTTGTCGGCGGGGGGCGCGGAGGTGTCCACGGCGAGCGCGTCGAGCCGCAGCGACGGGTCCTGGCGCACCGACTCGGCGCAGTAGACCAGCGGCCCCCGCTCGGCGGCGACGCAGCCGCGGACCGCGTCGATCCTCGGGTCCGGCCGGGTCCAGCGGGGACGCATCGGCAGCTCGAGGCGGACCTCGTCGCCGGGGCGCCAGGGCGCCTCCACCACGACGTACCCCGCCTGGCGCGCGGCGCCGCCAACCGACAGGCCGGCCGGGCCGACCGGCCGGCGCTGCCCGTCGTGGACCAGCACGGCGCCCTCCGCCCACGACGGCACCCGCAGGGCGACGCGCCATGGCCCGCCGCCGGACTCCTCCACGCGCACGGTCACCGCGCCGGTCCAGGGGTAGTCCGTGGCCACCCGCAGCCCTACCGGGCGGCCGTCCGGCAGGGTCGCGCGCACGCTGCAGGCGGTCAGCTGGTGCAGCTGGACGCCGTGGTCGTCCGCGCTGGCGACGTAGGCGGCCAGGCTGGTGAGGGTGCGGGCGACGTTGTTCGGGCAGCACGAGACCGCGAACCAGCGCGAGCGCAGGCCCCGGGCGGGGTTCGGGTTCTCGGCGTCATCGGCCAACACCGTGGCGGGGAAGCGCTGCTGCAACGGGTTGGAGTAGAAGAAGGAGTGCCCGTCCAGCGCCGGCGAGGCCGCCACCACGTTGTAGAGCGTCCGCTCGATCGCGTCGGCGTAGCGCGCCTCGCCGGTGGCCAGCAGCAGCCGCCAGGACAGCATGACCGAGGCGACCCCGGCGCAGGTCTCGGCGTAGGCGCGGTCGGGCGGCAGCTCGAAATCCTCGCCGAAGGACTCGCCGCTGTGGCGCGAGCCCATCCCGCCGGTGATGTACGTGCGCGCCGCCACGGTGTTGCGCCACTGCTCGGCGACGGCCTCGAGCAGCTCGTCGTCGCCGGTCTCGACGGCCACGTCGACCGCGCCGCAGGCCAGGTAGAGGGCGCGGACGGCGTGGCCGCGCAGCACCCTGGCCTGACGCACCGGCAGGTCGTCCTGGTTGTAGGCGGGGCCGAGCGAGCCGGCGCGGAGCAGGCCGTGGCCGCGCCGCTCGACGAACAGCCGCGCCTGCTCCAGGTAGCGGTCGTCCCCGGTGGCGCGGTACAGCTCGGCGAGGGCCGGCTCGATCTCGGGATGGCCGCAGATCGCGTCACGGCCGGCCGGGCCGAACTCCTTGCAGACGTGGTCGGCGGCACGCCGCGCCACGGCGACCAGCGGGTCCTCGCCGGCGGTGCGCAGCCGCGCCACGGCCGCCTGGATCAGGTGCCCGTAGCAGTACAGCTCGTGCCCCCACTCCAGGTCGCGGTAGCGCGCCTCGGGCCCGCGCCAGCCGAAGCGGGTGTTGAGGTAGCCGTCCGGCTCCTGGGCCGCGGCGACCTCCTCGGTGAGCTCCGCGACCGCGCGCTCTGCCTCGTCGCGGCCCGTGTTGCCGGCCTCCCAGGCGAACGCCTCCAGCAGCTTGTAGGCCTCGGAGTCGGCGAACTCCCGCCCGGCCGACGCGCCGCCCGAAGCCGCCGCGCGGAAGTTGCCGATCCAGCCCAGGCGCGTCATCCAGTCGCGGCAGTGGTTGACGATGACCTCGCCGGCGAGCCGCTCGCGGTCACCCCAGAAGCCGGGCTCCAGGCGGACCTCGCCGAGGCCGAGCGGGCGGAGCCGGCCCGCGCTGGGCACCACCGGCCGGCCCCAGGCGCCGCCGCCGCGCTCAGCCACGGAGCGCCCCCGTCATGAAGCCGCGCACGTAGTGGCGCCGCAAGAGCAGGAACGCCAGCAGGCACGGCAGCGCCATCACCACCACGCCGGCCTCGAGCGCGCCGTAGTCGATCGCGCCGAAGGTGCGCTGCTGCATGCTGTAGACCGCCACCGGCAGGGTGAACTTCGACGCGCCGCTGATCAGGATCAGCGGCGCGAAGAAGTCGTTCCACGAGGCCAGGAACGCGAACAGGGCCACGGTGACGAGCCCGGGCCGGACCGCGCGGAGCAGTACCCGCCGCGGCGCCGTGAAGGTCGAGCAGCCGTCCACCAGTGCGGCCTCCTCCAGCTCGCGCGGCACCGCCTCGAACGAATTGCGCATCATGAACAGCGCGAACGGCAGCTGGAACATGATGAACACCAGGGCCAGCCCGAGCAGGGAGTCCTGCAGCCCGAGCCGGTCCAGCAGCACGTACAACGGGATCAGGATAGTGGCGTACGGCACCATCAGGTCACACGCGGAGCCTGACAGGTATCAGATGTGTTGCCAAGACATGAATTCGTTTGCTTCATAGCAAATCACTCGAAACAGTCTAACTTATTTGGGACATTACCCCCGAACGGAGCGACAATCATCTGATGAGTTATTGCGCGGCTTGTCGGCGTCGTGCATGCTTGGCCCCGTGCAGAGCCCTTCCAAGGGCGCCGGCCGGGGGGTCGCGTCCGACACCACCGCGAGGGTCACCGACCTCGTCGTCCAGCGGCTGGAGGACCTCGTGCTCGCGGAGCTGGAACCGGGCGCCGAGCTTCCCTCCGAGCCGGACCTGGCGGAGCGGTTCGGCGTCAGCCGCCTGACCGTCCGGGAGGCGGTCAGGTCGCTGCAGGCGCGCGGCCTGGTCGAGACGCGCCACGGCCGCCGCGCCGTGGTGGCCCAGCCCAACGCCGGGCCGATCGGCGGCTTCTTCACCGCGTCGGTGCGGCGCGACCCGCGCCGGCTGATGGACCTGCTGGAGGTCCGCCGTGCCCTGGAGGTGCACATCGCCTCCCTGGCCGCGGCGCAGGCGAGCCGGGCGAACATCGCCGCCATGGAGCTGGCGCTCGCGGCCATGCGCGAGGCCGGCGCGCACGACCCGGTGGCGTTCCACGAGACCGACGTCGGCTTCCACGCGAGCCTCGCCGTCGGCGCGGGCAACCAGCTGCTCAGCTTCCTGATCGAGGCGATGGAGGAGCCGCTGCGCGCCAGCCGGCTGCGCAGCCTGCAGGGCCACATCGCCCGTGGCGGCACGGTCGAGGACGTGATCGAGCAGCACGCGACGATCCTCGACCGGGTCAAGGCCCGCGACCCCAAGGGCGCCGCGGCCGCGATGCGCGCCCACCTGGAGCAGACCGCCCGCGACCTGCGCGCCGCGCTGTCGCTCGGCAGCCTGGCGCCGGAGCCGGGGGGCGGAGGGCTCGGCGCGGAGGAGACGGCGTAGCGGGCGCGGCCTTGGTCGCCTCGTTCGAGGCCGCCTACGGCGAGGAGGAGCGGTGAAGATCGTCGACGTGGAGACGGTGGTGGTCGGCGCGCCCTGGCGCGAGCTGACCTTCGTGGAGCTCGTCACCGACCAGGGGCTCAGGGGCGTCGGCGAGGCCCGCATGGTCTCCAAGACCGACACCCTGCTCGCCTGCATCGAGGAGATGGCCGGCCGCCACGTGGTCGGCATGGACCCGTTCGACGTCGAGCGGCTGGCCTGGCGCTTCCACTGGGCGGAGTACGGCCGCGCCGGCGAGGTCACCCAGACGGCGCTGGCCGCCTTCGACGTCGCCTGCCACGACCTGATGGGCCAGGCGCTCGGCGAACCGGTGTGGCGGCTGCTCGGCGGTCGCTTCCGTGACCGCGTCCCCGCCTACGCCAACGGCTGGTACCAGGGCCGGCGCGACCCGGGCGCGTTCGCCGGGCTGGCCGGCAAGGTGGTCGAGCGCGGCTACCGGGGGTTGAAGGTCGACCCGTTCGGCGCCGCCGCCGCCGAGATCGACCCGCGCCAGCTCGGCCTCGCGACCGAGCTCGTCGCCGCGATCCGCGACAAGGTCGGCCCCGACGTCGCCATCATGGTGGAGATGCACGGCCGCTTCACGCCGGCCGCCGCGGTCAGGGCGGCGCGGGCGCTCGAGCCCTACCAGCCCGAGTGGATCGAGGAGCCGGTGCCCCCCTACAACCCGGCCGGGCTGCGGCGCGTCCGCGCCGCCACCTGGCTGCCGATCGCCACCGGCGAGCGCGTCCACGTGCTGCCGGAGTTCCGCGAGCTGTTCGAGCAGGGCCTGGTCGACGTGGTGCAGGCCGACCTGACCCACTTCGGCGGCTTCACCGGACTGCGCAAGCTGGCCGCCTGGGCGGACGCCTACGACCTGCTGCTGGCGCCCCACAACGTGTGCGGCCCGGTCGGCACCGCCGCCAACGTCCACTTCGCCGTCGCCACCGGCGCCTACAAGGTCCTCGAGCACTTCAACGACTTCGCCGACCCCTGGATCGCCGAGGTGGTCGACGGCGCCCCGCGGGTCGACCCGTCCGACGGCTGCTTCCCCCTGCCGACCGCCCCCGGCCTCGGCGTGCGCCTCGACCGCGAGGCCGCCGCCCGCCACCCGCGTACCCACGGTTACCTCAACCTGGTCGAGGAGGGCTGGGAGCTGCGCGGCGCCGAGCCATCCTGACAACAACCCAGCTCGCCGGCGGTCAAGAGCTACCCGACTCGGCCCCCTCGACGGCAACGTCGCGCCGCATCGCGCTGGCGACGAGCGCGATCACGCCGGCGAACAACAGAAGGTCCCCGACGCTCAGCGGCGCGAGGATGTGTGGCAGCCGCAGCTGGATCGAGTCGGCGAGCCAGACCAGCCGTGTCGTCGCGCCGATCGGGACGTGTCCCACCAGGTGCGGTGCCAGCCAGACGTTCGGCCACCACTCGGGGCCGTCCAGCACGGCGGCCGGTGTGGGCATCGCACCGCATCCTCAGGGCACGCGTCAGTGGCCGTCGAGGCAGAACGCAGGCAGAACTCCGGCAGCTTCGGCGCGGGTGTGCGGGCAGCCGTCCAGCTCGCCGGCGCCGAGGGCGGCGGTGAGGTCCTCGACCCGGTCCAGGTCGCGCGCTGGTGGCAGGAGGCGGACCCGCAGGCCGGCGTGTCGCGCCCGCTCCAGGGTGGCCGCCAGCACCGCGTCGGTGCCCATCGGCACCCCGGCGAACAGCTCGGGCGCCGGCCGCCGGGCCCCGATCAGGTAGTAGCCGCCGTCGAGCGCCGGGCCCAGCGTCACGTCGGCCTCGTCGAGCAGGGCCAAGCCTGCCTCGTAGGCGGTGAGCGGCAGGTGGGGGGTGTCGGCGGCGACGATCGCGACCCTGCCGGCGCCCCGCTCGACCAGCTCCTCGAGGCAGGCGGCGAGCCGCTCCCCGAGGCCGCCGCCGCGCTGCGGCAGCAGGCCGAAGCCGGGGGCGAGCGCGGCCATGCGCTCGCGCGCCTCGGTGGGGGTGAAGCACAGCCAGGGATCGGCGTCGACGCGGGCGACGGCGCGTACGGTGTCGCGCAGCATGGCGGCGGCGAGGCGGGCGGCGGCCCGCGGTCCCAGCGCGGCGGCCAGGCGCGTCTTGGCCTGGCCGGCGACCGGCTCCTTGGCGATCACGGCGAGCGCGCGGCCGGCGCCACGGGCGGGCCGCCCGGCGCGGTGGTGGCCGTCGCCCGCGGTCATCCTCCGCGGCCGCGGCGCTCGGCGGTGAGCCGCCAGGCCACCACGGTCATCGCCAGGACGGCGCCGAGGGTGCCGCGCAGCGACCCGGAGACCTTGCTGCGCCCGCCGGCGCGGCGCCGGTAGCGCACCGGCACCTCGACAACCCGCATGCCGGCCCGCCCCGCCCGGCCGATCATCTCCAGCGGCCAGCCCTGGCCACGGTCGCGCATGCCGAGCGCGACCAGGCGGTCGCGGCGGATGGCGCGGAACGGCCCGAGGTCGGTGAGGGCCACCCCGAACAGCACCCGGCAGGCGAGCCCGAGCAGCCGGTTCTCCAGCAGCGCGAGGGTGGACATGGCGCCGGGCTCGCGCACCCCGCCGACGCGGGAGCCGACCACCAGGTCGGCGTCGCCGCGCAGCACCGGACCGGCGACCCGCTCCAGGTCGGCGCCGTCGAACGAGCCGTCGGCGTCGGCGAACGCGACCACGTCGGCGTGGGGGGAGGCGACCACGCCGGCCCAGCAGGCGGCGCCGAAGCCGCGCCGCGGCTCGCGCACCACCCGTGCCCCGGCGGCGGCGGCGACCTCGGCGGTGGCGTCGGTGGAGCCGTTGTCGACCACCACCAGGTCGAGCCCCGGCTGGAAGGAGGCGAGCACCACCGGGAGGGCCTCGGCCTCGTCGAGGGCGGGCAGGATGACGGTGACGCGGCTCGGGTCCATGGTCGCCGCGAGTGTCCTGCACCGTTGTGACGTGGCACGGTCGGGGTCCTTACGAACTCGGGACGGATCGCCGCCCCGGGTCCGGCGGCGGAGCCTCGCGGGGTAGGTTCCCGGCGTGAAGCCAGCCGTTGCGCAGCCGACCGGAAGGCCGGCTGGTGGCGTCGAGCGGCCAGCACCGGCGTTCGGCCGGGCGACCGCCGCAACGGCGCTGCTGGCCGTCGCCGTCGGCGCGACCGGCTGGCTGTACCAGCGGCACTGGGGGCGGCTGCCGTGGAGCGTGCCGAGCAAGCCCTGGTACCACGCGGTCCCCTTCTACCTGTTCCCACACCCGCAGCTGGCGCCGCGCGCCGCCGTGGTGGCCCTGCCGGTGGTCCTGCTCGCGGCCGTGGCGGTGGTGGCGTTGCAGCGCGCCGCGGTGGCCTGGTGGCTGCGCGTCGCCGCCTCGTCGGCGCTGCTGCTCGTCATCGCGCTGGCGGTCTCCGCCCTGGCCGCCGGCTCGCCGTCGTGGTGGGAGCCGTTCCGCTACGACGGCGAGTACCCGCACGCGGCCGGCCGCGTCGGCGCCCTGCCGACCTTCCTGCGCGCGTTCCCCGAGCGGCTGGCGTCGCTGCCGTCCCACGCCGCCGGCCACCCGGCCGGCGCCACCGTGCTGTACGAGCTGCTCGGCCGGGTCTGGCCGGGCGTCGCGGGGGCGGCGCTGCTGACGGTCGCGCTCGGCTGCCTCGGCGCGGTCAACGTCGCCGGGCTCGCCCGCGACCAGCTCGGCGAGGAGGGCGGCCGGCGCGCCCTGGCGCTGTGGACGCTCTCCCCGGTGGTGGTGCTCTACACGGCGACCTCGGCCGACGCGGTGTTCGCGCTGGTCCTGGCCGGGGCGGCGCTGGCCAGCCTGCGCGGGCTCGCGCGCCGCTCGGTGGCCTGGACGCTGGCCGGCGGGGCGCTGCTGTGGCTGTCGTCGATGCTGACCTACGCCTCGGCCCTGCTGCTGGTGTTCCTCCTGCCGCCGGCCGCCGGGCACCTTCGCCGGCAGCGGGCCTGGGCGCTGCGCTGGGCCGCCACCACGGTGGGCGCGGTGCTGGCGCTGGCCGGCCTGCTGTGGCTCGCCACCGGCTACGACCCGCTCGCGGCGGTCGCCGCGGTGCGCCGCTACTACGCCTCGGCGCCCGGCTCGGCGCACCGCCCGTACGCCGTCTACCTGCTCGGCGACGCGCTCGCCTTCGGCGCCATGCTGGGCGTGCCGCTGCTCGCCGCCGTGGCGGCCAGGGCGCTCGCGGTGGTCCGCGAGCGCGCCTGGTCCTCGGTCGACGCCGGCGCGATCGCCACCCTGCTCGCCGGCGGCGCCTGGGGCTTCAGCCGCGGCGAGGTCGAGCGCATCTTCCTGTTCATGGCCCCGCTGCTGCTGGTCCCCGCCGTCCGCCAGCTGCTCGCCTGGCGCGCCCGCCTGCCCGTGGTCGCCGCCCTCCTGCTCGCCCAGACCCTGGCCGTGCAGCTGCTGTTCTTCACCAGGTGGTAGCCGCCGCGCGGGCCGGTCACTTATCTATGTACGAGGCCAGGCCGCGGATGATCACGTCGAGGCCCAGCTCGTAGCGCTCGTCCGGGCCGCCTTCGGTGAGCTCGTCCAGCGTCGCGTGGATGTTGGGGAAGCGGTCCTTCGGCATGGACTCGAAGTAGCCGCGGATCATCTTCACGATCTCGTCGGGCGGGAGCTCCTCGCCGGTCGGCGACGGCATACCCAGGGCGTCCTCGTAGGCGTGCGCCCCCATGTACAGGCCGAACAGGTCGCCGGCGTAGGCCGCGATGCGGTCGGGGACCCCGGCGCCGCGGAGCAGGGTGAGGGTCCACTCGGCCCAGCGGATGAGGTTGGGACCGATGGGGACGCGGCCAAGGGTCAGGCCCCCGACGCCCGGGTAGCGCTGGAACACCTGCCGCGCCCGGATGCCGAACTCCTTGAGCTGCTCCTGCCAGTGCTCGACGTCGGGTGGAGGGACCTCGATCTCGTTCGCGACCCGGTCGATCAGCAGGTTGATCAGCTCGTCCTTGCTGGCGACGTGCCAGTACAGCGAGGCGGGGCCGGTGCCGAGCTCCTCGGCGACCCGGCGCATGCTGAGGCCCTCGGCCCCGTCGCGCGCCAGCACCCGCAGCGCCGCGTCCACGATCGCCTCACGGGTCAGGGGAGCGCGGGCCGGACGCTCGCGCGAAGCCGCCTTCCAAGGCGGCTCGGGGATCGTCGAGCCATCGTTCGGTTCCATGGCGAACATCGTACCAGAGTCGAACGGCATTCTCATCTCGAACACTGTTTGACAACCGGGCGATGTTCGTGCATCCTCGAACAGTGTTCCGCGTTGGAAGGACGTTCGACCACACGGCCGAGCGAGCTGAAGGAGGACGGCATGACGGACGGCACGACCATGGGGATGCGGCTGCGGGAGACCGCCGGGATGGGGGCCAGGCAGTTCTCGGCCCCGCTGGGATCCCTGTCCGACGGGCGGCTGGAGTTCGCCCGCGGGGCGGCCCGGCTGACGATCCGCGGCGCCGGCATCCCCGACCTGTTCCGGGCACGGTTCGACCGGCCGGCACCGAGGGTGTCGCTGGACGACGGCGCGGTGACCGTCAGCTACCCGCGGTTCTCGCCGCGTGGCTGGCTGCGGCCCTGGGCGCGCCACGGCGGCCAGGTCACCTTGAACGACGAGGTCGCCTGGGAGATCGGCATCCGGAAGGGCGTCGCCCACCTCGATGCCGACCTGCGCGCCCTGCGCGTGCGGGCGGTCGAGGTGAGCCAGGGCGCCAGCCGCGTCGACCTGCGCCTGCCCAACCCCGCCGGGGTGGTGCCGGTCCGGGTCGGCGGCGGCGCCAGCCACGTGACCATCCGCCGGCCGGCGGGGACGGCGGCACGGCTGCGCATCGGTAGGGGCGTCGCCGACCTGACCTTCGACCAGCAGGAGTTCGGCGCGGTCGGCGGCCGCCTGCGGCTCGAGAGCACCGGCGCGGGCGCCGCGGACGACCGCTACGAGATCGAGATCTCTGGCGGCGCCGCCCACGTCCACGTCGTCACCGAGTAGCGAGCAGAGCGAAAAGGAGGAACCAACCATGACTCCCACGATCGAGGCCGTCGGCCTCACCAAGCGGTTCGGCAAGACGGTCGCGCTCGACGGGCTCGACCTGGTCGCCGAGCCGGGGCAGGTCCTCGCCGTGCTCGGTCCCAACGGGGCCGGCAAGACGACCTTCGTCCGCGCCGTCGCCACCCTGCTGCGGCCGGACGGGGGCGAGCTGCGGGTCGCCGGCCACGACGTGCGCCGCGAGCGGAAGGCGGTGCGGCGCATCATCGGGCTGGCGGGGCAGTACGCAGCGGTGGAGCCGGCCATGACCGGGCGCGAGAACCTCGAGATGGTGGCCCGGCTGTTCGGGCACGACGCGCGCTCGGCCAGGGCCAGCAGCGCCGCGGTCCTGGAGCAGCTCGGGCTGGCCGAGGCGGCCGACCGCCTGGCGCGGACCTACTCCGGTGGCATGCGCCGCAAGCTCGACCTGGGCGCGAGCCTGGTCGGCGCGCCGCGGCTGCTGCTGCTCGACGAGCCCACCACCGGGCTCGACCCCCGCAGCCGCATCGAGCTGTGGGACGCCATCCGCGGCCTGGTCGGGCAGGGCACCGACGTCCTGCTCACCACCCAGTACCTCGACGAGGCCGACCACCTCGCCAGCCGGATCGTGATCATCGACCACGGCCGGGCGGTCGCGGCCGGGACGCCGCAGGAGCTCAAGCAGCGGGCGGGCCGCAACGTGATCGAGGTCCACGTGCGCGACCGCGAGGACCTGCCACGGGTGGCGGCCACCCTGGGCGCCCTCGACCACGGCGAGCCGCAGGTCGAGGAGGCCACCCGCCGGGTCCGGGTCGGCGTCGAGGCCGGCACCGACCGGCTGCGGGAGGCGCTGCAGTCGCTGGACGCGATGGGTGCCGGCGTCGACGACATCGCCCTGCGACCGCCAACGCTCGACGAGGTGTTCCTGGCCCTGACCGGCCAGGCCCTCGACGAGGCAACCGACGACGCCGCCCACCCGGCGGCCTGAGACCGACAGGAGCACGATCATGACGACGATGACCTTCGCCCCACCCGCCGCGCGCTCGGTGGGGCTGTGGACCAGCACGCTCCGGGTCGCCAAGCGGAGCCTGCTGAAGTTCCTCCGCACGCCCCAGCTGGTCGTCCTGGGGACCATCCAGGGCGCCATGTTCCTGCTGATCTTCCGCTACGTGTTCGGCGGGGCGATCGGCTCGGGCGGCATGGACTACGTCAACTTCCTGGTGCCCGGGTTCGTCACCACCGGCATCCTGTTCTCCGGCATGGGCGCCGCCACCGGCGTGGCCGAGGACCTCGAGCAGGGGTTCGTCGACCGGCTTCGGTCGCTGCCAATCCCGAGGAGCGCCGTCCTGGCGGGGCGCGCGCTCGCCGACACCGCCATGCAGGTGTGGGGGCTGGCAATCACCGCGGCCATCGGCTTCGCCGTCGGCTTCCGCATCCACGGCTCGGTGGCGCAGGCGCTCGGGGCGCTCGCGCTGCTGGTGGTGTTCGGGTTCGCGTTCGAGTGGCTGTTCATCACCCTGGGGCTGCTGGCCGGCAACCCCCAGGCGGCCCAGGGCATGGCGCTGCTGGTCTTCCCGCTGACGTTCGTGTCCAGCGCCTACGTCCCGGTCGCCACCATGCCCGGGTGGCTGCAGGCGCCGGCCGAGCACCAGCCGATGACGGTGATGGTCGACGCGGTCCGCGCGCTCACCCAGGGCCCGGCCGCCGAGGCGCTGCTCGGCCACAGCGGCGGCTTCTACGTGGTCCGCTCGCTGCTCTGGGCGGCCGCCATCGTGGTGGTCTTCGCCCCGCTGGCAGTGGCGCGCTACCGCCGCGGCTGAGCTGCCTGGCACCGCGCCCGTCCCACCTGGGACGGGCGCGGCGCCGTTTCGGCCGTCCGGCGGCACCTTCGCCACAGCCCAGCGGCGCTAGCCGGTCAGCCCAGCGGCGCTAGCCGGGCAGCCCGGCGGGGGAGCGCAGCGGGGCGGTGGCGAACTCTCGCATGCCGTCGGCGAAGCCGACCTCGGCGTGGAAGCCGAGGCGGTCGGCGGCGCGCCGCGGGCTGGCGAACACGTGGCGCACGTCGCCGGGGCGCCAGCCGCCGACCACCCGCGGGTCGGGGCCGCCGAACGCGGTAGCCAGCGCCGTCGCCATCTCCAGCACGGTGTGCGGCTCGCCGCTGGCCACGTTGAGCGGGCCGGGCACCGGCTCGGGCGCCTCGAGCGCGAGCAGGTTGGCGCGGGCGACGTCGTGGACGTGGACGAAGTCGCGCCGCTGGCCGCCGTCCTCCATCACCCGCGGCGGCCGGCCCGCCTCCAGCGCGCTGCGGAAGATCGCCGCGACCCCGGCGTAGGGCGTGTCGCGCGGCATCCTCGGCCCGTACACGTTGTGGTAACGCAGCGCCGTCGCCGCCGGGCCGCCGGCGCCGCTCGCCGCGGCCGCGAGGTGCTCCTGGGCGAGCTTGGTCGCCGCGTAGACGCTGCGGGGGTCCACCGGGGCGTCCTCGGTCACCGCCACCGGGTCGAGGTCGCGGCCGCAGCGCGGGCAGGGCGGCTCCCAGCGCCCGGCGGCGAGCCGCTCCGCCGGGCGCGCGGGCGGCCGCACCGCCCCGTCGACCGGGCAGCGGTAGGCACCCTCCCCGTAGACCACCATGGAGCTCGCCAGCACCAACCGCTCGACGCCACCGCCGCGCCGGTGCAGCGCCGCCAGCAGCGCGGCCGTGCCCAGGTCGTTGTCGCGCACGTAGTCGACGACGTCGCCGAGGTCCCTGCCGAGCCCGACCATCGAGGCCTGGTGGCAGACCGCGTCGACGCCGTCGACCGCCTCGTCGAGCACGCGGCGGTCGTTCAGGTCGCCCCACCGGTAGTCGACGTCGTCGCGCAGGTACGAGGGCGGCCCGCCGTGCGCCTTCGGGTGCAGCCGGTCGAGCACCCGCACCCGGTGGCCACGCCCGGCGAGCAGGTCGACGACGTGGCTGCCGACGAACCCGGCCCCGCCGGTGACGAGCACGTGCAGGCGGCCGGCCGCCGCACGGCTCCGGTCGGTGCGCTCCATGGCGCCACAGCCTGCCCGCTGCCCGCCGGCGCGGCAAGCGGATCCGGCTTGCAACCTCCTTACAGGCCGGTGACGCCGCCGGCCGCGCCGGGTCTCTAGAACTGAACGACGGCGAACTGGTGCGTGCCTGGCGGCAGCGTCATACCGCCGCCCAGGAGCAGCGCATGTTCCTGCGGCCCACCCCGCGGCAGCGCACCGCCAACGCCCAACCACTGACCCCGGATCCCAGCGTCGTAGCGCCGCCGCGGCATGGATCGCGGACCACGGGATAGTCATGACGTATGTCGTGGGAAGCGATCCTCCTCGCCGCCGTCTCGGGCGCCGCCGCGGCCTGGTCGGTCCGCCTGGTGCTGCTCGCGCCCGCGGTCTGGCGTGGCGACAGGGCGCTTCGCGAGTCGATCCTCGACACGGTCCCCTACCGCGTCAGCCGGCGGACCTACCTGCCGTTCGCGCTCACGGTCAGCCTGTTCAGCATCGGCCTGTTCCTGGCCTTCGGCGGCGGCGCGCTCGGACTCGACTGGACCGTGCCGGTCGGGACGCTGGCGTTGCTGCTGTCGGCGGTCGCGTTCGTGCTGCAGATCCTCGTGGCCCAGTTCAACCGGCCACGCCTGCTGGTACCGCCGTCCGAGCGGGGCAGGCCCGGACGGTTCGGCCAGACGCGCCGCCGCCGCAAGCGCCGGGCCAGCGGCAGGCCGGCGACCGACCACGAGGTGGAGGTCCACGACGTCCGCCCGCCACCTGACAAGCCGGACTCGTACACGCCGTACTTCGTGGCGATCTGCTCGGACGCCGAGTGCGACTGGACGTCGGACCCGGTCGGCTACGAGCGCGACCCCAACCCAGAGGCGGCGGTGCGGCGCCAGGCCGCCGAGCACAGCGACCGGATCGCCGAGGGCACCCGGCGCCCTGTCGGCTGACCTCGTCAGACGAACTCGGTGCCTTGGCTAGCACTGCAAAGCATCAACCGGACCTACTTCGTAAAGAATCAACCGGGCCTTGACGCCGGCCGCGCCGGGTCGGCGGCGAGCCCGGACACGCCGGTCGCCGAGGAGCCTCCATCCCGCCAGCGCTGCCGTGGCGGCCGCTGGCGAGTGGCCAAGAACAGCGTGACCAGCAGGCCCGCCGTCACCAGCAGGTCGCCCGCGCTGTAGGCCTGGGGGAACAGGCGGCCAGCCACGCCAGGCAGGTGGATCACGTCACCCAGCCACGCCAGGCGCGTGCCAGGGCCGGCCACGAGGTACTGCCCCCAGCTGCCGCGGGCGAGCAGCTGCGGGGGACCGTGGCCCGCCAGGACGCGGCGGACCGGCATGTGGCCGCCGTTGGCGACCACCACCAGCAGGTTGACGGCCATGCCGGCGGCCACCAGCCAGATCCCCGGAAACCGGCGGCGCTGCCACAGCACCCAGGCCACCAGCGCCGCCAGCGCCAGCGTGTACAGCCAGGGGGTGCTGGCCCTGGTCGCCAGCCCCGGCCGGTGGCCGAGCGCCTTGACGGCCAGCGCGGCGACCGCCAGCAGTGGCCAGCGCAGGCGCCGGCCGAGCAGGTGCTGGATCCGGCCGCCGCCGAGCAGGCCAGCCAGCAGCCCCGCCAGGGCGGCGACCGGCAGCAGCATGGTGGCGCGTCCGCGCAGTCTTGGACTCGGGCCGGGCTCAGCCCGGGCCGACCCCGTCGGCGCCCGCGGCCAGGACGAGGGCCAGCAGGCCGGCGACGGTGGCCGCCAGCGCCACGAACCCAAGCAGTCGTGCCTTCCACCCGCGTGCGTTCATCAACGCGATACCTCCAGACGGCGTGTTGCGAGGTGTGCCAGGAGTTCGCCGCTCAGTACGGCGGGCCGATCCACGCGGCGCCCGCCGCGAGGGTGAGGGCGAGGAGCCCGATCAAGGTCGTCGCCGTTGCCAGCAAGCGGAATTTCTTCTCGGTCGTCGTCACGGTTGCCTGCCATTCTGCTGTGGAGTTCCAGCGCCCGCCGCTCGGCCTGCGCGCTCAGGGCAGGCCCTGGATCCAGGCGCCGCCGGCGGCAAGCACCAGGGCGGCCAGCCCGAGCAGCGTGACGGCCCCGGCGACGGCCAGGCGGAGGTTCAGGTTGCGCATGTCACCTCCTTCGCGGAATCCCTCGTCGGGTTCGGGCAAGGGTGCTCACGGGCGGCCTGCTGTTTGCCGCCGGGAGGCGACGACCTGGCCGCCGGCGACCACCAGGGTCGGGTACGGCCGGCGCGGCAGGGCGCCGTGGCGTGCTGCTACCGTGACCGTACGGGGGTGTCCCCGGGGCAAGGTCAAGCGCCACGATCACGGACGCCAGGAGTGCAGCCATCACCAGCAGCGAGCTCACCATCGGCGAGGTGGCCAAGCGGTCCGGCCTCAGCCGCAAGGCGGTGCGCCTGTACGAGGCGCGCGGGCTGCTGCCCCCGGTAGGGCGGCTGGACAACGGCTACCGGCGCTACTCCGAGCACGACGTCCAGTTGCTGCGCTTCATCCGCCGAGCGAGGAGCGTCGGGCTCGGCCTTGACGAGATCCGCGCGATCATCCGCCTGCGACGCACGGGCGTCCCGCCAAGCGCAAAGGTCATCGCCCTGCTCCAAGCCCGCCTTGGTGCCATCCGGCACGAGCTCGCTGAGCTCGGCGCGCTGCAGCAGGCCCTGCAGGGCGTGGTCGATACCGCCGTGGCAACCGCCGGCCGGGGTGGCGACGTGCTGCTGTGCGACATCCTGCCGCCACCCCACACCGCCCCGGCCCCCCACGAGCTGGCCGGTTAGCGCGGCTGAACCCGCCTACCTCGGCGACCTGCCGATCGCCTCCTTGGTGAGCTGGAGCGCGTCCGTCACCTGCGGCGGCCTCGCGTCCGCTGGGTACCAGGCGCTGGGTTAGGTCGGCCCGTCTGCGGGCAGCCTGAGGTTGCAGCTGGAAGGGTGTGTGCGATGGAGCTATCGATTCCCGCCGCCCCGGCCCAGCTTGCTGCTGTCCGGCGAGCGGCCCGGAGCTACCTGCACGGCGTGGCGGGCGAGGTTGCCGACGACGTCGTCCTCGCCCTGCACGAAGCAGCGTCCAACGCGGTCCTGCACGGGTCGAGCTCGGGGCAACCCGTCAAGGTGGTCCTGCGGGTCACCGAGCAGTGCATCGAGGCGTCGGTCCTCGACCACGGCCAGCACCCGCCCGCCCCCGCCGACGGCGACGCTGCGGAGCTGGGCACGCACGGTCGGGGGCTGTGGCTGCTCCGTGGGCTGGTGGACGAGGTGCGCATCGAGCGCGTCAGGCACGGCACGCGCGTGACCCTACGTCGGTGCCTTGGGCCACCAAGGGCGCTAGCCCACTGAGCGCCGGGCGGGAGGCCCTTGTCGGTCGGCGGGAGGCGTTCGTCGTTCGCCGGCTGCGCCGAGGTCCAGCTCGAACAGATGGTCCGCCCGCCGGTCTTCTCCGGGACGCCCCACCGGCGCGGCAGCCTCCGGGCGTACCCGCCGGCCCTCCTATCGCGCCGGCAGCCACACGTCGCCGGCGCCCTCGGTCCGGGTCAGGTGGAAGCCCCAGCAGCCCCGCTTGGTGAGGACGAAGCCGGTACCCCACTCGTCACCGGGACGGTGCCAGCTCGACCCGCCGTGCCGCTCCGGCGCGAACCACTGCTTGGCCGGCGTGCCGTCGGCGTTCCGCGCGGCGATCCGCAGTGGACCGCTGCCCGTCATCCGCCAGGCGATCTTGACCCGTTTTCCCACGGGCAATGGCACCGTGGTGAACAGCAGCGCCCACAGCTCGGCGCCGTGGCTGGTCCCAAGGACCTCCCCAGGCCCAATGCCTGCCGCAGGCCCGGTTGGCGAGGCCGGGCGGCAGTTGCGGGCGCCCAGCCGGGCGGCGGCGGCGGGCGGCTGCGGTTGCCCCGATGGGGTCACCACGGGTCCGGCAGGCTCGTTGCTCGCCGTGCAGCCAACCAGGAGCAAGGCGCTCACGACCAGCAGACCCGTTCGTTGCCGCATGCCGCCTCCCGAGGGATGCCCGAAGCCTACGCCGAGACCCGCCGAGACGACCACGACTGAGCGTTGAGCCACTGCTGGCGCCGCGACCACTCGCCAGGGAACCCGCAGCCGCTTGTCCGTCCGCGTTGGAAACTGGGCGGCTGGTGCCCGACACGAGCAACGCTGGCCCCGCAGTTGGCCCTCACGCACGTCCAAGGTCGGGCGCTGGCAAGGTGCGGCGAAGTGTCGAGGATTGACCGCTAGAGCATTTGGTCGGTGCGCCGGTGGCGCCGTGCTACCACCCGCAGCTGCAGCACCCGCGCCGCGCCCGCCACCAGCACCAGCAGCGCGCCGAGCAACGCGGCGAACAGCAGCGCCACGCCCAGCGGCAGCGAGCCGTTGGCCATCAGGAAACGCACGCGCACGCGCTGGCCGTTCTGCAGGATGAACACCAGGATCGCGACCAGCAGGACCACGCCGGTGCCGACCATGGTCCACACCATGCTGGTCCGGGTCGGCTCGATGGTGTGCTGCGGCAGGGCCGGCTCGGCGTCCGCCGGGGCCGCCACCTCCGGTTCGGGTGGTTCCGAGCCGTCCGCCGGAGCCTGTTCTGGCCCTCCGGTCGCCGGCCGTTCTGCGCTCATTGTCGCCCTCGCTCCCGTTCCGGACGATCGCTTCCCGGTCGACCGCTCATCCCGCCCAATCAGACCGCAGGTTCGTTGGGTGAGCCGGTCCCAGGTTGGTGGAGGCCGTCCTGCGGTGCAAGCGAGGCGTCGCTGTCGCTGTCCGGGCGCTTCGGGTACCCGCGTGGTCGTCTGCTCACACGCGAACATGCTCGGCGCCGTGCACGGCGCCGAGCGTCTGCGCTTCAGGGTAGGTGCCTGGCCGGCTCGCTGTCGGGCTGGTGAACAACGGGGCCCGACGCGTTGGCTGGGCTGGTAAAGGGCCCCCGGCGGTACCGCCGGGGGCCTTGTGCTGGCGGACGTGTTCCTGTTCCGCGAGCAACCCTGGGATGGTCAGCTGGTGGGCGCGGTGGCTTCGATGGCCTCCCGCTGGCCGGCCGGGCGCACCTCGATGCGCTTGGGCTTGGCCTCCTCGGCCTTGGGCACCAGGACCTGCAGCACGCCGTCCTCGAACGAGGCCTCTACCGCGTCAGCCTGGACGTGGGCGGGCAGGGTGATCGAGCGGCGGAAGGCGCCGTAGCGGCGCTCGACGCGGTGGAACTGCTGCTCGGAGGACTCGCTGGTGAACTGGCGCTCGCCCTGGATGGTCAGCAGGCCGTCCTCGAGGGTGATCTGGAGGTCGTCGAGCTTGACCCCGGGGAGCTCGACGGTGACCAGGTAGGCGTCCTTGCGCTCGGAGATGTCGAGCGCCGGCGCCCAGGCGGGGGCGTTGGACATCGCCGTGCCCTGCCACTGGCCGTGGAGGCCGAGCGCGTGCGCGAACAGGCGGTCCATCTGCCTCTGGCTCAGCTCCTCCTGCGCGCCGCGCAGGTCCTCGAATGGGTACCACGCTGTCTTGAGCATCATCTGGTTCTCCCTCGTCCATGGGCCGCAACAGGCGGCCGCCGGCTCGGGGACAACGCGGTCCGGGTGCGTGCAGCGGGTGCACTTGCCGAGTGAACCCACCCTACATTGAACACCGTTCACTGTCAAGAACACCGTTCACCGTATGCATGAGGAAGGACAGTGCAAGCAGAGTAGGTCGCGCCACACGCGACGCTCGGATCGGGAGGTGACGGGTAGGTCGTCCGGTCCCGCCGCACCCCGAGCTGCCTGAAGCAGCTCGGCCAGGCCGACGCGTGGCACGCGACCTGGTAGCCCTGGGCAGGTCGTGCCTCCTCCGCAGGGTGCAGCGACGCCGGTGGCGCCTACCCCCAACGGCGTAGCGACTCGCGCCGCGGGTCGGACGACGCCCACGCCGTCGGCCCGTAGCGTGGCGCCGTGCGCGACACCGTCTTGCCCGCGTCCGGAGGTTGATCGTGATCCCGACCGCCACACACGCCTCCAGCCGGCGTCGGCGCGGGCCGCTGCTGGTCAGCGCGGTCGCGTTCAGCCTCGGAGGGGCCGCGACCTACCTGGCGGTGCTGCCCGCGCTGCTGCAGGCCAACCTGGTGGGTGGGATCTTGTTCGCCGCCGCCGGGATCACGCAGGCCAGCCTGGCGGTCGGGCTGCTCGCCACGCCGACGAAGCGGAAGCTGGTCGCGGCCGCCGCCGTCAGCCTGGCGGTGGTGGCGGCCTGGGCGCTCGCCCACACCGTGGGGCTGCCCGGCCCGAACCCGTGGCTGCCGCTGGACACCGCCGTCGGCTTCACCGACTTCCTCTGTGCCGCACTCGAGTCGCTCGCGGCGGTGGGGCTGGTGTCGGCGGCCGCCCGCTGGCCGCGAGAACCGCGGGTGCGCAGCCCGCTGCTGGTGATGGTGGCCAGCGTGCCGCCGTTACTGCTGGCGGCGCTCCTCACGGCCGGCGGGGTGGCGTTCGCCACCGACGGGTTCACCACCTTCGCCCGCGCGGGTGGCCCGGTGCCGGACAGCCCCTCGCCCGGGACGACCACCACGGTCACCTACTGCACCCAGCAGGGGACCAGGCTCGCCATGGACCTTTACCAGCCACCCGCGTCGGCGGCCCGGCCCGCACCGGTCGCCCTGTACGTGCACGGCGGCGGCTACGCACTCGGCGACCGCAAGCCCCACGGCCTCGGCGCCGGCCTGGCCAACCACGCCGGTGCCTTGGTGCCGCGGTTGCGCGCCTCGCTCAGCCAGCGTGGCTTCGTCGTCGCCTCGATCGACTACCGCCTGGCGCCGTTGAGCCCCTGGCCGGCGGCGCTGCAGGACGCGAAGTGCGCGGTGCGGTTCCTGCGCGCCCACGCGAGCGCGTTCGGCATCGACCCTGGCCGGATCGGCGCGTGGGGGTCCAGCGGCGGCGGCGCGCTGGTCTCGCTGCTCGGCCTGGCCGGTCCGGAGGCCGGGTTCGACCACGGGCAGTACGCCGACCAGTCCAGCGCCGTCCAGGCGGTGGTCGACATGTTCGGGCCTGCCGACCTCACCGACCTTGGCGACTCGGAGCCGTTCGCCCGCGTGGTCGCGGGGATGGCGCTCGGCACCTCGGCCGGCGTGCGCAGCTCCGCCAGCCCGCTCAGCTACGTCGGAGCCGGAGCCGCGGCTGGCGGCCCGCCCTTCCTGATCCTGCACGGCACCGACGACCAGGGCGTCCGACCGCGGCAGTCGCAGGAGCTCGCCCGGCGGCTCGAAGCGGCCGGTGTGCCGGTGAGGCTCGTGCTGGTCCAGGGCGCCGACCACGGCCTGAACGACCCGTCGCAGCGGCCAACGCCTGGCCAGCTCACCGAGACGGTCGCCGACTTCTTCGACCGCTCGCTCGCCCGCGCCACCCGCCACCCCGCCCGAACGAGCCGTCCGGCGTGAGACCGCCGCCCGTTGGCGGCGATCGTGGCAGCGGGATGCAGGGTGCGGGCCGGCCCAGTCGGCGGTCACGGCCCATGACCCGACGACCGGAAAGGACGCAACCATCGTGACGACAAGCCCATCGCACCCGGATCCCGGCGCGGCGCGAGGCCCTTCTCGGCCCTCCCGCGTCCAGTGGTGGAGGCGGCCGTTCAGCGCCGGCCCGTGGCGGCGGACGCTCTACGTCCTCCTCGCGCTGCCACTCGGTCTCGCCTCCCTGCCGCTCGTGCTGCTCGGCAGGGACCAGGCCGCGGCGAGGTTGCAGCGAGACCTTGCCCGTCGCTACCTGGCGCTGCGCATCGACCAGCCGGCAGCCCGTCGCACGGCTGGCCGGGTGCTGGCCCACGCGGTGCTCGGCCTGCCCCTCAACCTGGCCTCGCTGGCCCTGGTCGTCTACCTGTGGCTGCTGGTCTTCGCGAACCTCGCCTACCCCCTCCGGCCGGACACGATGGACTCCTACCAGCGTTCCTGGGGTGGTCCGACCCTGGCAGGCGCGTGGGCCGTCCACGCCGCGGGCGGGCTGGTGTTCCTGTTCGTTGCCCCCTGGATCATCGAGGCGGTCACCCGGCTGCAGGGCAGCCTCGCCCGGCGCCTGCTCGGCGTCGGCGCGTGAGGACGGCCTGCGGGGCGTGGAAGCGGCGCTGGACCGTCGGCTGGATGCCGAGCGACGAAGGAGAGGGAGGGCGGTGATGCAGACAGCCTCGCCGCTCTCGCACGTCACAGCGAACGCACAGTGCCGCCACGGGCTACGGTCGAACGGCGCGCGGGCGGGGGGTCTCAGCCGGGCAGTTGCTTGGCGCCGACCGTCAGCGTCACCACGGACCCGGGCGGGACGGCCTGGCCGGCCGACGGCTCCTGGCTGACCACCCGATCGACCCGCCCGGCGCCGTGGACCTGGACCAGGACGACCCGGACGCCGAGCCGGGCCTTGGTGAGGGTGGCCACCGCCTGCTCGCGATCGCGTCCCACCACGTTGGGGACCGTGACCTGCTGGCCCGAACCACCCGCCCCCCCGCGACCGGTGGTGGTGGTGGGTGCTGGCGCCGAGGTGGTCTGCGGCGGCGCGGTGGTCTGCGGTGCGGTCGTCGGGGCCGGTTCCCCGCTGCCGAACGCTGGCTGGCTGGTCGTCGGAGGCAGTTGTGCGAGCGCGGGTCCCGCGACGGTCCGACCGTCGGCGTGCCGATCCGGGTCACGGCCAAGCCCCGCGAAGGCAACGACCGCGACCGCGACGGCCAGGCACGCTCCGGCGACCGCGACGACTGCCAGCCTCGGGCGGCGCCTTGCGGGTGGGCTGCCCGCCTCGCTGGCAGCGGGCGGTTCCCCGTGCGCCGGTCCTGGCAGGGACCGTTTCGGCTCGATCGCCTGGTGGGAGTCCGCGGCTGCCCCGTCCGGTGGGTCGTGCGCGGCCGCGGCACCTGGCAGGCTGACCGGGGCTTCGCCGCGGCGCACCGTTGCCAGGAAGCGCGCAAGGTCGCGGCCGAGGTCGTCCGTCGAGCGGTACCCGTTCTGGTGGTCGCCGGCCGCCCTGACCACGATCGCTGCCAGCTCGGCCGGCACCTCTGGGCTGAGCCGGACCCGCTCGCCGGGGGCCGGTTCCACGCCGGTCAACATCACCGCCAGGCAGCGGCCAAGCGCCCGAAGGTCGCCTTCGGGATCGGGAGCCGCGACCAATGGCCGGGCCGCCTGGGCGAGGCGGAAGTCGGTCAGCTTCACGCGGCCGTCGATGCGGAGCAGGACGTTGGCCAGGGTGAGGTGACCGTGGGTGAGACCCCTGGCATGGGCAGCGTCCAGGGCGGCGCAGGTCTGCAGGGCGATCCTGGCCGCCCCGGCCGAAGGCAGGGGCCCACGGGTGGCGAGCATGTCCCAGAGCGTGGAACCCTCGACCAGCTCGACGACCACGAACCCGGCCGGGCCGTCCCGCTCGAACCCGTGGACCGCGGCGACGTTCGGGTGGTCGAAGCCGGCGACCGCCTCGACCTCGCGTTGGAGCCTGGCGAGGAACGCCTCGTCGGCGGCGAACTGCCGGACGGGGACCTTCAGCGCGACACGGCGGCGCTCGTTGCGGTCCCACGCCTCGAACACCATGGTCGTCCGGCCGATGCCCAGCGGCCGGACGACCTCGTACCGGCCGCCGAGCGGCTCCAGGGCGTCCTCGGGGAATGGCGGCGTCCGGCTCATCGGCATCAAGAGCGATGCGCTTGCTCCTCTGGTTACAGCGGTGGTTTCAGCGGCATCCGGATCGTCGCGATTCACCACTTCTGAGGGCACCGTTGCATTGAGGCCGAGGGCGTCGCGGAGCTCCGCGACGTGGAGGTCTTTCGCTGTTTTGAGGGGCTGAGGACGGCCTGAACCAGACGATCAGGAAGGAGCGCGTGGCATCATCCGGGAGCAACGAACTGCCCTGGGTCGGTCGAGGCTGACTTGGCTCGCTGCCCGGGCGGCTGACCCTGGAAGCGGCGGTTGACCCGCCCGCACGGGAGGAGTGGCGGATGCGAGCGTTGCGGTTCAGGGCGTACGGGGGCCCGGAGGTCCTGGAGTGGGCCGAGGCTCCTGATCCCCACGCTGGCCCTGGGCAGGTCCGGATCGCGGTGCGTGCGGCGAGCGTGAACCCGATCGACTGGAAGGTCGTCTCCGGCGCGTTGTCCGGCGGCAAGCCCATGGAGGGCACCGGGTACCTCGGCTACGACGCCGCCGGCGTGGTCGACGAGGTCGGCGACGGGGTCACCGGCGTCTCGGTGGGCGACGAGGTGTTCGGCCGCGGCCAGCACACCCAGGCGGAGTACGCCGTGCTGGGCTCCTGGGCGGCCAAGCCGCCATCGATCGACTGGGCGGTGGCCGCCGCGGCGGGCGTGGCCGGCGAGACCGGTGAACGCGGCCTTCGCCTGCTCGGCGTCAAGGCCGGCGACACGCTGTTCGTCGACGGCGGTGCGGGTGGCGTGGGCGCGGTCGCCGTGCAGATGGCGCTCGCCCGGGGCGCGAAGGTGATCGCCTCGGCCAGCGAGGCCAACGACGACTACCTGCGGGAGATCGGGGCGACCCCGGTGCGCTACGGCCAGGGCGTGGCCGAGCGGGTCCGGGCAGCTGCCGGCGGGCCGGTCGACGCGGTCTTCGACGTCGCGGGCAAGGCCCCGGTCGAGGACCTGGTCAGCTTGGCACCCGAGCCGTCCCAGGTGGTGAGCATCGCCAACTACGCCGCCGGCCAGGCCGGAGCGCGCGTCACCGGTGGCGGCGCCGACAGCCGGCCCATGCAGGCCCTGGCGCAGGTCGCCGAGCTGCTGGCGCAGAACAAGCTGGTGATCAAGGTGCAGACCTTCCCGTTCGACCGCGCCGCCGAGGCCTACCGCGTCAGCCAGTCCGGCCACGTCCGCGGAAAGCTGGTCCTCGTCCCCTGAAGCGCCACGGGCTGACGCCCAGGAGCAGGACGCCGCCTCGATCGGTCCAGCGGACCCACGGCCAACCCTCAGGCTTGGTCCGGCACCAGGATCAGCTTCCCGCGAGCCCCTGACTCGAGGATCCGGTGGTGCGCGACCGCCGCCTCGCGCAGGGGCAGCTCCTCGCCGACCACCGGCGCGAGGGCGCCGCTGTGCAGCTTGGCCGCCACCGCCGCCAGCGCGCCCGCCGTCTCCGCCTCCGAGGCGTTCCACAGGGCGGTCCCCATGACGGTCGCCTCCTTGATCATGGTGAGCCGCGGGGTGAACTGCAGGCGTCCCCGGCTGCCGACAACCACCACCCGCCCGCCGGCCGCCAGCACGCCCAGGTCATGTTCCAGGTTCACGTCCGCCAGCATCTCCACCACCACCGAGACCCCGCGTCCACCGGTGATGCCAGACAGCTCGTCCAGGTACCCAGGCGCCGAATGGTCGAGGACGTGGCCGGCGCCGGCCCGGCGGACCACCTCCATCCCCGCCGCGGACCCGGCCGTGCCGACGACCACTGCGCCAACGTCGGCGGCCAGCTGGGTGGCCGGGACCCCCACGCCACCGCTCGCGCCGTGGATGAGCACGGTCTCTCCCGGTTGGAGGCGGGCCTTCTGGAACAGCGCGCGCCAGGCGGTCACACATGGCACCCCCACGGCTGCGCCCTGGCCGTACGACAGGGCGGCGGGCAGCGGATGGACCACCGCCGCGTCCACCACGGCCAGGTCCGCGTACAGGCCGGAGCAGCCGGGCGTTCCCAGCGCCGCCACGAAGACCCGATCCCCCGGCGCCACCTCGTCCACCCCGGCACCGACCGCATCGACCACGCCGGCCCCGTCGAACCCCGGCGTGTAGGGCAGCTCCGGGGTGAAGAACGCGTAGGTACCGGTCCGAATGTAGGTGTCGGCGGGGTTGACGCCGATCGCGTGCAGGCGCACCCGGACCTGACCGGCCCCGGGTTCCGGCACGGGCAGCTCTCGGTGCTCCAGGACCTCAGGCCCACCGAACTCCGACACCTGGATGCCGTGCATCAGGCCCGGCCCTTCGGCGGCTCGGCGCCCTTGGTGTCCGCGTGCTCCAGCAGCGTCCGGCGCGGCGGGGTGAACATGTCCACCTCGACACACGGGGACTCCAGGGTGTGGGCGCCGTGCGGGACCCACGGCGGGATCACCGCCACGTCCCCAGGGCGCATGGTGCGCGACTGCCCGTCGATGTGGAACTCGAACTCGCCCTCGAGCACGACGACGATCTGCTCCTCCTCGTGGACGTGGGTGGGGGCGACCGTGTGGGGCGCGAACGACACGAAGTTGGCCATGGCGTTCTCGCCGAGCACCGGACGGAACGCCAGGCCAGGGACGAACTCGACGGGGTCGATGTCGTTGACCGTGACGAAGCGACCCGGCCCCGTGGGCACGCCATGGGCCTGGCTGCTGAAGTGGGCTTCACCGCTGCTGCTGGTCATCCTCAACCGACCTGCCGTCGTAGCGGGCGAGGGCTCCGGCCCTGCCTGCCCACGTTGGCGCCTGCTCCGCGGGCTGCTCGGCAGCCTACCCGAAGCTGGTCCGCTTGCGGTGACCGGCTGGCGGCACAGGTTCCGCGCGGTGGACAGCGGCGCGTCACCGCTGGGGATCGCGCAGTGAGGTCGGGGAGAGGAACGGCTGGAGCGGGCCGTCGTCGACGATCCCCGGCAACCGCCGGGCCACCCCAGCGAGGAGGTCGGCGACCTGGACCCGCGGATCGTCCCGGGAGTCGACCATCACCAGGCCAGCCAGCGGCGACACCCCGGCCGGCGATCCGGCGCCGTCGGCCAGTACCTGCTGGAGGCGGCGCAACCGGCCGGCCGTGAGGGCGCTCTGCTCGTCGTGGACCACCAGCACCTGCCGTTCCCCGCCGCTCCAGAACAAGACGGTCTCGGCCAGCGCCGGCAGCATCGGCTCCAGCGGTGGCGGGATCGACGGGTCGTCGTCGCTCAGCCTGGTCAGGACGGCCCGCACCCGGGTCCGGCTGAGCCCGTCGAGGACGCCCTCGGCTTCCGCGCCGAGCCCATCCCGTACCAGCGCATCCCGTGCCTGGAAGAACCGCTCCAAGGCCCGGCGATCGGGCCGGTGCGGCCGCTTGGTCCGGACCAGCTCGACGAAGGCCGCGAGGAAGGCACCCCAGTCGGAACCAGCCGAGCGCTTGGCCCGGTACAAGGTGAGGGCGGCCGGACGCTGGTCCTGGGTCAGGCGGGTACCGGCCGCGTACGACGGCTCGGCGAGGAGCAGGTCGACGATCCGGGTGACGAGGAAGTACTCCTTGTCCACCAGGTGGACGTGCGCCCGGCCGCTCAGCGCCGCCAGGAACCACTCCAGCGCCTCACCCGCTCGCGGGCCGCGGAGGAACTGCCCGGACTTGAACTCGTTCAGCGAGAACCGGAACCCGGACCGCAGCGCCGCGGTCAGCCCGGCCGCCTCGCCGGTGCTCAGGTCGACGCTCGCGTGCGTGACGACCGGGGTGGCCGGATCGAGCAGGTTGGTGCCGGAGAACCCGGATTCGTCACAGGCGACCTCCACCACGGCGTCGGACACCGCGGCCACCGGCGGCAGCCCACCCTGAAGCGGCGACCTCACACCCGGTCCCTCACCATGCCGACCATGGTCGCCCGCCCACCCCGATCGGACCACCGAATTGAGTTCCTGACCGGACGCCGACCGAGCCCGCCAGGGTCGTCGCCAGAAGCCAGCACCCCCGTTCCCGTAGGTCTGAAATGTCGGCCGGCACGCGGTCAGCCTCCCTTCCACGGTCGGCATCGCATCCTTGTGGCCTTGGACGACAACGACGCTGCTACATGGAACGCCATCTGCCGCCCGTGCGGGTCATGGTGCGAAGCGGGTGCTGACGGCGGAGCTTCGAGGTACTCACTCGCCTGGTCTCGAGGTGGTGAGCTGCAGGCTGGTGGTGAGGTCGACGCAGCCGCCGATGGTGCGGGCGACCGGGCAGCGCTCGGCGTGGAAGCCGAGCACCCGGTCGATCGCGGCCCGCTTCTTCTCGTCAGCGATGACGGCCTCGTCGACCACCAGGTGGTAGGTGACGTGGATGCGCTTCACCACCAGCACCTTGGCGTCCAGCTCGACCTCGCCGACCGCCTCGCTCCGCAGACGACCGCCTGCGGCGGGAACGCCTCGCGCTTCGAGCGCCCCTCCGAACGTGCCGGTCAGTCAGCCGGCGGCCGCGGCGACCAGGTAGTCGAGGGTGGTGGTGTGCGGCTCCTGGTCGCCGGGTTCGACGCCGTAGTGCTCCGCGACCGCACTGTGGACGCCGAACACGACCGGCTGGTCGAGGGCGGGCAGGACCGCGGTGCGCAGCGGGCCCTTCTCCCGGTTGACGCTGACCTTCGAGCGGTAGACGACTTCGCCCATCACGCCTCCTAGATGCGGCGGATGCGTCCCGGGCCATGGTATAGCGGGACGATCCAGGCCGAGCGCTGCCCGGTCGCCCGCACCATCGGCGGCTGCGCCGACCTCACCACCAGCGTGGAGCTCACCACCGGCTGAGGGCGTCGCCGCAGGCACCCGCCGGATCGGCTCCAGCGGCGACCTGGCGGCGCTCTCGCGCCTCCACCTCGAGGACCCACACCAGGAGCGCTCGGCCGGGTGCCGAGCCGGGTCAGCGGGGAGGCTGTGCCATGTCGGCATCGACGACCACCATCGAAGCGCCCGCGGGGGCGGGCGAGGGGCGCGCCAGGCGGCTGGTGCTGTTCGGCACGCCGCTCGCGCTCGGCCTGGTCACCCTGGTCCACCCGGTCGTGCGGCGCTCACCGGCGGTGGAGCTGCAGGGCCGGGTGGGGCTCTGGCTGGGCGTCCACCTCCTGCAGCTCGGGCTGCTCTGCCTGCTGGCTATGACCGTGTGGCTGCTGGTCGACGGCCTGCCCGGCCGGGCCGCGGCCGTCAGCCGGGCGGCGCTGCTGCCGTTCGTCGCCTTCTACGGCGCCTTCGACGCGCTGGTCGGCATCGCCACCGGGCAGATGGTGCGCAGGGCGGCGCAGCTGCCGCAGGCGGCGGTCACCGCCGACGTGCTGTGGGCGGGGCGGCTGCACGACCCGCTGGTCGGTGCGGTCGTCCTGCCGGCGGTGCTGGCGTGGCTGACCGCCAGCCTGGCGGCGGCGCTGGCGCTGGCGCGCGCGGGTGCGCCCAGGTCGGGCGTTGCGGCGCTGGTCGTGGCCGGCCTGCTGCTCGCCGTCGACCATGCCCCGCCGTTCGGCCCGCTGGCGATGCTCTGGCTGCTGATCGCCGTGGCGATCCTGGAGCGCCGCCCCGCCCGGGCGCCGGCCACCGCGCCCGACGCGCCCGAGGCCGCCTGAACCGATCCCGTGGTCACGTGGACGCCACGTCGACCGCACGTGCGGCTGGTGCGGTCGGTGGTGGCCGTCAGGCCGGTCAGGCCGGTCAGGGTGCTCCGGGCGCCACCGTGGCGGAGGCCTCGCCGGCCTGGCCCGCGGGCGGGCCGTCCCCGGCGCCGCGCAGCACGGTGAGGGCGGCGAGGGGGAACAGCAGCACCGACAGCAGGCCGGCGGCGACCAGGGCGGCGCCGGTCGCCTGGTCGAGCTTGCCGAGGTCCATGCCGATCTGGACGGCGGCGACGATGAACGGCAGCGAGGTCGCCTGCAGCAGGCCCGCCACCACCGTCCGGCGCGTCCCCACCCGCGCCCGGTACAGCAGCGCCGGCAGGCCCCGGACCAGCAGCAGGACGCCCAGGAACAGGGGGACCAGCCGCAGGTTGGCGGGGTCGTCGGTGAGCGCCTTCAGGTCGAAGCGCAGGCCGCTGACCACGAAGAAGAACGGGACCAGGAAGCCGTAGCCGAGCGCCTCCAGCTTCACCCGGAACCTCGGGTGGGTCATCGCCTCGTGGCGGTCCACCACCCGCAGCAGCGCGCCGGCGAGGAAGGCGCCGAGGATCGTCTCGAGCCCGAGCCGCTGCGCCACCAGGACCAGGCCGGCCAGCAGCAGGACGGCGCCGCGCACGCGGATCTGGGCGCTCGAGTCCTGCAGGCGTCCCAGGTCGGCGGCCAGGCGCATGGAGCGGCCGGCCCGCGCCAGCCCGACGGCCACTCCCACGGCGAGCAGGACCAGGCCGCCGATCAGCAGCAGCTGGGCGCCCGGCCCGGTGGCCTCGCGGGAGAAGAAGAGCGACAGCAGGATCACGGCGCCGAAGTCGGCGATCGACGCGGCCGCGATCACCAGCTGGCCGAAGTCGGACTCGACCTGCCCGGCGTCCTTGAGCACCGGGATGACCACGCCGAGCGAGGTGGCGGTGAGGATGATCGCGACCAGCAGCGGCGTCTCGACCAGGCCGGCGGCGGCGAGGCCGGCGGAGGCGGCGATCCCGACGGCGAACGAGACGGCGAAGCCGCCGCCGGCGAGGCCCAGCAGCCTGCCGCGGAGGTGGTCGACGTCGACCTCGAGGCCGGCGAGGAACAGCAGGAACGCCAGGCCGAGGATGGAGAGCACCTGCAGCGGCAGGTCGACCCGTACCCAGCCGAGGACCGAGGGGCCCAGGACGATGCCGACCACGATCTCCAGCACCACCGACGGCAGGCGCAGGCCGGGGAACAGGCCGAGCAGCAGCGGGACGAGGAAGGCCACCGCCGCCACCACGGCGACGCCGGCCAGCGACAGCTGGGGCATTGGGCAACCTCCGTGGCCACGGTGACCGTGGTCGGTACGGTAGTCCCGCGCCGGGCCTGCTCGTTACAGCGACCGCCGCCGCCGCGGCGGCCGCCAGCGCGGCGGCGAGGGTGAAGCCGAGCTCGAAGCCGGCCACCTGCGCGGCAGGACCACCGCCGAGGGTGCGCGTGCGCGCGGCGGCGAGGGGCACCATGACCGCCAGGCCGAGGGCGGTGCCGAGCTGAGCGCTCGTGGCCAGCAGGCCGGATGCGAGCCCCTGGTCGGCGGTGTCGAGGGCGGCGGTACCGCGTGCGGTCGAGGCGACCGAGGCGACGCCGAGGCCGGCGCCGAGCAGCACGAAGCCGCCCAGCAACGACGGCAGGGCGGGCGCGCTGGCGGTGATGGCGCGCAGCGACAGGGCGCCGGCGGCGACGGCGAGCAGCCCGCCGGCCATGGCGCGGCGCTCGCCGGCGGCGGCGACCACGCGAGGGCCGGCCAGCGACCCGGCCACCACGGCGAGGTTGAAGGGGGGAAACAGCAGGCCGGCGGTGGCCGGTGCCAGGCCCAGGACGTGCTGGGCGTGGAGGGTGCAGAAGAACATCGGTGGGGTGGTGGCGGCGGTGAGCACGGCGGCCACGGCGTTCGGCCCGGCGACCCCGGGACGGCGCAGCAGCGCGCGGTCGAGCAGCGGGTCCGGGGCACGGGACTCGGCGCGGGCCAGCCCGGCGAGCAGCGCGACCGTGGCCAGCAGGGCGCCGAGCGTCGGGCCGGCGACGAGCCCGCGCGCCTCGGCCAGGGTGAGGGCGAGCACGAGCGCCGCCAGCCCGCCGGTCGCCAGCAGGGCGCCGGCGACGTCGGGTCGGGCGGGCGACGGATCACGCCACTCCGGCAGGACCCGCCGGGCGAGCGCCGCCGCGGCGGCGCACAGCGGCACGTTGACCAGGAAGATCCAGCGCCAGCCGAGCAGCCCGCTGAGCAGGCCGCCGAGCACCCAACCGCTGGCGCCGCCACCGGCGGCCGCCGCCGTCCACCAGCCCAGCGCGCGCGCCCGCTCCCGCCCTTGGGGACGGGCGGTGACGACCAGGGCCAGCGCGGCGGGGGAGACCAGCGCGGCGCCCAGGCCCTGAACGGCGCGCGACGCCAGCAGCGCGGCGCCGCTCGGCGCCAGCCCGCAGGCCAGGGAGGCGGCGGCGAACAGCGCCATGCCGCCGGCGAAGGCACGCCGGCGCCCCACCCGGTCGGCGAGCCGCCCGGCGGCGAGCAGGCAGCCGCCGAACACCAGCGTGTAGGCGGTGATGACCCAGCCGAGCGCGGTGGTGGAGAGCCCGAGGTCGGCCTGGACGGCGGGCAGCGCGATCGCCACGATCGTGGCGTCGAGGACGACCACGAACTGGGCGACGCAGAGCAGGCCGATGAGCATGCGCCCCGGCTACCCGCACGGTGTTACCATTAAACGTACTTATGGAGGTAACAGGCATGGTCCGGCCGGTCACCGCCGCCTCGATGCGCCTCGACGGCGGCCACCCCGCGCTCGACCTGGTCAACACCGTCTACGGCCAGCCCGACGGGCCGGTCGAGGCCGACGTCCTCGCCGCTCCCGAGGACCTGGTGGCCTTCGCCCGGCGCGTCGGCGTGGCCGACCAGGCCACGCCCGCGAGCCGTGGTGCCCTCCGGTCGGCGTTGCGGCTGCGCGAGGCGCTCGACGCGGTGCTGCGCGCGCGGCTCACCGGCGACGCCGGGCCCGCCGGGCCCTGCGCCGTCGTGGAGGCCGCCGCGCGCGCCGCGCTGCGCGCCGCCCACCTCGAGGCGCACGGTCGGGCGCTGGCGTGGACGTGGCCGACCGAGGACCCCGACACGCCGGTGCACCGCCTCGCGCACGCCGCCGCCGAGCTGCTCACCAGCGAGGCCGACCTCGCCGTCCTGCGCCGCTGCGCCGGGTGCCGGTGGCTGTTCCTCGACCGCTCCCGCGGCACCGGCCGGCGCTGGTGCTCGATGGCCGACTGCGGCACCGAGGCGAAGAAGCGCCGCTACGTCCAGCGCCGCCGCGAACGCCGGGCATCCGAAGGGACCGTGCCATGAGCGACCTGCCGATCGGCGACTACGCCCTGCTCTCCGACTGCCGCTCCGCCGCGCTGGTGAGCCGGGCCGGCTCGGTCGACTGGCTGTGCCTGCCCCGCTTCGACGGGCCGTCGGTGTTCGCCCGGCTGCTCGACGACGACGGCGGGCACTGGTCGATCGGCGTTCCTGGAGCCAGCTGCAGCCGGCGGTACCTCGAGCAGACCATGGCCCTCGAGACCACCTTCGAGGTCCCTGGCGGCGCCGCGGTGCTGACCGACGCCATGGCGGTCGGCCGCAACGACCGCGGCCACGACCTCGGCGCCGGCTCGCCCGGCGCGCTGCTGCGCCGGGTGACCTGCACCGCCGGCGAGGTCGAGGTGGCGCTCGACTACGCGCCCCGGCCCGAGTACGGCCTTGTCCACCCGCTGCTCCACCCGGTCGACGGCGGCCTGGTCGGCCGCGGCGGCGCCGAGGTGCTCGCCCTGTCGGTCCCGTTCGAGCTGGCCGTCGACGGCGCACGAGCGAGCGGGCGCTTCACCCTCCGCGCCGGGGAGAGCGCCTGCTTCGCCCTGCACCACGCGAGGAGCTGGGAGCCGGCGCCGTCGCTGTGGACGCAGGCCGAGATCGCCCAACGGCTCGAGGACACGCTCGAGGGGTGGCGCTCCTGGTCGGCGATGCACCAGGCCTACGACGGGCCCTGGCGCGAGCTGGTGCACCACTCCGGCCGCGTGCTGCAGGCGCTCACCTTCCAGCCGACCGGCGCGATCGTGGCGGCGGCGACCACGTCGCTGCCCGAGACGGTCGGCGGGGAGCGCAACTGGGACTACCGCTTCACCTGGGTGCGCGACGCCAGCCTGACGATGGAGGCCCTGTGGGTGGCGGCCTGCCCGGATGAGGCCAACAAGTTCTTCGCCTTCCTCGCCGCCGCCGCCGCCTCGCAGCTCCACCGCGGCGTCGACCTGCAGATCATGTTCGGCATCGGCGGCGAGCGCGACCTCACCGAGCGGGAGCTGCCGCACCTGCGCGGCTGGCGGGACAGCCGGCCGGTAAGGGTCGGCAACGGCGCCTGGGACCAGCGCCAGCTCTACGTCTACGGCGAGCTGCTCGGCGCCGCCCAGCGCCTGGTCGACCAGCTCGGTGGCCTCGACACGGCCACGCGCCGCTTCCTCGTGGCGGCGGCCGACGCGGCCGCGCGCCGCTGGAAGGAGCAGGACCAGGGCATCTGGGAGGTCCGCGGGGAGCCGCGCGACCTCCTCCACTCGAAGCTGATGTGCTGGACGGCGCTCGACCGCGCGATCGCCCTCGCCGACCGGCTCGGCGCCGAGGAGCAGGTGGAGCGCTGGACCGCCACCCGCGAAGAGATCCGCGCCGCCATCCTCGAGCACGGCTGGAGCGACCGCGCCGGCGCCTACACGCAGGCGTTCGGCAGCGACGAGCTGGACGCGAGCAGCCTGATGATGGCGATCACCGGGTTCCTGCCCGGCACCGACCCGAGGATGAAGGCGACCATCGACGCGATCGCCGCGCGGCTCACCGACGAGCGCGGCCTGGTCTACCGCTACCGGGCGGAAGACGGCCTCGAGGGCGAGGAGGGCACCTTCCTGCTGTGCACCTTCTGGCTGGCGCAGGCGCAGGCCCTCGCCGGCCAGGTCGACCTCGCCAAGCGGACGTTCGCCCGCGCCGCCGCCTACGCCAACGACGTCGGCCTGCTCGCCGAGGAGGTCGACGCCGCCGGCGACGAGCTGATCGGCAACTACCCGCAGGCGTTCAGCCACATCGGCCTGGTCAACGCGGCCTGGGCGATCTCCCAGGCGGAGGGGCAGGCGGCGCGCTGAAGGCTACCGGCGCTTGCGCGCCCGGAAGCGGAGGGAGCGGCGCAGCTGCACCTCGACCTCGCTGAAGCCGGCGGCGGCGAGGCGCTCGGGCAGGGTCGCCGGGTCGACCACCACCATCGTGTCGAACAGGTGGATGAGGCGGAAGCGGAGGCTCGGCTGGCTGTCGGAGCCGGCGAACACGCCGCCAGGGCGCAGCACCCGGTGCGCCTCGGCGAACAGGCGGTCCTGCAGCTCCGGCGAGGGCACGTGGTGCAGCATCGTGAAGCACACCGCCGCGCTGAAGCGGTCGTCGGGGAACGGCATCGCCGCGCCGTCGCCCGCCACCACGTCCACCGCCCCGGGACGGCCGAGCTCGCGCTCGAGCGGCTCGACGAAGCGCGGGTCGACCTCCAGCGCGGTCAGCCGCGGCACCCGGCCGGCCAGCAGCCGCGTGGTCACGCCCAGGCCCGGCCCGATCTCCAGCACGTCGTCGCCGAGGGCGACGCCGTCGAGCGCCCAGGGCAGCAGCTCGTGCTCGACGGTGCGCGCCCACCCTGCCGAGCCGCAGTAGCGGCGGTGGAAGCGGTTCATCGCCACCAGCCTATAGGCTCCGCTGCCATGCAACCGACCCACCTGCGGCCAGGGCGCGGCTGGGCCGCCGCGCTGGCCGGGCTGGTCGTGGTGCTGGCCGTCACCGCGTACTACCCGTTCGAGTGGGAGCCGCCGCGGGTGCTGCCCAACCCCGTCACCAGGACCGCGGCCGGCACCCTCCGGTTCGGCGCGTGGAGCACCGCCACCACCGCGGGGACGCCCTCGTGGCTCGCGGAGGCCCGCGCGAGCGGGCGCGTCGAGGTCGAGCTGGAGGCGAGCCCCTGGGTGGCCGACCGCGGCCCGCTCGCGATCATGATGCTGGCCGACGACTACTGGCACGCCGACTTCGTCATCGGCCAGGACCGCGACAAGCTGCTGGTGTGGCTGCGCCGCACCGGGTCGCGTAGCAACGGCGCCCCGCCCTTCGTCGTGCCCGGGGTGTGGCGGCCGCACCACTTCGCCGCGGTGCGGCTGCGGGTCGACGGCACCGGGCTGCGCGTCGACGTCGACGGCGCGACGCGGCTCGCCAAGCCCCTGCCGGCGGGCTCCCTGCGCCGCTGGTCCGGCGCGCACCTGGCGCTCGCCCACGCGATCCACCGGGGCGGCCCCTGGCAGGGCGAGGTCCGCAGGGCGGTGGTCCGTACCCCCGGCCAGGCCGTCGACTACCTGCGCCCCGGCGCGCTGGTGATCCCGGAGCGCTACCTCTACGTGAGCGAGCACGTGCAGCCGTTCCCTCCCCCGTCGAAGGGCGAGTGGGCCATCCTGGTCCTGCACCTCGCCTCCTTCGTGGTGGTCGGCTTCCTGCTGGTGCTGGCGCGGCGGCCACCCGTCCGCCCGCTGCCGGCGACCCTCGCCGCGACCGGCCTCGCCGTCGCGCTCGCCGCCGGCAAGCTCCTCTTCCACGGCCGCCACACGGCCGTCGCCGACGTCGTCGTGGAGGTCGCCGGCGCGCTGCTCGGCGCGCTGCTGGCGCACCGGGCGGCGGTCGGCGGATACAGCCGCCCGGACTGAGCGCGGCTACGGGCTCGCGGCCCTGGAGCGCCACGCGCCCGCGACCAGCAGCAGGCCGAGGGTCAGCAGCGTCACCACCAGCAGCAGCGGGGCGAACGCCGACCAGTCCGCCGCGGCGACGACGGCGCCGAACAGCGGCGCGCCGACCAGCGTGCCGGTGCTGCCGAGCTGCGTCATCACGCCGATCGCCAGGGCGATCTGGCCGGGGTCGGAGACCACCTCGGGCACGGCGGCGAACGCCGCGGCGACCGCCACGCCGTTGGCGAGCATGATCGCCGCCGCGGCGGCGACCGCCACGGCCAGCGCGCCGCCGGCGCGGAAGGCGGGCAGCGCCGCCAGCGGCATCGCCAGCACGGTCACGCTGAGCGGGCGCAGGCCCGCGCCGCGGCGCAGCAGCCAGCCCGCGGCCAGGCTCCCGGGGACGCTGGCGAAGGCGACCACCGCGGTCGCCGCCCCGGCCGTGCCGAGGCCGCTGCCGCGCTCGCCGACCAGGAAGGTCGGCAGCAGGCTGACCACCGCGATGCCGACCAGGCAGAGCCCGCAGAACCCGCCGGCGAGCAGCGCGGTGCCGCCGAGGCCGCCGAGCCGCAGCGGCGCCCTGGCGCCGTCCCGCCGCGGCGGGTCTCGCGGGATCGCCGCGACCACGGCCAGCGCGGCGAGCGCCGGCAGGACGGCGGTCACGCCGAGCCAGCCGCGCCAGCCGAGCGCCGGGGCGAGGGCGCCGCCGGCGATGCCGCCGACGGCCAGGCCGATCGGGATCACCGTGCCCCACAGCGCCAGCGCGGCGGCGCGGTCGGCCCCACGGCTGAACCGCACCAGCAGGTCGGGCGCCGCGACCACCACCATCAGGAAGCCGACGCCTTCCAGCAGGCGGGCGCCGAGCAGCGGCCCGAGCCCCCAGGCCGCCGCGCCGGCGGCGGCGGCGACGGTCATCACGGCGAGGCCGGCCAGCAGCGTCCGCCGCGGCCCTTTGCCGCCGGTCCAGATCCCGGCCGGCGTCCCCAGCAGCGCCGCGACCACGGTGATCGCGGACACGGCGAGCCCGAGCTGCGGCAGCGACAGGCCCAGGTCGGGCCGGAGCAGCGGCCCCACCACCCCGACCTTGCCGAGCGCGATCGCGGCGGGGACCCCGGCGGCGCACACCAGCACCATCTTCCCCCAGGGCGTCCGGTCCACCGCGCCTCCCTTCGCCAAGGCTCGCGGGCGGGCCGTCCAACATAGCGCCACGCCGCAACCCGGGCCGGCGGCACCGCCGGGAAGTGGTGCGAAACGAGCGCTCGGGATGTGAGACTGACGGCATGACAACCCATGACCAGCGCCAGGGCGGCGAGGAAGACGACCCGGCAGCGCCGCTGGCCCGCAACCCGAGGCGGGAGGCGCAGGACCTGGTCGGCAACGGCTTCGACGCGCGCGTCCTGGAGCCGTCCCCGCCGGCCGTCACCGACCCGCAGTGGTTCGCCGACGACCCGGTCGCCGGCCCGGCCACCGGCGGACGGCGGCTGGTCAGCCCGGTCGCCGGGGACGGGCTCACCTGGGAGCGGTGGCTCACCGACCGGCCCCAGCAGCGCGCCTGGGCGGCCGCGCGCTGGCTGGGTGCGTACCGCCGGCTCGGCCCCCCGCCGCCCACGTACACCGAGACGCGGCTGGCCATGCACCGCCTGGTCGTCTACGCGGTCTCGCCGGCGCGCCAGCACGCCAACGGCAAGATGGCCCTGCGCTTCACCTTCGGCGGGCTCGGCACGCCCTTCTTCGGCGCCGACGAGCAGGTGCGCATCGCCGGCACCACGCTGCTGCGGCAGCGCGGCGGGACCGCCGAGGCGGCGCCGGTCGGCAGCCTGAACCAGGCGGCGGAGCTCCTCCTCGACGGACCTCCCGACACCGCCTGGGCCGAGCCCTTCGACACCCCGGCGCCGGGCGACCTCGACGAGCCCCTGCCGCTCGACCCGGAGGCCGCCGCCTTGCTCGGCGACTGGTACGGCTTCGCCTGGTCGGTGCTCGAGGCGGTGCGGGCCGAGCCCGCCTCGGTCGACGCCAGCCGGGTGCAGCTCTGGCCGGAGCACTTCGACGCCGCCTTCGAGTGCCTGTCCGAGCAGCGGCGGGTCGTCCTCGGCGCCTCGCCGGGGGACGCGGCCGTCCCCGAGCCGTACCTGTACGTGCTGCCCGAGCACGTCGACGCGGCTCGTGCGGACGAGTTCTGGAACGCCAGCACCTTCCGCGGCGCGATCCTGCCGCTGCGCGCGCTGCTGGACGAGGACGACCAGCGCGCCGCGGCGCTGGAATTCCTGCGCCGCGGCCGGGCGCTGCTGGAGCGCTAGCCATGCGCCAGCTCTACCCGGTGCCGGTCGACCCGGTCGACCCGGCGGACGTCTACGGCGACCTCCCCGACGCCGGGCCGAGGCCGAGCCTGCGGCTCAACATGATCGCCAGCGCCGACGGGGCGACCACGGTGGCCGGCACCTCCGGCGGCCTCGGCGGCGCCGCCGACCGGGCGCTGTTCCTGCTGCTGCGCTCGCTGGCCGACGTGGTCCTGGTAGCCGCCGGGACGATGCGGGCGGACCGCTACGGGCCCAGCTCCGTGCCGGTCGCGGTCGTCTCCCGCTCGTGCCGCTTCGACTGGGGGGCACCCTTCTTCAGCGCCCAGAAGGCGCGGCCGATCGTGGTCACGGTCGCGCAGGCGCCGGCGCCGCTGCGCGCCAGGGCCGCCGCGGTCGCCGACGTGGTGGTCGCCGGCGAGCGCGACGTCGACCTGGCGAGGGCGCTGGACGAGCTCGGCGCGATGGGGTTCCGCGCGGTGCTGTGCGAGGGCGGTCCCAGCCTCAACGCGCAGCTCGCCGCGGCCGGGCTGATCGACGAGCTGTGCCTGACCCTGGCGCCCAGCCTGGTCGGCGGCGACGCCAAGCGCCTCGTCGACGGGCCTGCCCTGGCCGCGCCCGTGCCGCTGCGGCTGCGCTCGCTGTGCGAGCAGGACGGCTTCCTGTTCCTGCGCTGGCGCCCTGCGGTTACGCCGCGCTGACGCCGCGCTCGAACCGCGGCACCAGGAGCTGCGGCGGGGTGGTGCCGGGACCGAGCGGCGGGAACGGCTCGTTGGAGAAGAGGGCGACGCGCAGGGCCCTGAAGTGCCGCGCGACCGCCGCGGAGTCGATGCTGTGGACGTAGGCGACCGCGCCCGCGGCCTTCAGGGCGCGCACGAACGCGGCGGTGTAGCGGCGGTTCTGGAAGTGGTTGGCGTTGAGGCTGAGCTTCGGGTTGCGCGTGCGCCACCACATCGCCACCGCCGGCGCGCGGTTGCGGCGGGCGAAGTCGACCACCACCGGGTCGTCGTAGCGGTTGTGGTACTGCGTCCGGTAGAGGGCCAGGACGTAGTTCTGCAGCGGGTAGAGGGTGCGCAGGGCGTTGAGCATCGCCTGGTCGACGACGTTGGGGAAGATGCGCTCGCGCACGCTGCGCTCCCGTGCCTGGTGCAGGAACCGCTTGTAGATCTGGAACTCGGCGTACTTGGAGTCGAGGATCGCGTAGGCGTCCGGGTGGCGGCGCAGCAGGCTGACCAGGTCCTGGCTCCGCAGGATGGTGTACCTGCCCAGGTACTTGTGGCCGCGCAGGTCCGCCCAGGTGGCCCGCTTGAACGGCTTGTGCAGGCCGTAGTTGGCCTCCAGGCCGGTGTGGGCCAGCAGCGCGGTGCCGTCCGCCAGGCGCACCACGTCGGTCTCGAACACCCGGAAGCCGCGTCGGTAGTTGCGCTGGAACGCCTCCAGGCTGTTGGTGTAGGTGTGGCGGCCGACCGAGCCCATGGCGTGGGCGACGAAGCCGTAGGGGTCGAAGCGGCCGGCGATCGTCGCCGGACGCAGCGGCAGGGCGCGGGTGTGGCCGATGTCCACGGTGGTGGCGCGCGAGGAGAAGCGCCGGGAGGCGAGGCCGAACCAGAGGACGTCGTCGGGGTCGCCGGGCGCGTACCAGAGGACGTCGCTGCGGCCGTCGCCGCCGAAGTCGCCGACCTGCGGCTGGAACCTCGACACCACGGTCACCCGCTTGGAGGCGAAGGCCCCACCGGCGCCGCCGTACCAGACCGAGTCGGCGGCGGCGCCGGGCGCGTACCAGGCGATGTCGCGGCGGTGGTCGCCGTCGAAGTCGCCGGTGAACGGCTGGTAGGTGCCGATGATGCTTGCCGATCGGAAGGTGAAGCCCGCGTCGCGGCGGCCGAACCAGAGCGCGTCGGGGTCGGCGCCCGGCCCGTACCAGAAGATGTCGCCGGCGCGGTCGCCGTTCCAGTCGCCGAGCAGCGGCCGGTAGGTGCCGCCGACCGCCACCGGGCTGGAGCGGAACCCGCCGCCGGCCAGCCCCAGCCACAGGGAGTCGGGGGCGGCGCCGGGCGCGTACCAGAAGACGTCGCGGCGCCCGTCGCCGTTGAAGTCGGCCACCAGCGGCTGGAAGGTGCCCCCGACGGCGGCGGCGCGGGCGCTGAAGTGGCCGCCGGCACGGCCGTACCAGACCAGGTCGGCGGCGGTGCCGGGCGCGTACCAGAAGACGTCGGCGCGGTGGTCGCCGTCGAAGTCGGCGACGAACGGCTCGAAGCTGCCGGCGACGGTCAGCGCCCTGGCGGCGAAGCGGCCACCCGCGTGCCCCAGCCAGAGCACGTCGCGCGCGGCGCCGGGACCGTACCAGAGGACGTCGGCGCGGTGGTCGCCGTCGAAGTCGCCGACCAGCGGCCGGTAGTGGCCGCGCACGGTGACCGGGGCGCCGACGAACGCCCGGTCGGGCCGCCCGAGCCAGAGGTGGTCGGGCCGGCCTCCCGGCCCGTACCAGAGGAGGTCGGAGCGGTGGTCGCCGTCGAAGTCGGCCACCAGCGCGGTCAGGGCGGTGGGGACGGCGCTGGGGGCGGCGGCGCCGTCGACCACCGGAGCCCGGCGGCTCGGCGAGCGCGCGACCGCGGCCGCGGATGAGCGCGATCCGACCTCCGCCAGGCACAGCGCCAGCGAGAGCGAGAGGCCGAGCGCGAGCGCCGCCGACCTTGCCCGGCTTGCGCCCACCGTATCCCCCAAGCCCCCACGAACTACTCAGAAGGAGGATACGTGACGCTCACGTCGAAAGTAAAACGAGCGCACGGGTCCGAGGTGCTCAAGCGCTACCACGATCGGCCCGATCCTGTCGGCATGGACACGAACTTCGCGGATTCCGGGTCGGGCCCCCGCTGGGTGGCCGTCGGCCAGTCAGACGCCGCCGACGCGAGCGCGGCCGGCGCGATCGCCACCGAGCAGGCGCTGCAGGCCGGCGACGGCAAGCTCCTGCTGGTGTTCTGCTCCGACGCCTACGACCTCCACGCCCTGCTCGCCTCGATCAACCAGAGCTCGGGCGGCCTGCCCCTGATCGGCTGTTCGACCGCTGGCGAGATCGCCACCAGCGGCCCCGGCGACGCCAGCGTGGTGGTGGTCGCCCTCGGCGGCGAGGGCTTCTCGGTGGGGACCGCGGTCGCGACCGGGGTGTCCTCGCGCCTGCGCGACGCGGGCGCCGAGGCGGCCGCCTGCATCGAGACCATCGGCGACCAGCAGCACCGCATCGTGCTGCTGCTCACCGACGGCCTCGCCGGCGACCAGCAGGAGATCGTCCGTGGCGCCTACGGCGTGCTCGGCGCGGCCGTGCCGCTGGTGGGCGGCTGCGCCGGTGACGACCTGCGCATGCGCCAGACCGCGCAGCTCTACGGCGACCGGGTCCTGACCGACGCGGTGGTGTCGGCGGCGGTCGGCTCCGACGCGCCGTTCGGCATCGGCGTGCGCCACGGCTGGCGCAAGGCGGGCGAGCCGATGCTCGTGACCAGCAGCGCCAACAACCGGGTCTACTCGCTCGACGACCAGCCGGCGCTCGACGTCTACCTGGAGCGCCTCGGCGCGCCGCAGGAGGCGCGCTCGGACCCGGCCGCCTTCACCCACTTCGCCCTCACCCACCCGCTCGGGCTGAGCCGCCGCAGCGGCGAGGAGGTGCGCTTCGTCGGCGAGGCGGACTTCTCCGACCGCTCGCTCGGCTGCATCGCCGAGGTGCCCCAGGGCGGCCTCGCCTGGTTCATGGAGGGCGACGAGGAGTCGGTGCTCGAGGCGACCGACAGCGCCTGCAACGACGCGCTGGCGCAGCTCGACGGCGCCCCGGCGGTGGGGCTGCTCGCGTTCGACTGCATCGCCCGGCGCGGGGTGCTCGGCGAGGAGGGCATCAGGCACGAGATCGACCGGGTCGCCCAGCACGCCGACGGGGCACCCGTCGCCGGCTTCTACACCTACGGGGAGATCGCGCGGACCCACGGCATCAGCGGGTTCCACAACCAGACCCTGGTCGTGCTCGCCCTGAGCTAGGGGTTGCTGCTCCGCCGCACGACTGAGTTGCCTGGAGAGCGACGATCGAATACCTTGCGCCGATCGTCCTGACCCCGTGCCCTCCCGAGGTCCGACATGGCAGCTCAGCGGCCTTCCTGGCGGTCGTGCCTGCTCGCCCTGCTCGTCATGGCGGCCGGCGCCTGCGGTGACCAGCCGGCCGCCGACCGGCAGGCGCACGACCAGACCGAGGTGACC
>DASUZB010000119.1:0-28982 GCA_036377075.1 Actinomycetes bacterium | reverse complement strand
GCCTACGGCTTCCGGCACGTGCTGGTGATGGAGGTCGCCTACGGCCAGGTGCCTCGGGCGCTGCGGGCCGAGCGGCACCGCCGCGCGGCCGCCTGGCTCGACGGCCTGCCCGGCGGGTTCACGGCGGGGCTGCGCACCCGCCACCGCCTGCGCGCCGCCGCGCTCGCCCGCATGACCGGTGCCGCCGACCCCGACCAGCTGGCCGCCGTCCGCCGCGACCTGGACGAGCACGACCGGCCGGGCCGCTTCGACCAGGCGATGGCGGTGGCCGAGGCGGTACTGGCCGAGCCCGCGGGGGAAGGCACCCGCGACCTGGAGCTGGCCGCGCGGGCCTGCCGCGACCGCATCCTGCGCGACCGCGCCCACGCCGCCGCCGCCGTCCAGGCCGCCGGCGGGGTACTGACCGGCGAGTCCGAGGCGTAAGCGCGCCGGCCGCGCGGTCGGCGCGCCGGTTGCGTACCCTTTCCCCTACCGTCGAGGTCGAGAGGGAGGCGCCTGGGTGCCGTCTGACACGAACCAGCCGAGGCTGAGCGGTGAGCAGCGCATGCTGGCCGCCTGCCGCCGCCAGCAGGTCGATGCCACCCCGGTCTGGTTCATGCGCCAGGCCGGTCGCTGCCTGGCCGGCTACCGGAAGCTGCGGGAGCGCTACGACATCCTCACCCTCACCCGCACGCCCGAGCTGGCCACCCAGATCAGCCTGATGCCGGTGGACGCCTTCGGCGTCGACGCGGCCGTGCTCTACGCCGACATCACCCTGCCGCTGTTCGGCATGGGCGTGGCGTTCAGCATCGACCCGGGCATCGGCCCGATCGTCGACCCGCCGGTCCGCTCCGACGCCGCGGTCGCCGCCCTGCGGGTGGTGGAGGCCGAGGAGGCCACCCCCGAGCTGTTCGAGACCATCCGCACCGTGCGGCGCGAGCTGGCCGGCCGGGCCGCGGTGATCGGCTTCGCCGGCGCGCCGTACACGCTCGCCTCCTACCTGATCGAGGGGCGGCCGAGCAAGGACCACGCCCGCGCCAAGGGGCTGATGTACGGGGAGCCGGAGCTGTGGCACCGGCTGATGGAGACCCTGACCGAGGTCACCATCCGCTACCTGCGCGCCCAGGTCGACGCGGGGGCGCAGGTGGTGCAGCTGTTCGACTCCTGGATGGGCGACCTCGGCGGGCGCGAGTACGGCGAGTACGTGCTGCCCTACTCGCGGCGCATCTTCGAGGGGCTCGCCGCCGCCGGCGTGCCGCGCATCCACTTCGGCACCGGCACCGCCGCGCTGCTCGAGCAGATGGCCGCGGCCGGCTGCGACCTGGTCAGCGTGGACTGGCGCGTGCCGCTCGACCAGGCCTGGGCGCGCATCGGCCCGGGCCTCGGGGTACAGGGCAACCTCGACCCGGCGGTGCTGCTGGCGCCCATGCCGGTGGTCGAGCGGGAGGCACGCCGCGTCCTCGACGAGGCCGGTGGCCGCCCCGGCCACGTCTTCAACCTCGGCCACGGCGTCCTGCCCGCCACCCCCGCCGAGCACCTGACCGCCCTGGTGGAGCTGGTCCACACGACCACCGCCCGCGCCAGCGTCCCCACACCCCCGAGGTGAGCATGCCGAACCCTGAGTCCCGGGGGGCCACCGCTCCGCTCCATGAGCCCCCCGGACCCCCCGGAGAAGCCGCCCCCGTCGGGGTGCTGCTGATGACCTACGGCTCGGCGGTCACCGCCGAGGACGTCCCCGCCTACCTGCGCAGCGTCTACCGCGGACGCGACCCCGACCCGGAGCTGGTCGCCGAGTTCCAGCGCCGCTACCGCCTGGTCGGCCGCTCGCCGCTGATCGAGCGCACCCGCGAGCAGGGCGCCGCCCTCGCCGCGCAGCTCGCGGCCGAGCACGGCCAGGGCAGCCACCTGGTCGAGGTCGGCATGCTCCACTCGGCGCCCTGGATCGACGAGGCGGTCGCCCGCCTGGCCACCGCCGGGGTGCGGCGCCTGGTCGGGATCGTGCTCGCGCCACAGTTCTCCCCGGTGATCATGGGCGGCTACGGCCGCGCGCTCGAAGCCGCCGCGGCGCGGCTGGCGCCGGACGCGACCGTCACCGTCGCCGGCCCCTGGCACCGCACCCCGGCGTTCGTCGACTGCCTCGCCCAGCGGGTGGGGGAGGCGCTCGCGCGCCTGGCCGCGGCCGGCGAGCCGGACGTGCCGGTGATCTTCACCGCCCACAGCCTGCCGAAGGCGGTGGTCGACCGCGACACCGCCTACCTCGACCAGCTCGCCGAGACCTGCGCGGAGCTGGCGGCGCGGGCCGGCCTCGACCGGTCCCGCTGGCAGTTCGCCTACCAGAGCGCCGGGCACACCCCCGAGGAGTGGCTCAAGCCCGACCTCAAGGACCTGCTGCCCGGCCTGCGCGCCCAGGGCCACGGCGCCGTGCTGGTGGTCCCGATCCAGTTCCTCGCCGACCACCTGGAGATCCTCTACGACATCGACGTGGCCGCCCGCGAGGAGGCCGAGGCCGCCGGCATCGCCTTCCACCGCATCGAGCTGCCCAACGCCGACCCGCTGCTGGCCCGCGCGCTCGCCGAGGTGGTCGCGAGGGAGGAGGCGGCGGTCCACCCAGCCGCCGGGGCGGCCCGGGGCTGAGTCGTCCACCGCTCGCAGCCTAGCGACACTCGACCTGATCGACAGGCTCGACCGAGCTGATAGGATCCGGCCCCGTCTCGTGGGAACTACCTAGGGAGGCCGGCGATGGACGACGAAGCCGCCGCGGCAGCTGGTCCGCCGCCAGGGTCGAGGGAGCCGGAACGCCGGCCGTACGCGCCGCCCCACCTGACGAGCTACGGCAGCCTCCCGGTGGACACCGGCGCGCTCCACCCCTTCACCCCCGGGTCGGACTTCCTCGGCTACCAGAGCTGAGGCGGCGGGCGATGCGCGTGGCGCTGGAGCGCAGCGTCGTCTGGGCCGACGTCGAGGGCGAGCTGGTGTTGCTCCTCCCCGACACGGGCGGCTACTACGCCCTCAACGGGACCGGCGCGGACCTGTGGCGGCTGCTGGCCGACGGCCCGGCGGCGCCGGACGACCTGGTCGGAGCGCTGGTCGACGGCTACCTGGTCGAGCCGCCCCTCGCCGCCGCCGACGTCGGGCGCTTCCTCGCCGAGCTGGAGCGCAACGGCCTCGTGACGGTCGAACGGTAGCCGGTGCGTCCCGCCCGCCGCCTCGTCCAGGGGCTGGTCGCCGTCCAGCTCTGCGGCGCCGCCACCTACCTGGAGGTCGCGCTGCGGCGTCGGCCGTTCCCGGAGCTCGCCGCCGGCTGGTCGTCGGCGGCGACCTCCGGCGTCGGCCGCCGCCTGCCCCTGGCGGCCGGCCTGCTCGACGCCGAGCGGCTGCAGCGCCTGGTCAGGCTCGCGGCACGCTCCTGGCGGGCCGACCGGGGCTGCCTGCCACGGGCGCTGCTGACCTGGTGGATCGAGCTGGCAAGGGGCCAGCAGGCCGCGATCGTCATCGGCGTGCGGCGCGAGCCGTTCGTCGCGCACGCGTGGGTCGAGGTCGGCGGCCGGGTGCGCGGGGAGGCGGGGGACCCGCCGGCCCGCTTCCGCGAGCTGGTCCGCTATGGCCCGCCGCCGCGGCGGGGCGCGGGCCCGTGACCGTCTGCGGCCTGCTGCGGCTCGACGGCGAGCCGGCGGAGCGGGTCGTGCTCGAGGCGATGCGCGCCGCCTCGACGGTGCCCTCGCCGCCGCCCGGCCTGGTCCACCTCGACGGCCCGTTCGGCGTCGCCGTCGCGGCCGAGCCGGCGCTCGGCGCCGCCCCGCCGGTCGCCGTCGACCAGGCAGGGATGGTCGTGGTCCTCGACGGCTCGCTCGGCCGCGGTTCGCCGGGCGGCGGCCCGCCAGGCGACGCGGCGCTGGCGGCGGCGACGTACCGTGAGCACGGCGAGGAGGGCTTCGACCACCTGACCGGCGACTGGGTGAGCGTCGTCTGGGAGCCGTCGCGCGGCCGGCTCCTGTGCGCCCGGGCGGAGCTGGCCATGCGCCGGCTGCTCACCTGGCACGACGGGCGCAGGTTCGTGTTCGGCACCGAACTGACCCAGCTCGTCGCCGCGGGCGTCCCGGTCCGCCTGAACCAGGGGTTCCTCGGCGAGGCGCTCTGCAGGGCGGTCTCGACCTTCCACGAGACGCTGCTCAGCGGCGTCGAGCGCCTGCCGGCCGGGCAGCTGGCCATCGCCGGGGTCGGCAGGCGGCCGCGGCGGCGCCACTTCGCCACGCTCCGTTCGGTGGTGGCGGCGCCGGCCCCGGTCGATCGCGACCGGGCCGCCGCCGGCCTGCGGACGCGGCTGGACGAGGCGGTCGCCGCCGCCATGGACGACGGCCCCACCGGCGTGCTGGTCAGCGGCGGCCTGGACTCCAGCGCCGTGACCGCCCTTGCCCACCGACTCGCCAGCGCCGGCGGATCGCCGGGCCGGCTACGGCCGGTGGCGGTCACCTTCCCCGGGAGGGCGCACGACGAGTCGGGTTGGCTCGACGCGCTCGACGAGCACCTTGGCTGCCGCACGCTCCGGTTGCTCCCTGAGGCCTACGACTGGGAACGCTGGCGGGCGTGGACGGCGCTGAGCTGGGAGCCGCCGCCGTCCCCGAGCGGGGCGCTGCTCTGCGGGGCGCTGCGGCCCCTCGCCGAGCACGGCGTGCGGGTGGTGCTGACCGGGGAAGGCGGCGACGACTGGTTCCGCGGCTGGCGCTGGCACTGGCCGGACCTGCTCCGCGGTGGGCGGGTCGCCGCGCTGTGGCGCGAGAGCGGCCACGGCCCACCGACCCTCCACCAGGGGCTGCGGCGCGCCGCCCGGGTGTACCGCGAGGCCGCCGGCCCGCTGCTGCGCCGGCTGCCCGCGCCGCGGCCTCCCGAGTGGGTCGACCGGCGCTGGCTCGCCCGCATCGGGCTGCGCGAGCGCCTGCGGGCCTCGGTGGCCGACGCGTCCACCTTCGCCTCCCACGACCACCGGGGACGGTGGCGCGCCGCGATGCCCTGCCTGGCACCGATCCACGAGGCGGCCCAGCAGCGCCACACCGCGCTCGGGGTCGACTGGCGGCACCCACTGCGCGACCGCCTGGTGCTGGAGTACGTCCTGGCGCTGCACGGCAGCGTGCTGTTCGCGGCGACCGAGTCCAAGCCGCTGCTGCGGCGGGCCGTCGGCGACCTCCTGCCCGCGGCGATCCGGCGGCGCGACGGCAAGGCCCGCTTCGACGCCGTGTTCCACGACGCCTACGCCCAGCTCGGAGGCATCGAGGCGCTCGCCGGCCACGCGCTGGTCGAGGAGGGCTGGGTCGACCTGGCGGTGGCCCGGCGGCACTACCGGCTGGCGGTCGGCCGCCACCGCGCCGGGCTCCCCCCGACCGGGGCGCACGACGCGCTGGTCCCGCTCTGGCCGCTGTTCGCGGCCGCCACCTGGCTTGACCAGGTCCCCGCGTCGTGACCGGTGAAGCGGCGGGCGGGCGGCTCGCCTACCGGTTCGGCTCGGTCCGGCTCGACAGCGACCTCCCGCTGCGCGGCTTCGACCACTGCCGCGTCCCTGCCGGCGAGCGCCAGGGTCGCTTCGGCGTCAGGCTGCGGCGCGCCGCCGAGCGGCCCGCCGCCGGCCGGCTGGTCCTGCGGGGGCGGGGCCGGCGGCTGCTCGAGGTCTGGCGGCGGCCCGACGGCGCCTACACGGTGCGCGTCGAGGGCCTCGCCGCCTGCACGGTCGAGGCGGACGGCCGCACCCTCTCCTGGCACCTCGGCCTGGCCCGGCACGGTCCGGACGACGCCGACTTCGTCGTCGCCACGGTCCTGCCACGCGCCCTCACCCGCCAGCGTGCCCACGTGCTGCACGCCGCCACGGTGCTCGGCCCACGCGGCGCGCTGCTGCTGTGCGGCCCGTCGGGCGCCGGCAAGTCCACCGCCGCGGCGGCGTTGCACCGCCTCACCGGCTGGCCGCTGCTGGGCGACGACGCCGCCGTCCTCGGCCTCGCCGGCGCAACGGCGACGGTCGCCTCCTGCACCGGGGACGTGCGGCTGTGGGACGACGCCCGCGACTGGCTCGGCCTGCCGCCCGGCGCGAGGCTGCCCCGGCACGGCGGCAAGGCCCGCCACCCGCTGCCGGCGCAGGATTGCCGAGCCGTGCCGGTCGCCACGGTGGTGCGCCTGGTCGACGCCGACGAGCTGGCGCTCCACCAGCCGAGCCCGTCGCGCCGCCTGGCCGACCTCCGCGACCAGCTGGTGCGCCTGGACCGCTCCGACCCGGCGGCGTTCGCGCGGGAGTTCTCCTTCCTGCTCGCCTGGATGCGGCCGCTGCGGGTGCTGCGGCTCGACCAGCCCAGGGGGCTCGCCCTGGTGCCCCGCACCGTCGACCGCCTCGCCCGGCTCGCCACCGAGGTCGCCACGTGCGCCAGCGCTACGACCTAGCGACCGCGGCCGCGGACCAAGCCAGCGCCTACCGCCGCCCCCGCCGCAGCGTCCTGGTGTGCACCATGCGGCGCTGCGGCTCCACCCTGCTCGGCGAGGCGCTCCTGGCGGCTGGGCTCGGCTGCCCGCTGGAGTACTTCCACCCCGAGTGGCGGCCGCAGTTCGAGGCACGCTGGGACGCCGGCGAGCTGCGCGACTACGTCGCGGCGCTGTACCGGCACCGGACCGCCGGCGACGGCACCCTCGGCGTCAAGCTGTTCTGGCCGGACGTGCTGCAGACCCTGCAGCGGTGGGACCCGGCGGGGGGCGACCGTGCGGAACGCCTCGCACGCGGCGCGGCCGGCGACCGTGCCCGCGTCCACGGCGAGGTCGGCGAGCTGCTCCGGGAGCTGTTCCCGAACCCGTCCGTCGTCCTGCTGTGGCGCCAGGACCGGCTCCGCCAGGCCGTCTCCGACCTGGTCGCGCACCAGAGCGGGTGCTGGCGGAAGGTACCGGGCGGCACCGCCGACCCGGCGTGGACGCCGGCCTACGACCGCGGCGCCATCGACCGGAGGCTGTCCCAGTTCCGCCGCGAGCTGCAGGCCTGGCGCGACTGCCTCGACCACCTCCGACTCCCGGTGGTCGAGGTCGCCTACGAGGAGCTCGCCGGCGACTACCGCGGCGCCGTGCGGCGCGTGCTGCGGGGCCTGCTCGGCGAGGGCTGGGACGGCGAGGTACCACCGCCACGGCTACGCCGCCAGGCGGATGCGGCGAGCGAGCGGCTGCTGCTCCGCCACCTCCAGGAGCGCCACGCCGCGACGGCCGCGGCCGCGGCCGGGGCGGCGGGGTAGTGGCCGTCGACCGCGCGGGCGGGCAGGCCGTGCTGCGCCCGTACGTCGGTGCGCTGGCCCGCCACGGAGGCCGGCGGCTGGCGCTCGCGCTGGCGCTGCTGGTCCTGGTGACCGTGCTCGAAGGCGCCGGCCTGCTGCTGCTGGTCCCGCTGCTGGAGCTGGCCGGCGTCCTCGGCGGGGCGGCGCCGCCACGGGTCGCGGCGCCGTTCGCGGCGGCCGGGCTGCGACCGACCCTCCCGCTCGTCCTGGCGGTGTTCGTCGCGACCGTCACCGGCCAGGCGCTGCTCACCACCCGGCGCGACCTGCTCCTCACCGAGCTGCAGCTCGGCTTCACCGACGCGGTCCGCAAGCGCCTGTTCGCCGGCATCGCCGCCGCGCAGTGGCCGTGGCTGAGCCGGCGCCGCCGCTCCGACCTGCTCGACGCCCTGACCAGCGACGCCGCCCGGATCGCCGGTGGCACCCGCCTGTTCCTCGAGGGGCTGGTCGCGACCGGGATGGCGCTGGCGCACCTGGCCGTCGCCATACTGCTCTCGCCCCCGATCGCGCTGGCCGCCACGGCCGCCGCCGCGGTCCTGCTGGCCCTCTCCGCCCCCGCCGTGCGGCGTGCCCGCCGGCACGGCGAGCGGCTGACCCGCGGCGGCCGCGGGCTGCTCGCCGCCGCCGCCGAGTTCCTCGACGGCGTCAAGCTCGCCAAGAGCCACGACCGCGAGGACGCTCACGTCGCCGCGTTCGCCGCCGCGCTCGACACCGAGCGGGACGCCCGGCTCGACTACGAGCGCTCCCGCGGGGCGAACGCGGCCGCGCGGCAGGCCACGGGGGTGGTCATGCTCGCTGGCGTGGTGTGGGCCTCGGTCACCGTGGCGCACCTGCCGCCCGCCCGCCTGGTCGCCCTGGTCTTCGTGTTCTCGCGCCTGCTGCCGCTCACCGCCGACCTGGTGGGGAGGGCGCAGCAGCTCGCCCAGCTGCTGCCCGCCTACGCCGCCGTGGCCGCGACCACCCGGGCGGCCGAGGCCGCCGCCGAGGCGGCCGCCCCCGGCGAGGGGCACGACGACCTGCGGCTACGCACCCGCATCCGGCTGGACGGCGCCACCGTGCGCTACCGGCCCGACGGGCCGCCGGCACTCGACCACGCCACCCTGGTGATCCCCGCCCGCTCGACGACCGCCGTGGTCGGCCCGTCCGGCGCCGGCAAGACCACCCTGGTCGACGTGCTGCTCGGCCTGCTGCCGCTGTCGACCGGGACGGTCGAGGTCGACGGCAGGGCGCTGGCGGGGCCGACCAGGCCCTGGCGGCGCCGGGTCGCCTACGTGCCGCAGGAGACCTTCCTGTTCGACGGCACCGTCGCCAGCAACCTGCGCTGGGCGCGGCCGGGAGCCTCGGACGACGAGCTGTGGGAGGCGCTGCGGCTCGCCGCCGCGGACGGCTTCGTGCGCCTGCTGCCCGACGGGCTCGCCACCCCGGTGGGCGACCGCGGCGCGCGCCTCTCCGGCGGGGAGCGCCAGCGCCTCGCCATCGCCCGCGCCCTGCTGCGCCGCCCCGACGTGCTGCTGCTCGACGAGGCAACCAGCAGCCTCGACGGCGACAACGAGGAGGCGGTGGTCGCCACCCTCGACCGCCTCCGCGGCACCCTCACGATCGTCGCCGTGACCCACAGCCGCGCGGCCATCCGCCATGCCGACCGGGTGGTCACCCTCGACGGTGGCCGCGTGGTCGAGGCCCACGCGGGGGAGGGAGGACCCTGAGCCCGGCCGGCCGGCCGCCGCTGCGGGCAACGGTCGCCGGCAGCGGCGACCGCGACCTCGACCGGCGCTGGGCGGCCAGGCGGCTGGCGCTCGAGGCCGCCGCGGCCGAGATGCTCACCGAGATGGAGGCCCTTGGCGCCGCGACCATCCTGCTGAAGGGACCGGTCACGGCACGGCGCCTGTACCCGGGCGAGTTCCGCCCCTTCGTCGACCTCGACCTGCTCGCCGCGCCGCACGGCCTCGCGCTGGTGCTCGGCTGGTTGGACCGCAACGGCTTCCACGCCGTCCCCGCCGGCTCGGCGACCTTCCGCCGCCCCGGCGACGGCGTCACGGTCGACCTCCACCTGACCCTGCCCGAGACCTCCGCGACGCCCGAGCGGACCTGGGAGGTCCTCGCCGGGCACCAGGTCGCCTTCGAGCTCCACGGCCGCCTGGTGCGGGCGCTCGACGAGGCGGCCCACGCCTGCCACCTCGCGATCCACGCCGTCCAGGACGGCAACCGCAAGCCGAGGCCGCGCGCCGACCTCGACCGCGCCGTCGCCCGCATGCCGCTGGCGACCTGGGCAGGGGCGCTGGCGGTCGCGCGGCGGCTCGGCGCCGAGCCGGCGCTGATCGGCGCGCTGCGCTGCTACGCGGCCAACGGGGACCGCGTCGCGGACGAGCTCGGCCTGCCGCCCGCGCCCTTCACCGCGCGCCTGTGCGCCGCCGACGCCGGCGCGGCGTCGGAGGTCCTGCGACGGTTCCACGCCATGCGCTGGCGTGACCGCCTCCACCACCTGCGGCTCTGGGCCGTCCCGACGCCGGCGTCGGTGGCCGGGCGCTGCGTGCGGCCGAACACGCCGGGCTGGCTCAGCGACCGGCTCCCCTGGTGGCTCCGCCACCTGGCGCTGCGCGCGTGGCAGCTCGTCGCGGTCGGCCGAGCCCTCGCCGCCGCACGGCCCAGACGCGGGCGCAAGCGCGTCGGTTAGGCGACCGCCACGGCGGTTACCCGGCTCCCTGACGCCGGCCAGCGGGTGAGCCCGGCGCGAGGGCATCACCGCCGCCAGGTACCCGGGGGGACCCGCAGGCCGGCGCTAACACGTCGGCAGGCCGTCGAGGTGATCCGGCAGCCGCCGCGGCGCGGCAGACCCCTCGCGGGACCGCGTCCCACCGCGAGGGTGCCGGGTGCCGCCGGGCCGTCCAAGCGTCGGCCGGGCGGCACCCGGCCCGCCACGCCACACCCGGGCAGGTGGTGGGCAGGTGGTAGAAGGTGCCACCGATCTTCCACCCCGGGAGGGCCGCGTGAGCCGTGTGACGTCGAAGGACGGGACCTCGATCGCGTACGACCGCGCCGGCGGCGGACCGCCCGTCATCCTGGTCGGCGGCGGCCTGGTCGACCCGGCCACCGGCCGGGCCGGCCGCTGGGAGAACACGCCGCTGGCGACGGAGCTGGCGGCGTGGTTCACCGTGTACAACTACGACCGGCGCGGCCGCGCCGACAGCGGCGACACCCTCCCCTACGCCGTGGAGCGCGAGCTCGAGGACCTCGACGCGCTGATCGCCGAGGCCGGCGGGTCGGCCCACCTGTACGGCGTCTCCTCCGGCGGCGCGCTGGCGCTGGAGGCCGCGGCGGCAGGGCTCGCGGTCGACCGGATCGGCGTGTACGAGGTGCCCTACTTCGTCGGCGAGGCGGCGGCAGCGCCGTGGCGGCGCTACGTCGAGCGGCTCACCGCGGTGCTCGCCGCCGGCCGCCGCGGCGAAGCGGTCGAGCTGTTCATGCGGGTGGCCGGCTCTGGCGAGGAGGACGTCGCCGGAGCGAGGAGCTCGCCGCTCTGGCCCGGCCTGGAAGCGATCGCGCACACGCTGGCCTACGACGCGGCCGTCCTGGGCGACGGCCAGCCGCCCAGCGCCCGCCTCGCAACGATCACGCAGCCGACCCTGGTCGCCACCGGCGGCGGCGACCAGTTCTTCGACCAGGCCGCGGACGCGATCGCCGCCAGCCTCCCGCACGCGCAACGCCTGACCCTCGAAGGCCAGGCACACGTGGCCGACCCCAAGACGGTCGCTCCGGTGCTCGAACGGTTCTACACCGCCTGACCCCACCACCTGGCGGCCACCCCTGCCGCCCGTGGAACCCGCCACGCGCCGGCGGTGTAGCAAGCTATCGACCGTGTGCCCGGGCGTGGCAGACTCCGGCACAACCCGGCGGCCGCGCAGCGGGGGGTGCGGCGCCGGTCGGACGGCGGAGGTTGTGGATGCGGGCTCGCACGGCCGGGTCGTGGTGGTGGCTCGGCGCGGCCCTGCTGGCCCTGCCGCTGTGCCTGGCCGGCTGCGGCGGCCCCCAGCAGCCCTCGGTGTCGGTGGGGATGTTCGACAACTTCTACGCCCGCGACGTCACCCGCGTCCCCGCCGGGACCCCAGTGGTGTTCGAGAACAAGGGCTACGCCCCCCACAACGCCGTCGCCGCCGACGGCGCCTTCCGCACCCCCGAGTCGATCGGCCCCGACCAGACCGCCACCGTCGTCGCCGCCCTGCGGCCCGGCGTCTACCGCTTCTACTGCACCTTCCACGCCACCCCCACCGCCAGGCAGGGCATGGTCGCCACCCTGGTGGTCGGCGACGTCCCCTTCAACCCCGCCAAGGCCGCGCCCGGCACCGGCCAGGCCCCGGTCGCCAAGGCCTCCGGGGTCACCCGCCGCGTGCCCGAGGACTACCGCACCATCCAGGCCGCGGTCGACGCGGCCAAGCCCGGCGACCTGGTCCTGGTCGGCCCCGGCACCTACCGCGAGGAGGTGAAGGTCCGCACCCCGTCGCTGGTGGTCCGCGGCCGCGACCGCAACCAGGTCATCGTCGACGCCGAGTACCAGCGCGCCAACGCGATCAGCGTCACCGCCGACGGCGTCGCGGTGGAGAACCTCACCGTGCGCAACGGCAAGGTCAATGGCCTGTTCTGGACCGGCGTCAAGGGCTACCGCGCCTCCTACGTCACCGCGATCAACAACGAGGTCTACGGGGTCTACGCGTTCGACTCGACCGACGGGCTGATGGAGCGCTCGTGGGCGTCGGGCTCCTACGACGCCGGCTTCTACGTCGGCCAGTGCAAGCCGTGCGACGCGGTCATCGACGGCGTCACCTCGCAGGACAACGGCCTGGGCTACTCGGGAACCAACGCCGGCGGCAACCTCCACATCGTGCGCTCGGTCTGGCGCCACAACGTCGCCGGCATCGTGCCCAACACGCTCGACTCGGAGCTGCTGCCGCCGTTCAAGGGCGTCGACGTCGTCGGCAACGTGGTCGAGGGCAACGGCAGCCGCAGCGCCCCGGTCCGCGCGCTGGAGTGGTCCTCCTACGGCAACGGCATCATCCTCGCCGGCGGGGACGACTCCCGGGTGGAGCGCAACCTGGTCGTCAACCACCCCAACCACGGCATCCTGGTCACGCCCAACACCGACCGGCACTTCTGGACCTCGTCGGGCAACCGGGTGCGCGACAACCTGGTGCGCGGCTCCGGCCGCGCCGACGTGGCGCTGTCCGGCCCGGCGGGGCCGGGCAACTGCTTCGCCGGCAACGACGTGCGCACCTCGATCCCGGTCGGGCTGCAGGCCTTCCAGCCGTGCTCGGGGCTGCGCCTGCCGGTGCGCTTCGACGTCTCCACCGCGCTGGTGTCGCTCGGCTCGGTGGCCGAGGGCAACACCGGCGCCTACCCGCACGTCGAGTCCCGCGACGTGCCGCCGCCGCCACCCCAGCCCCAGATGCCGGGCGGCGCGTCGGCACCGATTCGCCCCGCCGTGAACGTCTACACCAGCCTGCACCTGAACCTGGCCGCGATCGCCCGGCCCGCCTGGCCGGCGGGCCTGGAGGTGACCACCCGCAAGGAGCCCACCATGTTCGGCGTCCCCATCCTGGCCAGCTCGGCCTGGCAGCTGGTGTTCGGCATCTACGGCTACCTGCTGCCGTTCGTGCTCTACGCCGCCTGGACCTCCCTGGCGCTGTGGGACCTGGCCCGCCGCGAGGACCTCGGCCGCGCGGCCACGGTCGCCTGGGTCCTCGGCATCCTGGTGGTCCCGTTCCTCGGGGTGGTCGCCTACCACGTCGCCGGCCGCCCCAAGATCCCCGGCTGGCTGCGCCTGACCGTGCTCGGCGGCGGCGTCGCCGCCTACCTGGTCATCCTCGCCGTCGGCGCCACCCTCGGCGGCATCGCCTAGGACCCCGTTCGGGCGAGCCACCTCTGGTGGCCGTGGTCGACCGCTCGCGGCGTCGGCGGGAACACCGCGCCCCTCCTCCGACGTTGAAGGAGTGCAATTTGTAGTACCTGGAGACAGGAGAATCGTGGCGCGATGTGTCACCTGCGGGGACGAGCTGCATCCCGAGCGCGCTGAGAAGTACGACTATTGCACCAAGCGCCGGTGCCGCGAGCTGAATGCGAGGCCCCCGACGATCGCGGCCGTCGCCGTGAGCAAGGCCGCCGACCACTACCTGGTCCTGAACGAGCGCATCGAGGAGGACCTGGCCAGCGGCAAGTACCAGGATCAACGGAAATCCTCCTCGGTGGCGACCGGAGGAGCTCGGCCCAAGCGCGCTCACGCCTACCCGGGGGTCGCCAAGTCCGTTCGCCGTGCACCTGCTCCGAGGAAGCCAGACCGTTCGTGGAGCAGGTCCCACCAGGAGCTTGCGGTGATCTACAACGCGAGGGGGATGGGGCCGGACGAGATCGCGACGAAGTTGGACCTGGACCGGTACACGGTGACGCAGATGCTCCTGGCGGCGAAGAACCGCGTGAAGCCCTGATCCGGCGACCTTCCTGTCAGGGCTCGTTCACCGCTGCTCGCCGGCTGGGAGCGTTCCTCCGGCTCAGGGCGCCGTGGCGACGTGGTCGGCGGCGTGGGCGTGGCGCTCGCCCATGGGCTGCTCGGGCCCGGTGGTGGTGTCCTTGGCGGTCTGCAGTTCCATCTCGGTGTTCAGCTCGGCGCCGAGCAGCACCACGAAGGCGGTCAGGAACAGCCAGAACAGCAGGATGACGATGCCGGCCAGCGCCCCGTAGGTCTTGTTGTAGTTGCCGAACCAGCGCACGTAGGCGGAGAACCCGATCGAGGCGAGCACCCACAGCACGGTGGCCACGGCCGATCCCCAGGTGATCCATGACCACCTCGGGTTGTCGCGGTCGGGGGCGTACCGGTACAGGACCGCCAGGCCGACGACCAGCAGCGCGGCGAGCAACAGCCAGCGCAGGACCGAGGCGGTCCAGCGCAGCGCGGTGGGCCAGTCGTTGGCCACGGCCGGGAAGGCGACGATCAGCACCAGCGCGACCGCCAGCAGCAGCATGGCGCCGAGGGTGAACAGCAGCGACAGGCCGCGCAGCTTGAGGAACTTGCGGCCCTCGGTCTCGTCGTAGGCCAGGTTGACGCCGGCGATCAGCGCCTTCATGCCGCTGGACGCGCTCCACAGGGCGGTCGCGATGCCCAGGACCGTGGCCAGCCCGAGGGCGCCGCCGGCGCTGGCGGTGATCTGGTGGATCTGCTGGCTGAGGATGGAGGCGGTCTCGGGCGACAGGAGCTGGGTGAGCCGGTCGATCTGGCGGCGCACGGTCTCGGGGTTGGCGACCAGGCCGTAGATCGAGACCGCCGCGATGATCGCGGGGAACAGCGACAGCAGGGCGTAGAAGGCGACCCCCGCGGCGAGCAGCGGCACCTGGTCCTGCTTCGCTTCGGTCTTGAGCCGGAGGGTGATGTCCTTCCAGCCGCGTGGCGGGATCTGCTGGGGCTGCTCGGCCTGGCGCCCGCGGCCAGGGTCCGCCGGGGCGGCCGGACCGGTGACGTGTTCGGGTGGTGGCTCGGCGCCGGCGGCGGCGCCCGGTCCTCGTGGCCGGGTCGCCGTGCCGTTGCCGTCGTGCCTCGCCGTCGCCCTGCCGGCGGTCTTGCGTCCGACCAGCACGGCCGCGGCCAGCACGCCCAGCTGCGCCGCGCGCCGCAGCGGCCGGCCGGCCCGTTTCGAACCGTACCTCGTCGCGCGGTCCAGCTTCGCCATCAGGAGCCTCCAGGGGCCGGCGCTTGGTCTGGTCGTCGACCTTACTTGGGACGGTCCCCTGCCTCATGGGCGCGTTACCACCCGAGCGCGGCCCCAATCGCCGCGGCCGTGGTCCAGGGTTCGGCGGGCGCGTTGCTGGGCCTTTGGGGCGTGGCCGTCGGTGCGGGTAGGATCGGCCACCGTGCGCGTTCGGCTCGTGGGACTGGCCTTGCTCACCGCGGTGGTGGGCGCTTGCGCCGCGCCGCGGGACGGTGCCCGGCATGAGCCCGCCGCCCCGGCCACCACGGTCGCCGGCCGGGCCGTGGCCGCCCGGGAGGACCAGGCACGGTTCCCGCCGCCCGGGATCGTCGCGGTGGCCGAGCGTCGGGCGGCCCCCGCGCTGCGGCTGACCGCCTTCGACGGCCGCACGGTCACCCTGGAGGACTTCCGCGGACGGCCCGCGGTGGTGAACTTCTTCGAGTCGTGGTGCCCGACCTGCGCGACCGAGCAGCCCGACCTGTCGCGGGTCGCCGACGAGTTCGCCCGCCGGGTGGGCTTCGTCGGCGTCTCCTACCACGACACCGTGGCCGCCGGCCGCGCCTACCAGCGCCGCTTCGAGGTTCCGTACCCGCTGGCCAACGACGCCTCCGGGCGGACCTGGGCGCGCTGGGGGGTGCCCTACCAGCCGGTCACGGTGCTGGTCGACCAGCAGGGCCGGATCGCCGAGCGGTTCGACGGCGGTACCACCGGCGGGACGCTCCGCGCCGCCCTGGCCTACCTGGTGGCCGAGTGAGCCTGTTCGAGCCGGACCCGCCCGACCCGCCGGTGGCCCTGGCCTCGCCGCTGGCCGGTGGCCGGCCGCTCGGCGCCGCCGAGGGCTCCCGGCGGACGCGGTGGGGCTGGCTGCTCGTCAGCTCGGCGGCGACCCTGGTGGTGGGCGTGGTGCTGGGGTTCGCACTGGGGTCGGAGCGGTCGGGTGGTACACCAGCGGGCACCACGTTGGCGCGCCCGCCCGCGACCCGGCCCGCTCCCGCCCCGGTCACCTCGGCAACGGTCCGGTCGGTCGCCTCCCCGGCCTGCCTGGAGACCGCGGCCAGGGGTGACGAGATCATCGACCTGCTGGTCCGCGGCCGGCGCGGCAGGGCTGCCGACCTGCTCGGGGCGTACACCACCGCCAGCCGGCAGTGCCGCAGGGACGCCGACCCGTAGAAGCCGGGTGCTCCTGGTTGGCCGCCGCCTCGGAGGGCAGAATGGTCAGCGGCAAGCCAGCTCAGCCCGGGTGTGCGCATGTACGACTACGACCTGCTCGTCATCGGTTCCGGACCGGGCGGCCAGAAGGCCGCGATCGCCGCCGCCAAGCTCGGCCGCCGCGCGGCCGTCGTGGAGCGGACCGACATGGTCGGCGGGGTCTGCATCAACACCGGGACGATCCCGTCCAAGACCCTCCGCGAGGCGATCCTCTACCTGACCGGTATGAGCCAGCGGGAGCTGTACGGGCAGAGCTACCGCGTCAAGCAGGACATCACCGTCCAGGACCTCAGCGCGCGGACCAGGCACGTGGTCGGGCGCGAGGTCGACGTGATCCTGCACCAGCTGGCCCGCAACCACGTCACCATGCTGGCCGGCACCGCCCGCTTCGTCGACCCGCACACCATCGGCGTCCTGGGCGGCCCGGTCGAGCGGGAGGTGACCGCCGCCAACGTCGTGATCGCCGTCGGCACCCGCCCGGCCCGGCCCGACAGCGTCGAGTTCGACGGGCGCACGATCGTGGACTCGGACGGCATCCTGTCGCTGGAGCAGATCCCCTCGTCGATGGTGGTGGTCGGCGCGGGGGTGGTCGGGCTGGAGTACGCCTCGATGTTCGCCGCCCTCGGCACCAAGGTGACCGTGGTCGAGCGGCGCCCGGGGATGCTCGAGTTCTGCGACGAGGAGGTCGTCGAGTCGCTCCGCTACCACCTGCGCGACCTGGCGGTGACGTTCCGCTTCGGCGAGAGCGTCGCCGCGGTGGAGTCCCGCCCCGGCGGGACGATCACCGTGCTGGAGAGCGGCAAGCGGATCCCGGCCGACACCGTGCTGTACTCGGCCGGCCGCCAGGGCATGACCGACGAGCTGGTGCTGGCCAACGCCGGCCTGGAGGCCGACAAGCGCGGCCGCGTCCAGGTCGGGCCGGACTTCCGCACCAAGGTCGAGCACATCTTCGCCGTCGGCGACGTGATCGGCTTCCCGGCGCTGGCCGCGACCTCCATGGAGCAGGGCAGGCTGGCCGCCTACGCCGCCTTCGGCGAGCCCGCGCACTCGCTCGGTGACCTGCTGCCGATCGGCATCTACACGATCCCCGAGATCAGCTACGTCGGCAGCAACGAGGCGCAGCTGACCGAGGCGTCGGTCCCCTACGAGGTCGGCATCTCCCGCTACCGGGAGCTGGCCCGCGGCCAGATCCTCGGCGACTCCTACGGGGTGCTGAAGCTGCTGGTCTCCATCGACGACCGGCGGCTGCTCGGGGTGCACGTGTTCGGCACCAACGCGACCGAGATCGTGCACATCGGCCAGGCGGTGATGGGCAACGGCGGCACGGTCGACTACCTGGTCGACGCCGTCTTCAACTACCCGACGCTGGCCGAGGCGTACAAGGTCGCCGCCCTGGACGCGGTGAACAAGCTGCGCGCCGTCGCCCGCCTGGACTGAGCTGTACGTCCGCTCCCGAGCCGGGGAGAATCGCGGCATGTTCTTCCAGGAGCCGCCCAGGCTGCGCAACACCCACCGCTCGGACGTGGTGCTGCGAGAGCACCTCGAGCGGTTGCTCCCGGATGACGTCCTGGCGGAGGTCTCCCCGGAGCTCGACCGGATGGGCGAGGCCGCCGCCGGCGAGCTGGCCCGGCTCGGCGAGGAGGCCGAGGCCAGCCCGCCCAGGCTGGTGCACTACGACCCGTGGGGCCGGCGGGTCGACCGGATCGAGCTGCGCCCCGCCTGGGCGGAGCTGCACGCCGTCCAGGCGCGGGCGGGCCTGTGCGCGCTGCCGTACGAGGGGCGGCACGGCCGCCACGACCGCGTCATCCAGCACGCGCTGCTGCACCTGTACGCCCCCTCGTCGGCCGTCTACACCTGCCACGTGGCGATGACCGACGCGGCCGTCCGCGTGCTGCTCGACCACGCCCCGGCGGAGCTGCGCGAGCGGGTGGTGCCGCTGCTGACCAGCCGCGACCCGGAGCGGGCGTGGACCTCGGGCCAGTGGATGACCGAGCGCGAGGGCGGCTCCGACGTCGGCCGCACCGCGACGGTGGCGCGGCGCGACCAGGCGGGGGAGTGGCGCCTGCACGGAACCAAGTGGTTCACCTCGGCGACGACCGCCGACTGCGCGCTCGCGCTCGCCCGCCCCGAGGGCGCGCCGGAGGGCAGCCGTGGCCTCGGCCTGTTCCTGGTCGAGCGGGTCGACCCACGCGACGGCCGGGCGCAGCTCGGCTCGACCATCCTGGTGAACCGGCTGAAGGACAAGCTCGGCACCCGGGCGCTGCCGACCGCGGAGCTCACCCTCGCCGGCGCCTACGCGACCCCGGTTGGCGGCGTCGACGCCGGGCTGAAGAAGATCGCCGGGATGCTCAACGTCACCCGCATGCACAACGCGGTCAGCGCCGCCGCGGGCATGCGGCGGGGGGTCGAGCTGGCGGTCGCGTACGCCCGGGTGCGCCACGCGTTCGGCCGGCCGCTGGTCGAGCTGCCGCTGCACCGGGCGACCCTCGCCGACCTGGCGGTCGAGGCCGAGGCGGCATTCGCGCTCGCGGCCCGCGGGATGGAGCTGCTGGGCCGCACGGAGCACGGTGAGGCGGACGGGCAGGAGCAGCGCGCGCTGCGGGCGCTGGTCCCGACCGTCAAGCTGCTCACCGCCAAGGACGCCGTCGCCCATGCCAGCGAGGTGGTGGAGGCGTTCGGCGGCGCCGGCTACGTGGAGGACACCGGCATCCCGCGCCTGCTGCGCAACGCCCAGGTGCTGCCCATCTGGGAGGGCACCACCAACGTCCTCAGCCTCGACCTGCTGCGCGCGGAATCCCGGGAGGGGGCCGTCACGGCGCTCCTCGAGGACCTCGCCGAGCAGGCCGCCGCCGCGCGCGCGGCGCCGGCGGTCGGCCCGCTCGCCGACCTGGTCGACCGGTCCCGCGCGCTGCTGGTGGAGGGGGTCCGGGCCTGGCCGGACGCCGACGGCGACGCGCTGCAGGAGGGGATGCGCGACTTCGCGGTCGGCCTCGGTCGCGCCTACGCCGCGGCGCTGTTGGCCCGTCACGCCGCGCACCGCCTCGCGACCAGGGACGACGACCGCGCCGCCCAGGTCGCCCAGCGGTACGCCGACCGCTGGCTGCGGGCACCGGCGCCCACCACGCCGAACGGGCGTGGCCCGTCCCGGCCGGCGCTGGCCGAGCGCGCCGTGGCGGGTGGCTAGGCGGGCGGCACGCGAGGGTCGGCCGGCGGCGCCTCCCCGGGTGGCGGCCGGGCCGGCGCGGCTACCATGCCGGCCATGAACGGCGCGGACCTCGCCCACTGGCGGATGCGCAACCTGCGCCTCTGGGGCGCCCCGCTGGGGCGCGCCGAGGAGGTGGTGGGCTGGCTGCTCGGGGTGCAGTCGCAGGACTACGGCCCGGCGAAGTGGGCGCTCGCCCAGCGCACCGGCGGCGCCGACGACGCCACGGTGGAGCAGGGGTTCGCGGACGGGGCCGTCCTGCGGACCCACGTCCTGCGGCCCACCTGGCACTTCGTCCTGCCGGCGGACATCCGCTGGCTGCAGGAGCTCACCGCGCCGCGCGTCCACGTGCTGAACGGCTACATGTACCGGCGGCTCGGGCTCGATCAAGGCCTGCTGCGCACGGCGACGGCGCTGCTGGTCGAGGCCCTGCGGGGCGGCAACCAGCTCACCCGCAAGGCGCTCGGCGCCAGGCTGGAGGCTGCCGGGATCCCGACCGGCGGCTTCCGGCTCGCCTACGTCCTGATGCACGCCGAGCTGAGCGGCGTCGTCTGCAGCGGCGCCCCTGACGGCAGGCAGCACACCTACGCCCTGCTCGACGAGCGGGTGCCGCCCACCGGGAGCCGGAGCCGGGACGAGGCCCTGGGCGAGCTGGCCGTCCGCTACTTCACCAGCCACGGGCCGGCCACCGCGAAGGACCTGAGCTGGTGGTCGAGCCTGACGTTGGCCGAGGTCAGGCAGGCCATCGAGCTGGCCGGGTCCCGGCTCGAGCGGGAGGTCGTCGACGGGGTGTCCTACTGGTTCGCCGAACCGCCCCCGGCGGCGCGGCCCGCCTCCCCGACGGTCCACCTGCTGCAGGCCTACGACGAGTACCTGGTCGGCTACAGCGAGAGCAAGTACGTGCTCGACGTCTCGGGCGCGGCCAGGTCGCAGCCCCAGGACGGGGTCCCCTTCAACCAGGTGGTGGTCCTCGACGGCCAGGTGGCGGGCCACTGGAAGCGCACCGTCAGGCGCGGCTCGGTCCTGGTCGAAGCTGTCCTCTACGCCCCGTTCGACGAGCGCCAGGCCGCCGCCCTGCGGGCCGCCGCCGACCGGTACGCGGCGTTCCTCGGCCTGGACGCCACGGTGACGACCAGCCGGTCGTGAGCGCCCGGCGCGCGACCGGGTCAGACCCAGATGAACGCCACCGACGCGACCAGCAGGATCGCGAGCGCGAGGCTCACCGCCCGCTGGGTGCGCGAGTCCTCGGCGACGCGGTTGAGCGCGGCGCCGCCGGCGGCCCAGGCCGCGGCGGTGGCGAGGATCACCACCGCGCTGGTCGCGGCGACCGCGAGCGCCGCGGGGACGGGCGCGAGGCCGGGTGGGAGGAAGGTGCCGACCGCGGCGAGGGCGAACAGCCACGCCTTGGGGTTGGCGAACTGGAAGGCGGCGCCGCCGAGCACCCCGAGTGGGCGCGAGACGGCCGCGCGCTCGGCCCCGTGGCTGGCGGCGATCCTGACCGCGAGGTAGAGGAGGTAGGCGGAGCCGGCCAGCTTCAGCGCGAGGTCGGCGCCAGGCAGCGCCAGGAGCACCACGCCGATCCCGGCGGCGATGGCGAGCAGCAGCGCGGCCATGCCCAGGGCGGTCCCGGCGACGTGGCGGGCGGTGCGGCGGAACCCGAAGCGGATGCCGGAGGCCCACAGCAGGGCGTTGTTCGGTCCCGGCGTGATCGAGCCGACGAACGCGAAGCCGGCGAGGCCGAGCAGCTCGTTCACCGCGCGGGCCGGGTCGTCGTGGGTGCCATGGGCCCAGTGGACGACGGCCGCCGCGGCGCGGTCTTGAACGTTCGTGCGGGTCGCGCGGTTCCCGCGGTCAGGTCAGGGGCTCGGCACCGGGAGGGGCGGCTCGGTGCCGTTGAAGTACCTGGTCGCCCTGTCGTACACCCAGTAGCCGACGGACGCGCCGTTGGCCCGGCCGTGCATGGCGCCGCTGTAGTGGTCGAGGCTCTCGGGATGCCTTGCGCCAAGGAAGCCTAGGAGATCGTCGCAGCCGTGCAAATGGACGGGTGGTGCGTTCGGTTCGATTTCGCTGACCATCGCCAAATCCATCATTTCGTCCGGGCCTGTAATGGAGGATGCAGAGAATCAGGCGGAGAAGGGTGCTTGTGACCTTCGCCGGGCTCGTCAGGGCTCGAAACGCTGTCTAGGCAATTCTACCGAAGCGCCAGGTTCACCCGCACTGAGCAGGCGGTTCAATGGACTCAGGAGGCTCAGGCCTGCCGGTTCGCGTTTGCCCTGTATGGCGTCGGGTAACCGCAGCGCCGAATAGCAGAACGAAGCATCTCAGGTTTTGCCCAAGGGGGTGAAGCGATGCGTACCTACGAGCGTCCAACGCTGATTGCGGCCGGCTCCTTCAAGAAGGTGACCGGTATCGGTGGCCATGGACCGAAGGACTTCCTGGTCAAGAAGCAGAGTTTCTGACCATCGCGTGAGCCGCTCTCCGAGCTGTTCACTTCGGCTCGGCGAGTCGTTGTCGAGCCAGGGACGTCCGGGTGGTGGTGTTGTGCCACCGCCCGGACGTTGTCGTTCCGGTATTGGTGCAGCAGGTGCAGTGAGGCTCAACTGGTGGCCGTGCGGGTGCTCGGGCGGTAGAAGGACCGAAGAATACGGCCTTTCGCGACCCGGTGCGACGAGCACCCACCGCCGCATTGCTGAGGGGAATCTTGAACATGGTCGGACTCGGCGGTCTTGCTACCATCCCCTCATGGTTCGTCGTGCTGGCGGACTGCGAATCGGCTCGTCCAATTGCTTCTGCGTTGCGTGACCCGGCCACGCAGCAGATCACTCACCCGTCAGGCCGCCCGTGGCTCCTTGGGTGCTGGGCCGGGGGCACGGTGACCACCGCTCAGGCAGGACACACCAAGATTGCCCTGATCGGCCAGCACGCCGTCAGGGCCGACCAGCTGGCCGAGGCCGCCGGCCGGATCGGGGCGGTCGCCGGCCTGGATCGGCTGGCGGCATCGTTGGTCGGCAGCTCGCACCTGGTCGCCTCGGTGGCCGGCCGGGTCCGGGTGCAGGGGACCGTGACCGGTGTCCGGCGGATCTTCCACGCCGAGATCGGCCACACGACCGTGGCGGCGGACCGCGCCGACCTGCTGGCCGGCCTGCTGGACGCAGGCCTCGACGAGCGGCGGCTGGCGCTCCACCTGCTCGAGCCGCACATCCTGTACCCACTCGCCGGCGAGCCGGTGTGGCAGGGGGTGGCGGTCCTGCCCACCGACCATTACCTCGTGCTCGATCGCGACGGGCGGCAGTCGTCGGCCCGGTGGTGGGCTCCTCCGGAGCCGGTCGTGCCGATGTCCGAGGGCGCCCCGGCGCTGCGGGAGGCGTTGTCGGCCGCGGTCGCCGCGCGTGTCCAGGGACGCAACCTGGTCAGCTGCGACCTCGGCGGGGTGGACTCGACCGCGGTCTGCTGCCTGGCCGCCCGAGGGGAGGCGAGGGTCGTCGCCTACACCGCGGCGAGCCCGGATCCCCTGGCCGACGACGAGGAGTGGGCTGCGCGCACGGTTGCCGGCCTCGGCAACATCGAGCATCACGTCATCCCGGCGGAGGAGGTGCCGCTGGTCTACCACGGCCTGCGGGCCGTGGACGACCGGCTGGACGAGCCCTTCAACGCCGCCGTGGACCGCGACCGGTGGCTGATCATCGCCCGGCGGGCCGCCGCCCGCGGTTCGGGGCTGCACCTGACCGGCTTCGGCGGGGACGAGCTGCTGTACGGCTCGGTGGCCCACCTGCACGGGTTGCTGCGGACCAGCCCCAGGATCGCCCTGCGGCACCTGCGTGGCTTTGCCGCCAAGTACCGCTGGCCCCGTGGACGACTGCTGCGGCAGCTCTCGGACACCAGGCCGTACCGCGACTGGCTCGCCCGCGTCGCCGATACGGTGACCGCCCCGCCGCCCCCGCCGGAAGAGCCGCTGCTGGACTGGGGGTTCCAGCCCCGGCTGCCGCCCTGGGTCACACCGGCCGCGGCCGAGGCGGTCCGTGAGCTGATCCGCGCCGAGGCGCCGGTCGCCGAACCGCTGGCTCCCGGGCGGGGCCAGCAGCGGGAGCTGGAAGGGATGCGGCACGTGTCCCGCACGGTCCGCCAGTTCGGCCAGATGGCCGAGCGGATCGGCGTCGCGCTGGCCGCCCCCTACTACGACGACCGGGTGATCGAGGCGGGCCTGGCGGTGCGGCCACAGGAACGCATCACGCCCTGGAGGTACAAGCCGCTGATCGTCGAGGCGATGCGCGGCGTCGTCCCCGACGCGAGCCTGACCCGCCAGACCAAGGCCAACGGCACCGGCGCCGAGGACCCCGGGTTGCGACGGCACCGCGGGGACCTGCTCGCCCTTTGGGAGGACTCCCGGCTTGCTCGGGCGGGCCTGATCGACGCGGACGCGCTGCGCGAGCTGTGCACCCGACCGCTCGCGCCGGAGCTGCAACTCGGGGTGCTCTACCAGACCGTGGCGTGCGAGGTGTGGCTGCGCTCGCTGGAACGCGCCACCGTGCCCTCCTGAGGAGACGACATGACGCTGAAGCTGCGCGACGGCGTGTCCGCCGCCGAGACCGACTACGGCATCACGCTGCTCGACGAGGACAGCGGTCAGTACTGGAACCTGAATCCCACCGCCCTCCTCGTCCTGCGCACGCTGCTGGACGGCGGCACGCCGGCCCAGGCGGTGCAGGAGCTCACCGCGCAGTACGCGGTCGATGCGGAGACCGCGAGCCGGGACGTCGAGGACCTGGTCGGCGGCCTGCACTCGGCCGGCCTGGTGGGGGAGTAGCGGAATGCGCGGCGGACCGCGGCGGTGGCCGCAGAGGAGGACGCCATGAGCATGCCGGAAGCCGTCTTCCACCAGCCCCGCTCGGTGCCCCTCCTTCGCCGGACCCTGGCCCGCCTCGCCGTCGGCGCCGCCCGGCTGCTCGCCACCCAGTCCCCCCGGCGTATCCGGACCGTGCTGGGCTGGCTGCGCCAGGGCGCCAGGCCGGCCACCTTCGAGCAGGCCAAGGCGGCCCGGGACGCCGTGGTGGCGGTGAGCCTGGTCTGCGCGGCGCGGGAAGGGTGCGTGCCCCGGTCGCTGGCCACCATCCTGCTGTGCCGGCTGCGCGGCCAGTGGCCGACCTGGTGCGTAGGGGCACGGCGGCTGCCGCCGTTCGCCGCCCACGCCTGGGTGGAAGCCGACGGGATCATGGTGGGCGAGGACTATCCGCCGGACTACTTCCGCACGCTGTTCGCCGTGCCCTGAACGCCATGGCCACCACCACGGGCGCCATCCACGGCGACCTGCCGGCCGACGCCGTGCCAGGCCGGCGCGCCCGCGGGCGACCCGCCTGGCGCCTGCTGCTCGCCCATATCACGCCCCACCGCTGGACGCTGCTCGGCGGAGGGCTCCTCGGCTTCCTCGCTGGGTTGGCGAGCCTCGCCCAGCCGATGGTCGCCAAGCTGGTCGTCGACACCCTCGGCCAGCGCCGCTCCCTGGTCGGCCCGGTGGCGCTGCTCACGGGGCTCACGGTTGCCGGGGCGGCACTGAGCACGGCCGGGACCTACCTGCTGGGGCGTACCGCGGAGACCGTCGTGCTGGCCGCCCGGGAGCGCCTGGTCTCCCGGCTGCTGCGGTTGCGGGTGGGCGCGCTGGACCGGCTCAAGCCGGGCGACCTGCTGTCCCGGGTGACCTCGGACACGACCCTGCTACGCAGCGTCAGCACCTACGGGCTGGTCCACTCGGTCAACGCGACGTTCCTGCTGATCGGCTCGGTCGTGCTGATGGCGACGCTGGACCCGGTGCTGCTGCTGGTGACCCTCGCCGTGCTCGCCGTGAACGGGGTGGCGGTGCTCTTGGTCGTGCCCCGGATCCGGCGGGCCACCGAGCGGTCACAAGCCGCCGTCGGTGGGATGGGCTCGCTGCTGGAACGGGCGCTCAGCGGATTCCGGACGGTCAAGGCCAGCGGCGCGGAGGAGGAGGAGATCGCGACCGTTGGCGAGGCGGCCCACAGGGCATGGCGGCGCGGGGTCGAGGTCGCCGGCTGGACGGCCCTGGTCGAGGCCTCCGCCGGGCTCGCCGTCCAGGTATCGTTCCTGGCGGTCCTGGGGGTTGGCGGGCTCCGGGTGGCCAGCGGTGCGTTGCCGCTGTCTTCGCTGATCGCGTTCCTGCTGTACCTGTTCCTGCTGGCCGACCCGGTCGCCTCTTTGGTCAATGGCGCCTCCCAGCTGCAGGCCGGGCTCGCCGCCGTGGTCCGGATCCAGGAGCTCCAGGACCTGCCGACCGAACCGCCGGCCACGCGGGGAACCAGTCCCTCGGCGTCGTCCTCCGGACCGGCCCCGGTCGAGTTCAGCGAGGTGTGGTTCAGGTACCGCTGCCCCCAGGACAGCTCCTGGGTCCACCGTGGCCTCACCTTTCACCTTCCACCCGGCGGGACGACCGCGATCGTGGGGCCGTCCGGCGCGGGCAAGTCCACCGTGTTCGCGCTGCTGGAGCGCTACTACGAGCCGCAGAGCGGCACCATCTCCGTGGACGGTCGGGACGTCCGCGGCTGGCCCCTGCCCGAGCTGCGGGCCGCGATCGGGTACGTGGAGCAGGACGCCCCGGTCCTCGCCGGGACGCTACGGGAGAACCTCCTCCTGGCGACCCCGGCTGCCACCGAGGACGACCTGCTGGCGGCACTCGCCCGCACCCGACTGGACGACCTGCTGGAACGCCTTCCCGACGGGCTGGACACGCCGGTCGGCCACCGCGGCAGCACCCTGTCCGGCGGCGAGCGGCAGCGGATCGCCATCGCTCGAGCCCTTCTCCGGCGCCCCCGCATCCTCCTCCTCGACGAGGCCACCTCCCAGCTCGACGCGGTCAACGAGCTGGCACTGCGCGACCTGGTCGAGGCGGCGGCGCTCACCACCAGCGTCATCGTGGTCGCCCACCGGCTGTCCACCGTCACCAGCGCCGACCGGATCCTGGTCATGGAGGCCGGACGGGTGCGCGCCGTCGGCACCCACGACGAATTGCTCAGGACCGACGACCTCTACCGGCAGCTCGCCACGACCCAGCTCGTGGCCGCTGGGTCCTGAGCCGCTTTCCGGCCAACCGCTCCAACGTTCCGTGACGTGCAAAGCGGCCGTGCTTGCTCCGATAGCCCGCATGCAACCGAGACGTGCCGTTAGCGCCTTGACGAGCGAATTTGCCGATCCGGGAACCGTGTGGTCAACTCCTTCGCCGGCGTGCCATTTGGACCTCGGGGGGCCGCCTCTTCGAAATCGGGACGATGGCAATTGCCGCCGGACCCTTAAACCGCCACGCGCTTTCCATGCGCCGGGGTCGAGCACCGACCCAACCCGAGCGGTATCGGGCCGTGGCCGTCAAGGGTCCAGCGCACTGCGGAAAGGCTGAAGCGCGTGAAGTACAGGCTGGCAACGACGCTGCTGGTGGTCGTGGCCCTCTTCGTGGCGGCCCTCTCCACCCTCACGACCACCACCGCCCGCCCGGCGGCGGCGGCGCCCGGACCCTCTGACCCCTGGCCCATCGAAGGGTATGGCTACAGCGCACAGACTGAGCTGACCGACAACGCCATCCTGCGGTGGGACGAGCGGCTGCTGGAATCGATCCGCGCGTACCCCAAGGTGACTGGCCCGACCGTGAGCGCCAGGGCCATCGGCATCGTTCACACCGCCACCTACGACGCCTGGGCGGCCTACGACGACCGCGCGGTCGACACCCGGCAGCGCCTCCACGCCGACCCCACCCTGCGCCAGGCGGGCCAGGGCAGCGAGGACAACAAGACGAAGGCGATCAGCTACGCGGCCTACCGCGTGCTGCTCAACTTGTTCCCTGGCCGTGCGCAGAAATTCCGCGACTACATGAGCGAGAAGGGCTACGACCCCGACGACAACTCGACCGACCCCACCACGCCGCAGGGTATCGGCAACAACGCCGCCGCGGCGGTGCTCGTCTACCGTTCCACCGACGGCTCCAACCAGACGCCCGGCACCGACCCGGCAACCGGGACGCCCGCGGCCGTCTACCCCAGCTGCGAGCCCGCCTGCTACCAGCCGGTCAACAGCTGGCAGACGCTGAGCAACCCTTGGCACTGGCAGCCGCTGTGCGTTCCCCTCGTGCCCTACGGAACCCCCTGCACCAGCCCGAGCACGCAGCAGAAGGCGCTCACGCCGCAGTGGAGGAACGTCAAGTCGTTCGCGCTCAACCCCACCACCCACTACCCGCCCCAGTTCGTGCTCCCCGGTCCACCGAAGCTCAAGAACGGCACCTGCTGCGACCCGAAGGACATCGACACGTCACTCAAGGACACGTCCAACCTCAGCGTCCTGCAACGGGCCAAGGCCGAGTACTGGGCCGACGGGCCGGGGACGGCGTTCCCACCCGGCCACATGGCAAGTTTCGCCCAGGCCCTGTCACGCATGCGCCACAACACCCTCGACCAGGACGTCAAGCTGTTCTTCGGCATCGGCAACGCGCTGATGGACGCCGGCATCTCGGCCTGGCAGGCCAAGTACCAGTACGACTTCGTGCGGCCGATCACCGCCATCCGGGAGCGCTACAAGGGCAAGCAGGTGACCTCCTGGCTCGGGCCTGGCCTGGGCTACGGCACGGTTCTCGGCCAGGACTGGCGGCCGTACCAGGAGAAGAACGTGGTGACCCCGGCGTTCCCCGAGTACGTGTCGGGCCACAGCACCTTCAGCGCCGCTGGCAGCCTGGTCCTGAGCATGGCCTTCGGGAACAGCGCCGCCTTCGGCGCCCAGGCGACCTTCAAGGCTGGCACCTCGAAGATCGACCCCGGGACGCCGGCCACGGACGTGGTCCTCTCCTGGGATACGCTGATCGACACGTCCGACGACGCGGGCTGGTCGCGCCGCTGGGGCGGCATCCACTTCGAGACCGGTGACCTGCACGGCCGCGGGCTCGGCAAGATGGTGGGCATCAACGCCTGGAACAAGGCGCAGACCTACTTCGACGGGACGGCCACCGCGACCACCTAGCTGTCCGCAAACCGACCAGCCACCGGGCCGCAAGCGCAACCGCCCGGGCCCACGCGAAGGGCCCGGGCGGTCTTGTGCGTACCCGAACCAGCAGGCGGAACTGCTCGGGCGGCGGAGTGGTCGTCCCTGTCTTGCAGCTCAGCAATTCTTCCGAGCTCTGGTATTTCGCAGGTTGGACCAGCCGTGTTCGATCCGCACGGCTTCCAGGCTGCCGTGGTGGTTGGCGTATCGCGTACAGATCGATCGCTGTCTCCTTGTTGTAGTGATTTCTGCGCACGACGGCTAATGTGCCTCGAAGGGCTTGCAAAGCCTGGTACACGCAAAGGGAATAAACACTCTCGTTTCCTAAATTTGTGCCGGATCGCCCGTTCCATTTACACTCCGCGCGCCGGAAAGCAGGGGGTTGCGTGGCTGTGCCCCGACCCTGCCCGACTGGGTCGGTCGGCAGGGGTGAGAGTGGCGTCGGCGTGGTGGCCGCGGGTCCGAGTCGCCGCCGGCTGCTTTTGGGGGGAATTGCAGTGCCGATGGAAGACGGGGACGCAAGGCGCAGGCGCGACCTCGAGGAGATCCTCGAGC
>DASUZB010000118.1:0-24576 GCA_036377075.1 Actinomycetes bacterium | reverse complement strand
GGGACCGGGGCGCAGGCCGGTTCTATGCCTTCGTGCTGCTGGCCTGTGCCCTGGTCTGCTGGCATCACCTGCCGGGCGCTGGCGGCAGACCATCATGGTCTGGTCACGGTACCGAAGGAGCGTTGTTGGCGCGGATCGGGGGGCCCAGCGTCGGGGCGCCGTGACGGGCGCCGATCTGGTCCAGCACCTGCGGGTCGGGCGGGCCTTGGACGCTGGCGAGGTAGGCCGCCTGCTCGGCGAACAGCTCCTCGATCCCACCGGGAACCGCCAGGGCGAGCACGTGCAACGGCTCGGCGCCGGCGTTGGCGAAGGCGTGGGCGACCCCGCGCGGGACCCACACGAACCCACCGGCCGCCGCCTGGCGCCGCTGGTCGTCCAGCTGCGCCTCCAGCTGGCCGGCCACCACGTAGAACGCCTCATCGACCGAGGCGTGCGCGTGCAGGACCGGCCCCGACTCCCAGGGACCCAGCGTGAACTCACAGATGCTGAGCAGCCTGCCGGTATCGCTGGCCAAGGCCTTGAACGGCAAGATGGCGTCGGGCCGGCGGGACCCGCCAGGAGCAAGGACGTAGGGTGCGGCCCGATCCTCCACAGCACTCCCTCCCCACCAGTGGCGCTTGACCTGCTCAGCCTAGCGGAGAAGCCACCAGGCCCGTCCAAAAACACCCCCAAAGGGAGCGAAACGCCGCCTAAGTCGCTCGGCCGAGCGTGAACGTCACCTGCCCGGGGGCGACCTCGTAGGCCTGGGCGCCGTCCTGGTAGCCGAGGTACCGGACGGCCGCGTCGCCCGTGGTCGCGAACGTCTCGGCGGGGCTCGACGCCGGCACGTGGACGCGCGCCGGCGTGTTGGGCGGCACGCGCACGTGGAGCGAGCCCAGCCGGCCGTCTGACCCTGTCCAGCTCGACGAGGCGGTGCCCTGCGGCGTCGTGTAGGTGGCGGCCACGTGGTCGAGGTCGCCGACCGGTGCCGGCCTGATGAGCAGGCGGCGGTAGCCGACGGAGTCCGGCGCCTGGGCGATGCCGGCGAGCCCGTGCACCAGCCACCAGGCGACCTGGCCGAGGAAGTGGTGGTCCTGCGAGCCGCTGCCGGCGAGCGACTCCGTGAGGGTGGTGTGGCCCGAGTTCACGAGGAAGGCGTAGCCGGGCGAGGCCGGGTTGGTGACCATCGAGTAGATCACGTCGTCGCGGCCGGCGGCGTGCAGCGTGCGGAAGAGCGGGCCGATCGCGACCGAGCCGGTGCCGATCCGGTTCCCGAACGCGGACACGGCCGCGACGAGGCTGTCCACCACCGCGGCGCGGTACCGCGCCGGCACCAGCCCGGCGTCGAGCGCGACGGCGTTGGCGGCCTCGGTGTCGTTGGCGTACCAGGCACGGCCCGCGCCGCCGGTGTGCAGGTACCTGGCGTTGTACTCGGCGGCGAGGCTGGTCGCCAGCCCGGCGTAGTGGTCGGCGTCGGCGGCCTCGCCGAGCACCCGGGCGACCTTCGCCATCGTGCTCACGGCACGGTGGTAGCCGTAGTCGATCACGGCCTGGTCGGTGGTGGCCTGCGCGGCCGACCAGTCGCCAAGGCCGCGGACGTCGCCCTTGTTGGCCGCCTTGGTCGACGCCTCCCAGTCGAGCCACCTGGCCATCGCGTGGTAGCTGGCCCGCATCGTCTCGGTGTCGCCGTAGACCTGGTAGAGGTTCCACGGGATCAGGACCACGGCGCCGCCCCAGTTGGGCTCGTCGAGGAACCACGGCCGCCCCGGCGGGGCCGCCACCACGAAGTGGAACTCGGGCGCGACGTTCGCGATCATCCCCGGGAACTGCCGGTTGGACGGCACCGGACGCTGTGCCGTGCGCATGTTCCTGACCAGCTGGCCCTGGTAGGCCCGCATGTCGAACAGGGTCAGCTCGGTGTCGGCGTTGTGCAGGTTGTCGCCGGTGTACGGGCCCTTCTCGCGGTCCGGGCAGTCGGTCAGGACCGACTGCATGTTGTTCTCCAGCGCCTGCTTGGTGATCGCGTAGATCGAGTTCAGCAGCCGGCTCGAGCTGTCGAAGGACGCGGTCTCCCGGTTCGAGGCGCGGGTGACCAGGAGCGTCACGGTATCCCGGGTCGGCGGCGACGCCAGCCCCGAGACCTGCAGGTAGCGGAACCCGTTGTAGGTGAACTGGGCGTGCCACGCCTCGTGGCCGCGGCCGGACAGCGTGTAGCGGTACAGGATCTGGCTGGTCGCCGACGCCCCGGTCGAGGTCACGTCGACCGTCCCGTCGGCGTCGGCGGTCTCGGCCGGGATCATGGTGACGGTCGTCCCGGCAGGCCCGGAAACGCCGAGCTGCGGCAGTCCGGACAGGTTCGTGCCGAAGTCGAGCAGGTAGGTCGGGCCCGTGCCGCCGCCGGTCGCCGTCACCCGGGTGACGGCGACCGGACGCGCCTGGCGGACCACGGTGACCGGTGGCCGCGGGTCGGCGACCAGCGGCGTGGTGTCGGTCGGGGTCGTGCTCGGCGTCAGGTCGACCAGGCGCGCGTCGCGCCATCCGGCGCCGCCGACGCTCGCCGCCGCCGTCCAGTCGGCGGGGACGCGGCGGGCGTCGTAGTCCTCGCCGCCCCACCAGCTCGAGTAGGTCGTGCCGCCGAGCCTGGTGCGCCAGCTCGTGTCCGTCGGGATCGTCTGGCGTGAGCCGTCCAGGTAGGTGACGTCGAGCTCCGCGACCACCTTCGGCGTGCCGTAGACCGGCGCCCCGACGATGCCGGCGGTGAACAGGTACCGACCGGGGATCGCCGCGCGCTGGTAGGCACCGCTGCCGGTCTCGATGCCCAGCAGGTTCGCGCCACGCCTGAGCAGTGCCGTCACGTCGTACGTGCGGTAGTTGACCTCGGCGTGGTACGAGGTCTGCCCCGGCTCGAGCACCGCTTCGCCGACCGGGGCTCCGTTCAGCCTCGCCGCGTACTGCCCGAGCCCGGTCACGTACAACCGCGCCTTGGCGACCCGCCGGGAGAGGTGGAAGGCCTTGGCGAAGATCGGCAGCGGGTTGGGGACGCCGCCGGTCGCGTGGCGGTAGTCGGGATGCTCGATCCACCTCGCCGTCCAGTCGCCGTTGGCGAGCAGGCCCATCTCCCAGCTCGCCGGCGCGCTCCATGCGCTCGCCGCGTCGGTGCCGTCCCACACGCGCACGCGCCAGACCACCGCGTCGCGCGACCCCAGGGTGGCGCCGGCGTAGGCCACGTTGCTGGAATCTCCGGACGGCACCTTGCCCGAGTCCCACCGGTCGGGTTGGCGCAGCCGCGCCGTGCTCGACGCGACCTGGACCTGGTACGCCGTCTGCCACCCGCTCGAGAGCCTCCAGCTCAGGATCGGCGTGGCGTTCCCCAACCCGATCGGGTTCGTCAGCGTGTCGACGCGCAGCGTGGTGACCCTGTCCGCCGCGGAACTGGCCTGGGCCTCCATACCTGTTCAAGCTAGCGCATCGCTCCCCGGAAGCTGCGGCCGGACCGTTCGGTCTAGGCCGGGAAGTCGGCCGGGAGGACGTCGCTGCTCGGGGTGTTGGCCATGTGGCCGGACCCGCCGCCGCCGAGGTCGACCGTCCACACCGACCACGAAATCCGGGTGGCGGTGGTCGACGTCCAGAACTTGAAGGGCTCGTCGAACTGCTCGAAGGCGCAGTTGCGGGCGAACCCGTGCGCCCTGGCGTCCCAGTCCTGGCCGGTGGCCATGAAGATCTTGTAGGTGCCGTCGCGGATCCCCCTGACCGTGAACCGCGAGCTCTTGCGCACGTACACGGAGACGACCGGGCGCTTGCCGAGCGCCAGCACGACGACCGCGTCGCCGTCCGGGCCGTTGAGGATCTTCAGCACCCCCCGGCCCGTGCGGCTGCCGGGCCGCACGAACTGGCCGGTGGCGAGCCGCCTGCCCGTGACCACCGGGGTGGCCGGCAGCTTGAGCTCGACCTTGTACCCGTTCGCGCCGCCCTTGGCGGCTAGGGCCCTGCCCGCGTTGCGCACGGCGACGAAGCCCGCGAGCTTGGCGACGCGCGGCAGGACCACCGACGCGGTGCACAGCTCCTGCTCGTCCACGGGCAGGAAGTCGATATCGCCCTTGAGCTGCCGGAAGGCCGTCACCAATGCCTCGTGCTCGGCGCGAACGTCCGCCGGGACCGGGGTCTTGTTGAGCCGCGCCGCCACCGTGGCGCTCGCCTTCGACGCCCGGTCGAGCCGAGCCTTCAGCGACTCGTACGTCGTGGCCGCCGCGACGCTGTCGAGCGCTTGCTCGAACGTCCTGGTCGCCGCGGCCAGGGCACGCCGGTAGCTCTCCGGCGGGACCCCCTGGGTGGTCGGCGTCGGGGTCGGACGCTTCTCCCCGGCCGAGACGCACGCCGTGAGCAGCAGCGCCACGGCCAGCGCCAGCCCGACCCTTCGCATCTTGCGCCCCCGCAACCGGCAGCACCGATGTGGCTGCCCGGCCAAGCGAAATGTCGCCCTTGGCGCGACGGACGGCAAGACCGTTCTGCCACTTCATCCCATTCGACCGGTAACGGCTTGATAACTTCCGCCACTTGCGCCGGATGGGATCTCGCGCGCCGAACCGGCTGCGGTTGGCGATGGCCTCGGCGCGGGGCCAGGCGCCGGTCCGGTCAGTGGCCGGCGGTGCCGCTCGGCGACGACCAGGCGTGCTCCCAGGTGTCGATCTGGCGGAGCTGCGCGCGCTGCTCGACCAGCAGCCGGCGGGCGAGCCGGCGAGCATCGGGAAGGCTGCCCTTGTCGACCTCGGCCGCGGCGAGGTCGATGCCGGCGCGGTGACGCGCCGCCACCACGTGGAGGAAGGCGAGGTCGAAGGCGGTCCCGCGGAGCTGGGACAGCCGCTCCAGGTCGGTCTGGTTGCGGCTGTCGACCCGCTGGTGACTGTGGACGTGGGGCGCCAGACCTCGGACGGCGAGCCACCCTTGGAGCTGGTCGATGTCTGCCTGGCCGCGGCTGGTGACCGTCGCGGCCAGCCGGGCGAGTGCCGGGTGGGTGATGCGGTCCTGGGTCAGCGAGGTGATCGAGATGGTCTGCCACAGGTGGGGCACCATGTGCTGCATGAACCAGATGTCGGCCTGGTCGGCGACGCCGCCGGACGGGGCGGGCGTGCTGGGCTGCTGGTGGGCGGTTGCGCAGCCGGCAACCAGCAGCGCCACGGCGACGGTCCACCGCCCGAGCCGACCAGGCACGAGCCTCCCTCGCCGCCGCCGTGCGGCCGTTGCCAGCGGGTCCACGTGGAGGTTGTCGTCGGCCCCCCTGACGACCTGAAGGACCACCCGGGTCCGGCGGCGACTCGGCTCAGGGGGCGCGGTCGCCGATGAGCCGCTTGACCGTGTCCCTGAACAGCTCGCGGTCCTGGACGGTGACCGTGAGACCCGGATGGCGGGCACCCCAGCCCAGACCCCGAACCGGGGTGTGGAAACGGATGCAGACGCCGCCCGCGGCCGTGCTGCCGAAGGTCAGCCCGTGGTCGACCCACGACTCGCGAACGCCGATCGCCTTGTACCAGCGGTAGGGCCCGGTCAGCTCCACCGCGGCGATGTTGTCCAGGCTCGTCCGCACCTGCACCAGTCCGAACCGTGCGACCAGGCCGTGGGCAGGGCCGACCTCCACCCGCGCGGTCCTGCCGTTCACGCCCCACAACAACAGCAGCGAGCGAAACTGCGGGTCCACGTCGAAGCGGAACTCGTAGCGATCCTGCTCCATGGCATCCCGATCCAGCCGTCGTCGAGCCACCGGCATTCTCCGCAAGTCGCGCCGGCACCGCCAGATCCACGAAGCCGTACGTGCCCCGGCTGCGAGACCTCTCGGTGACCGCATCCGCCTCCTCCTCGCGCGCGGTTACGCTTTGGCGTATGCGCCGCTACCTGGTGATCGCCAACACCCTCGCGGGCAGCGCGGACCGTGAGGCGCTCGACGCGGCCGTCGCAGCGCTGTCGGCCGCTGGCCCGACCGAGGTCCGCCTGCCCGTGGGCTCCGATGACCTGGACGCTGCCATGGCCGAGCTGGGCGGGCGCGTCCTCGTGGTGGCCGGCGGGGATGGGAGCCTGCACCTGGTCGTCAACCGGCTCCGCCGCCTGGGCAGGCTCGACGAGGTGGCGGTGGGGCTGCTGCCGTTCGGCACCGGCAACGACTTCGCCCGGGCCGCGGGCCTTCCACTCGATCCGCTGGCGGCGGCCGCTTCCCTGACCACCGGGCGCCCCCACCGGTTCGACCTGCTGGAGGACGACACCGGCACCGTGGTCGTCAACGCCGCGCACGCCGGCCTCGGTGCCGAGGCGGCCGCCGCCGCGGCCGGTCACAAGCCACGGCTCGGGCCGCTGGCGTACCCGCTCGGGGCGCTGCTGGCCGGGTTCAGGGACGGGGGCTGGGCGCTGCGGGTCAGCGTCGACGGGACCCCGTACGCGACCGGTGAGCGGCTGCTCATGATGGCCGTCGCCAACGGGCCCACGATCGGTGGCGGCACCCCGCTGTGCCCCGTGGCGCGGGCGGACGACGGCCGGCTGGACGTCGTGGTGGTCAACGCGACCGGCCCCGCCGCCAAGGCCGGCTTCGCCGCCGCGCTGCTCGCCGGAACCCACCTCGACCGCGACGACGTGGACCACTGGCGGGGAAGCCGAGTGCAGGTCAGCGGTGAACCGGTTCGCCACAACGCCGACGGCGAGCTCAGCGCCGCGGTGACCGCCCGCAGCTATCGGATCCTGCCCGCCGCCTGGTCGCTGATCGTACCGGCGGGCTGAGGGCCGCGCCGGACGAGGACCTGCGGGGCTGGTCGAGCGCGGCCAGCAGCTGCTCGAGCGTGCATCCTTTGACCAGGTAGGCGGCCGCCCCGGCGGCCAGTGCCTGCTGCTCCAGGTGCTCGCTGTCGAACCCGCTGAGGATCACGACCGGGACGTCGGGCAGTACCTCGCGCAGCAGCCGGGTCGCCTCCAGCCCGCCCAGCACCGGCATCGACAGGTCCATCAGTACGACGTCCGGGACCAGCTTCCTGGTCAGGGCGACCGCGTCGGCGCCGTCGCCGGCCTGCGCGACGACCTCGAAGCCAGCCAGCTCGAGCACGCTCACCAGTGCTTCCCGCACCGCCTGATGGTCGTCGGCGACCAGCAGCCGAAGGCGCCTCACCGCACGCCCTCCGCGGGAACCCAGGCCCGCAGCCGGGTCCCTCCGCCCTTGCGGGTGGTCACGGTCAGGCGGCCGCCGATCGCCTGGACCCGCTCCCGCATCGAGACCAGCCCGAAGCCTCCCTGGCCGGGAACCACCTCCACCTCGACCGGGTCGAAGCCGCAGCCGTCGTCCTCGACGTCGAGCACCACCATGGTGTCCTGGCGCTCGAGCGCCACCCGCAGTCGACCCGCCGCCGCGTGCTGCTCGACGTTGGCCAGCGCCTGCTGCAGCACCCGGAACACGGCAGTCTCCACCGCCGGGTCCAACGGCTGGTAGCCCAGGTCGACCTTGACCTCGCAGCGCTTGAGCAGGGCGCGGTCGCAGGTGGCGGCGACCAGCTCGCGCACCGCCGCCTCCAAGCCGCGCTGGTCCAGCACCAGCGGCCGCAGCGCCGCGATGGTGCGGCGCAGGCCGACGAGCTCGTCGCCGAGGTCGTCGCGCAGCTTACCGAGCAGGTCGTAGGCCGCTGCCGGCTCGCCCCGCCCCAACATGAGCCGCGCCCGGTCGACCTTCAGCGCGACCGCGGCCACGGCCTGCACGTGCTCGTCGTGCAGGTCGGCGGCCAGCCGCTGCTGCTGGCCCTCCAGCGCCTCGTACAGCCGGGCGAGCAGCCTGCGCCGCTCCTCCTCGGCCTGCTTGGCCTCGGTGACGTCCTGGTTGGTGCCGATCACCCGCACCACCTGGCCGGTCCCGTCGCGGATCCCCTCGCCGCGCGCCAGCAGCGTCCGCACCGCCCCGTCCGGGAGGACCGCGCGCAGTTCGACGGCGAACGGCGCCGGGTCGACCACGATGCGCGCCATCGCCGCCTGGAGCGCTGGGCGGTCGTCCGGGTGGACGAACCCCAGGGCCGAGTCGACCGTCACCTCCTCCTCCGGGTCGGCGCCGAGGATCCGGTACAGCTCCTGTGACCAGGTGACCCGGTTGGTCGCCGGCTCCCAATCCCAGCTCCCGATCCTGGCGAGGCGCTGCGCCTCGGCCAGCTGGCGGCGGCTGTCACGCAGCGCCGCCTCGGCCCGGTCGTGCTCGGTGACGTCGCGGCAGAACAGCATCACCCCGCCGACCACGCCCTGCCGTTCATGGACCGGGATGGCATCCACCTGCCAGGTTCGGCTCGGGTCGCGCCAGCCCGGCGTCACGAACTGGCGGCGCTCTCCGGCCAGCGCGGCCCGATAGTGGCCCGCCAGCGTCTCGGCCTGCTCGGCCGGGGCCAGCTCGAGGACCGTATGGCCAAGGTAGTGGTCCGAGCGCACCAGACCGTCCCGCAGCCCGGCGCCGGTCACCAGCTGGAAGCGCAGATCCCGGTCGAGGAACAGGATGGTGGCGTCCGGGAGCTCCTCGGCCATCACCCGGTACGGGTCGTCGGCGGACTCGCCGTCGCCGCCGTCCGGCCTTGCTGGCCCAAGCGCCATCCAGCCTCCCAGACCCGTGAGCATCGACACTACTTGAACCCCGTGTACACCCACAAACAAGCCAACGGATGGAAGTACGCTATTAGCCTATTCCGCCATCGGGTCGCTGGAAGACGACCAGAGGGCCGGCTCAGGGATTCGCCCTTGCGCTCGCATCGTGCGCTGCCTATGTTCGACCCTCCAGAGGGGGTGCGGTGATCGCGGCTGCAACGGCTCGGCGCTTCCCGCGCGGCGTGGCGGAACCGACCGCGACGCGCGCGTTCGTCCACGACCGCGCCGGCAGGGTGCTCGCACTCGACCTGGCGACCGGCGTGGTGCTCTGGCGCGCGGGCACGGCGCTCCGGCCCCTGGCCGTGGTCGGCGAGGTGGTCGTCACCGCCCGGGTCGCGCCCCGCAGCGCGCTCGAGGTCGTGATGCTCGACGCCGAGGACGGGCAGCAACTTCGGGTGTCCAACCCGCTCGCGCTGCCCGACTGGGCGCAGCCTTCGCTGGACGACACGCCGGACTTCACCCTGCGTGCCGAGACCGAGGACCGCGCCGTCCTGCTCTACTGGGCGGCCAGCGCGGGCTACCGCGGCGGTGCCGCGCCCAGCACGAAGGTGCTGGCGGCCGCGGAGCGCCAGGCCCGCGGCGCGGCGCGCGTGCAGGTCGACACGGGCGCCCTCGAACCGTTGCCCGAACCCGCCGCGGCGCTGGAGCACCCCGACGCGCCGGCCGCGCCCGTGCCAGACCCCGAGGTCCTCGAGCAGCGAGACCTCGGGACGAACCGGTTCCAGCTCGTCGCGCGGGGCGGAGCGGGGAGGAGCGTCCAAGTCCTCGTCCGTGCGGTGGATCGCGCGACCGGCCGCACCGCCTGGGAGACCGTGATCGACGAGGAACCGCGCAGCCGGCCGCGACCACTGCGGCCCTGACCAGAGCATCGGCGCCATCCGGAGGGAGGCCCGCGAATGGCGATCTCGGACCAGAGCCTTGCACGGCGCAAGAACATCAGCGTCGAGCAGGTGGAGTTGCTGCGCAGCACCCGCGGGACGACGAACGACACGCTTGCCGGGCTCTCCGCCACCGCGATCCGTCGCGCGATCAGGCGGCTGAACGTCCCGGACCTGCCGCGGGAGCGGCAGGCGTTCCGCGCCGAGCAGGCCCGCAACGACGACGGGAGCATCCCGCCGAACGCGCTCGGGCAGGCGCTCGAGCAGCTGCGGGAGCTGCGCGCCCAGCGGGCCGAGCGGCCCAGCGTCGCCGGACTGCCCACCGACCGCACGGTGGAGCCGGGTGCGCTGATCGCGGGGCTGGCCGGCCTTGCCCAGCAGCAGTGGGAGTGGCTCGGGCCGGGCAACGTCGGCGGGCGCACGCGGTCGATCCTCCTCCACCCCTCGGAGCCGGAGAGGATCTGGGCCGGAAGCGTCGGCGGCGGCATCTGGCACACGACCGACGGCGGCGCCCACTGGGAGCCGGTCGACGACTTCATGGCCAACCTCGCCGTCTCGTGCATGGTCATGGACCCGAGCGACCCGGACGTGATGTACGCCGGTACCGGCGAGGGCTACTTCAACACCGACGCGATCCGCGGCGCCGGCATCTTCCGCACCCTCGACGGCGCCACCTGGGAGCCGCTCCCGGCGACCGCGACGGCCGACTTCACCCAGGTGACCCGCCTGGCGATCTCGACCAGCCCGGCGGTCCTGCTCGCCGCGACCCCTGGGGGGCTCTTCCGCTCGGACGACGCCGACCGGGCGACCTGGACCAAGGTCCTCGACGCCCCGGTCGCCGACGTGAAGTTCGACCCGTCGCGGAGCACCCACGCGGTCGCCGGCGGGCTGGACAACGGCGAGGCGTACTGCTCGACCGACGGCGGGCAGACCTGGGAGCCCGCGACCCACGGGCCGTGGTCGGGCCGGGTCGAGCTCGCCTACGCGGCCAGCAACCCGGACGTCGTCTACGCCTCGGTCCAGGCGACCCACGGCGAGATCTGGCGCTCGACCGACGGCGGCACGACCTACCAGCGGCGCGGCACGCTCGACACCAACGGGGACCCGGCGCCCTACCTCGGCGACCAGGGCTGGTACGACAACGTCGTCTGGTGCGGCGACCCCACCGACGAGAACCTCCTCGTCGTCGGTGGCATCAACCTGTGGAGGAGCAGCGACGGCGGCGACACCCTGGCCGAGATCAGCACGTGGTGGCACCCCCAGTCGGTGCACGCCGACCAGCACGCGATCGTCTCGCATCCTGGCTACGACGGTGTGAGCAACCGCACCGTCCTGTTCGGCAACGACGGCGGCCTGTTCCAGGCCGCCGACATCCAGGCCGTCGGCACCGAGGCCGAGCCGCCGTTCGTCGACGGCTGGACCGAGCTGGTGAACAACTACGGCGTGACCCAGTTCTACGGCGCCGCGGGCAACGCCACCAGCGGCAAGATCGTGGGCGGCGCGCAGGACAACGGCACGGTCTGCTTCGACCCGGCCACCGGGCCGGAGCAGTGGACGCAGATCTTCGGGGGTGACGGCGGCTGGTGCGCCGCCGACCCGGGCGACCCCAACGTGTTCTACGGCGAATACGTGTTCTTGAACGTCCACCGCAACAGCGACGGCGGCACCACCGACGACACCGAAGGCGACCGCTACATCAGCGGCCAGTTCTGGAACCAGGCCATCGGCGACTGGGCCTGGAAACCGGTGCCGTTCCGCATCGACGACGCCAAGAACGGGGCCGCGCTCTTCATCGCGCCCTTCGTGCTGGACCCCAACGAGCCGAACCGCCTCCTCGCCGGCGGGCTGTCGCTGTGGCGCACCAACGACGCCAAGGCACCCAACACGCCGACCTCCGGGCCGCGCTGGTCGGCGATCAAGCCGAGCGCGGGATCCAAGATCAGCGCGCTCGCCGTTGCTCCAGGCAATTCGGACGTGGTGTGGGTCGGCCACGTGAACGGCATGGTGTTCCGCACCGCGAACGGCACCGCGGCCCAGCCGGCCTGGCAGCGGGTGGACGGCGCCGGGGCCGCGCCGCTCCTGGCACAGCGGTACTGCACCCGCATCACCATCGACCCGGCGGACGCCAGCACCGCCTACGTGGCGTTCGGCGGCTACCTCAACGCCAACATCTGGGCGACCCGCGACGGCGGGGCGACCTGGAGCAACCTCGGCACCGGCTTGCCGGCGGCGCCCGTGCGCGCGGTCGCGCTCCACCCGCGTACGGGGTTCGTCTACATCGGCACCGAGGTCGGCGTGTTCGCCAGCGAGGACGCCGGCGCGACGTGGTCCCCGACGAACGAAGGGCCGACCAACTGCTCCGTCGACGACCTCTTCTGGATGGGCGAGACGCTGGTCTGCGCAACCCACGGCCGCGGGATCTTCCGGATCGACCTGTCCGGGATATAGGGCTCGCTGGTCGTCCGCTCAGGAGCAAGACGAAAGGGTGCTCATGGACTGGATCGAGCGCATTCTTCACGTGTCGCCGGACGGCGGAGACGGAACGCTCGAAGCCGTCTACCTCGCGGTCGCGGTGCTGGGCGTCGTCGCGTTCACCTTCCGCGGACGGCTCGGCCGCTGGGCTCGTAGCCATCGACGCCGGGAGCCCTGACAGCGCATGGCTGGTCGGGTCACCTGCTGGCCTGCGCGCCGATGAGGCGGGCGTAGACGTCGCCGCGGGCGAGCAGCTCCAGGTGGGTGCCCGACTCGGCGACCCGGCCGTCGGCGAGCACGACGACCCGGTCGGCGGCCAGGATGGTCGAGAGCCGGTGGGCGATGACCAGGGTGGTCCGCCCTGAGCGGGCTCGGGCCATGGCGACCTCGAGGGCGCGTTCGCTCTCGGCGTCCAGGTTGGAGACGGCCTCGTCCATGACCAGGACGGGGGCGTTCTTGAGCAGGGCGCGGGCGATCGCGACGCGCTGGCGCTGGCCGCCCGAGAGGCGGGCGCCACGCTCCCCGACCACGGTGTCGTAGCCGTCCGGCAGCTCGGCGGTGATGAACTCGTGCGCCAGCGCCGCCCGCGCGGCCAGCTCGACCTCGGCGTCGCCGGCGTCGGGCCTGGCCATGCGGACGTTGTCGGCGATCGACTGGTTGAACAGGTAGACGTCCTGGGGGACGAGGCTGAGCAGCTCCCGCAGTGCGCGCTGGCGGAGGTCACGCAGGTCGTGGCCGCCGATGGTGATCGCGCCGGCGGCGAGGTCCCAGAAGCGCAGCAGCAGGTGGGCGCAGGTCGACTTGCCGGCGCCCGAGTGGCCGACCAGGGCGACCGTCTCTCCTGGCCGGATCTCGAAGCTCACGTCGCGGACCGCGTCGGGCAGGCGGGGCCCGTAGCGGAAGGTTACCCGGTCGAAGCGGACGTGCGGCTCGACCCGGCCGGGCGCTCGGGCGCCGGGCCGGTCGCTGACCGCCGGGCGCGCCTCCAGGAGGGTGAAGATCCGCTCGCCGGCGGCGGCGACCACCCCGAGCTCCTTGGCCACGTAGGTGACGTCGGCGACCGGTCCGAACGCGAACGCCGCCAGGATGACCGCGGTCGGGAACAGGGCGGGGCGGATCGCGCCGCCGGCGACCAGGGCACCGGCAACCGCGAGCACGGCCAGCATCCCGGCGGCGATCAGCGCGTCGACGGCGGCGTGCTCGGCGGCCAGCGGGTTCGCGGGCTTTCGCAGCGCCATCGAGGTCGTCGGGCTGGTAGGCGCCTGTGCGCTGCTCGGCGATGTCGACGCCGCTGCCAAGCTGTATCGGCTCCTCCTGCCGTACAGGGGCTGGCACCTCGCCGCCGGTCCGGTGGTGTACCTCGGCGCTGGCGACCACCACCTTGGGATGCTGGCCGCGACCACTGGACGCTGGAACCTCGCCCAGCGACACCTGGCGGCTGCCATGATCGCCCACCGCCGCCTCGGCGCCCGCCCGTGGCTGGTGCTGACCCGGCAGGCCTACGCAGGCATGCTCCGCGGCCGCGGCCGACGCGGCGACGGTCGGCGGGCCAGGGTGTTCGACGACACACCCGCGCCGTTGCCTCCTCGCTCGGAATGGCGCTGCCCGGCTGGGGGCGCTCCACGCTCGGCCCCACCACGGTCACCAGCGGGCTGGACCATGCCCGCATCCAGCGGACGCTGCAAGACCTATGCCAGCGGGCCGGCTGGCCCTATGCCGAGGCATGGCGCGCGAACGCGGACGGCACGTGCGACCTGCTTCCGGCCTGGTACTGCGGCGACAGCGCCCTCGCCGAGTCCTTTCGACGCCCGACCGAGGCACTCGGCTCGGTGCGCGGGATGGAGCTCCCTGTCCGGGTCCTGCGCTCCGGGCGGGTGACCTTCGTCGCCGAGGTGACGACCGACCTTCGGTTCCTCAGGCGCGGCATCGCCGCCAGAGCCGGCCTGGCGTGGGGGCTCGGGGTCCCGATCCTTGCCGGAGAGACGGTCACCGCCGTGCTGGGCTTCTTCGGGCGAGCCACCGACACTCCGGCGGAGCCCAAGATCGTCGAGCTGGCCCGGGAAGCCGCGCGCCGGCTCCAGGTCCGGTAGCGAGGTCGGCCTCAGGGGAACCGCCCCTGCCCCAGAGCCCAGGCGGTGAAGTCGTCGTCGCTCTGATCGCCGGACCGGTCGACGAAGGACCGGGCCAGCTCGTCGATGCGCTCGTTGCTGAAGCCCTCCGCGTCGAGGAACGGGCGTGCCTCAGCGGCGAGCTCCCTCGCTCGCTCGTCGCGTCGGGCATCGTCGTCCGGTACGTCGTGCAAGCTCATCATCGCGACCATTCCCCTTGCGCGTGCCGGCCTGTGGACCGCCGGGCGATCCCCGTCGTCACCAGGTTTCGTCGAGCTCCCGGCCGTGGGCTGCCAAGGCCCAGATGACGAAGACGTCCAGGGCGATGATCAGCATCGACCAGATCGGGTAGTAGGGGATGAACAGGAAGTTGGCGATCGCGCTCAGTACCGCCAGCACGATCCCGAGCACCCTGGTCCACGTCCGGCCCGACAGCAGCCCTACGCCGGTCAGGGCCACCGCGACACCGACCAGCAGGTGGATCCAGCCCCAGGCGGTGGCGTCGAACTGGAACGGGTAGTCGCGGGTGGCGTCGTAGAACTCGCTCTGGAGAAGGGCGACCAGGCCGACCAGGGCCTGCCAGATGCCGACCATGATCAGCGCCAGGGCGGCGAACAGGGCAGGACTGGCCCACCATCCGCCGCTGGCGCTGCCTTGCTCGGCGCGGGTGGTCACCGGGTGCTGCGTCGCGTCATCGGTCACCTGGCAGCTTCCTTCCCTGCACGCTCGGCATGCCGGCCGGCCCCCGGCCCCGCCGAGGCGCCGGCCGCACCATGGGGCAACTCTGCCACCGGGCACGCTCCGGAGGGGTCACCCATTTGGGGTGAGGTTGGGCCGGCGAACCTCTGCTCGCCGGCTGAGCTGCCGGCCCGCCGCTCAACCGCCGACCAGCTCCCGGAACGCGGGCTCGTCGCGGATCGGATCGAAGTCGGTGTCGGCGCGGGCGAGCGAGCGCAACCGCTCGCGGTACCGCTGCGTGCTGTCGAGCGAGAGCCGCAGGTGCTCGATCGCGTCGGCCGTCCGCCCCGAGAGGCTCTCGCAGCACGCGAGGTTGTAGAGCGGCTCCGGGTACCCGCTGGCTTCGATCAGCTCGCGTCCGCGGGCGACGACCTCCGCGTACGCGCCCGACTCGTAGGCAGGGTGAAACGGCCTCCAGACCTCCCAGCCGACGGGTTCGAATGCCTTCCCGGGGATGCCGCCGACCGCGACGATCGTCGTCCCCGGCTCCTCGGCGAACGCGGTCCGCCTGACGCCGGGCGGGACGAGCACGAACGTGCCGGCAGGCGCGTCCACGGGGTCGCCGTCGAGCTCGAACCGTGCGCGGCCGCGATGGACGAGGTAGAGCTCCTCGTTGGCGTCATCTTCCACGTCATCGGCGCGAAGATGACCGGGCTCGCGCTCTCTCTCGTCGTGCTCGTTGATGATCCGGTCACCCACGTTGCGGCCCGTCCATGCGCTTGCGCCGAACGCCGTGATGCCGAAGTGCTGGCGCACAGGCCGCCAGGGACAGCGGCCGTCGCTCGCCTCCTCGATCTCGTCGAGGTGCGCGACCGCGTAGCCACTCATCGAGTACCTCCTCCGGGTCGTTGCGTCGATCGCCATCGCGGCGAACCGTACCGTGGGGCGGGGACAACACCAGTGGACGCTCGCAGGCAGGCCCCGTCATCGAACCTGACGCTCATGGCCTGCCCGAGCGAAGGAGCGCCTGCTCCGTAACTGGACGGATACGTAACCGATGGGATACGCTCGGCTCGTGGAGACCGTGCTGAAGGCAATCGCGGAACCCCGACGCCAGGAGATCCTCCGCCTGATCTGGCAGCGCGAGCGGGCGGCCGGCGACGTCGCCGCGCACTTCGACATCAGCCGACCGGCAATCTCCAAGCACCTGCGGATCCTGAAGGAGGCCGGGCTGCTGACGGAACGCCGCGTGGGGACCCAGCGCCTCTACCGCGCCCGGCCGGAGCGGCTCGCCGACGCCCGCAGGTTCCTCGAGAGCTTCTGGGACGAAGGCCTCGCGGCGATCAAGCGCTCCGCCGAGGACGACGCGCGGGATCGGCGGGCCTGATGGCGTCCATGGCGCACGAGCCCGAGGCGATCGTCCGGGAGGTCCGCATCGCCGCCAGCCCCGATGCGGTGTTCGGGTACTTCACCGACGCCGACAAGCTCGTCGTCTGGAAAGCCGCGCGCGCCGAACTCGACGCGCGCCCCGGCGGCGTCTTCGAGATGGACGTGACCGGGCGGGGCGACGTCGCACGCGGCCAGTACGTCGAGATCGATCGGCCCCGCCGCATCGTGTTCACCTGGGAATGGGATGACGAGGGCGCGGCGACGCCACCCGCCCCCAGCATGGTCGAGGTCACGCTGTCCCCGGACGGCGACGGCACGCTGCTGCGCCTGGTCCACCGCGGCGTACCGCAGCAGGTCCGGCGCGGCAGCGCCGCGGGATGGGCGCACTACCTGGCGCGACTCGCGCTGGCCGCGGCAGGCCACGACCCGGGACCCGACCCGTGGGCAGCCGCCGGAGGAGGCCCGACGTTCGAGATCGAGGAGGTCCAATGACCGGTGCCGAGCGCAACAAGGCCAACCTGCAGCGCCTCTACGACGAGGTCATGAACGGGCACGACGTCGACGCGGCCGACCAGCTGATCACCCCTGACCGACCCGACCACGACCCGACGTTCCCGCCCGAGTTCACCCGCGACCGCGAGGGGTTCAAGAAACTGTTCCGCATGCTCATCGGGGCCTTCCCGGACCTGCGGTTCACCACCGACCTCATGGTCGCCGAGGGTGACATGGTCGGCGCGTTCACCAGCGTGGAGGGTACCCACCGCGGCGAGTTCATGGGGATCCCGCCGACGGGGAAGTCGTTCACGATCAGCAACACCGACTTCTGCCGCTTCACCGACGATGGGTTGATCGCCGAACACTGGGGCCTGGTCGACATGGCGTCGATGATGCGCCAGCTCGGCGTGGCCGGCCGACGATGATCCTCGTGACCGGTGCCACCGGGCTGAACGGCGGCGCGCTGGTCCGCCGACTGTCGGCAGCGGGCGTCCCCGTGCGCGCCCTGGTGCGCAGCCCCAGCCGGGCCGAAGGGCTATCCACCCTGCCGGGGGTCGAGGTCGTGGAAGGTGACATGGCGCGTCCCGCGACGCTCACCCAGGCGCTGCGCGGCGTGGACCGCGCCATGCTGATCTCCTCCGCGGACCGCGCGATGCTCGACGTCCAGTCGAACTTCATCGACGCCGCCGCGAAGGCGGGCGTCGGGCACGTCGTCAAGCTCTCCGGCATCATTCCGGACCTCCACTCCCCCTTCCGGTACGCCCGGATGCACGGCGAGGTCGAGCGCCGGCTGGAGTCCTCGGGGATGGCGTTCACGCACCTGCGCGCCGGCGAGTTCATGCACGCGTACTTCCGGCAGGTGCCGTCGATCGTCGCCACCGGGAGGCTGCTGCTGCCCATGGAGGACGCCAGGATCGCGTCGATCGACGTCGGCGACATCGCCGAGGTCGCCGCCACCATCCTCACCGGCACGGGGCACGAGGGGGCCGTCTACCCCCTCACCGGCCCCGAGGCGCTCAGCATGGCCGAGGTCGCCGACAAGCTCTCAACCGCCACCGGCAAGACGATCCAGTACGTCAACGTCGCTCCCGAGCAAGCAACCAGCGCCCAGCTTGCGGCCGGCGTGCCCCCGTTCACCGCCGAGGCGCTGGCCGAGCTGTTCGCCGAGCGGCGCAAGGGCAAGGAGGCGCAGGTCTCACCCGTCGTCCAGACGATCCTCGGGCGGCCGGCGACCAGCTTCGAGCAGTTCGCCATGCGGCACGCCGCCGTCTTCCGCGGCGAGCAGCCGGCACCGCAAGTCTGACGTCCCACCGCGGACTGGCACGTTCGCGAACTCGATTCTCTGGTGACCCAGGAGGACGGACGATGGAGCCGATCGTGCTCTTCGGGATTCAGTTCACGTTGAGCTTGGTGGTGTATTCGCTCATCGCATTCTGGTACGTAGCGCCACGCTTGTCCGGACTGCCACGGGAGTTGGCCCTGGCGCCACTACTGTGGGTCCATGCATTTCGCATCGTCGGCGGGACGATCCTCGCTCCGGGCGCGGTCGGCCCCGGCGTGCCGTCGGAATTCCGGACGATGATCGGATATGGCGACCTGACAACGGCAGTCCTCGCCCTGCTGGCGTTGGTCGCCCTTCGCGCCCGCCTCCCCCGCGCCGTCGCATTCGTCTGGCTGTGCGTCACCGTCGGCATGCTCGACACGGTGAACGCGATCATCCAATCGATGCGCTTCAGCGTGTTCACGTACGTGCTTGGCGTGAACTGGGTGATCGTGACCATCTACGTGCCAGCGTTGCTGGTGAGCAGCCTTCTGATCTTCATGCGACTGCTCGACCGCAACCGCTCCACCACCAGGGGAGAGAGGCAGGCTCCCATTGCCAGACACGGTGAACCGTGATCGTGCGCGACCTGCTCCTTTGGCCTTGCCACAGAACCTACGGGGACGACGGGCCAGCTCGCGGACCTTCGATCCAGCCACCCCTGGCGCCCGGCGGCCAAAACGGCCACTCCTCGAAGGCCAGGCACCGGCCTTGCACATCGAACCGGACCACCCACAGGTCCCGGTAGGTCTGGCGCACCGGGTCGCCGTAGCGGACCTCGAGCCGCACCACGCCAATGGCACCCTCGACCGCCACGACCTCGCCATCCATGGCAAAGACCTCCCCGGGTCCCTCGCGTTCGGCCTCCCACATGGCGGCGATGGCGGGCAGCCCGTGGAAGGGCTCCTCAAAGGGCGCGGTCTGGTAGGTCGCCTCGGGCGCGAACAGCTCGGCCAGCAGCTCGGTGCCGGGCGTTCGCCACGCCCGCTCGTACAGCGCAACCCACGCCTGCACCCCAGCACGGTCCATCCTGCGACCCTTTCACCGGCGATCGCGGCCTCGTCCTCCGCGACCAAGGCAACCTTGACTGGCGGAGTCCCTTGACACGGGCCGAGCGTCCCGCTCCGTAGCAAGAATCAGAGGCCGCCGAACTCGGCACCAAACACCTGTTCGGTGTCGGAGGGGGGACTTGAACCCCCACGCCCTATTCGGGCACTAGGCCCTCAACCTAGCGCGTCTGCCTATTCCGCCACTCCGACGTGGCGCACCGCTGGGTGCTGCCGGATTGTAGCAAAGGGGAAGTCGGGCGCCCTCCCTCAATTCGTCAGGCTGACCTCGGCGAGGTCGACCACGCCCTGGGGGGTGAGGTCGAAGCCGCGCAGGCCGGGGGCGAGGACCGCGGCGTGGCGCTGCCACAGCACCGGGATCACCGGGAGCTGGGTCAGGACGGCGTCCTCGGCCTGCTGGTAGAGCTTGGTGCGGGCCGGGTCGTCCGGGGTGGAGCGGGCCTGGGCGAGCAGGTGGTCGACGGCGGGGTCCTTGAAGCCGGTCAGGTTGTCGCGGCCGCCGCCGGCGAACTGCGGGAACAGGAAGGCGTCCTGGCGCGGGTAGTCGGCGGTCCAGCCGAGCGCGAAGGCTTGCAGGCCACCGCGGCGCAGGCGGGCGGCGTAGGCGCCGGGGGCGACCGGGTCGAGGCGGATCTGGATGCCGGCGGCGTGGAGGTCCCTGGCGGCCAGCTCCGCGATGCGGCGGTCGAGCTGGTCGTCGGGGACGGTCAGGGTGAAGCGACCGAGGCCGGCGCGGCCGGCCAGGGACTTCGCCTGCACCGGGTCGTGGCCGCAGGACGGGCAGGCGGACGCGCGGGCGCCGGGCACGCCGTCGGTGACGACGCCGGTGGCGGGGAACCACGTGCCGGCGAAGGCCGAGGCGATCAGGGCGCGGTTGAGGGCCAGCGAGACGGCTCGCCGCGCGTCCGGATCGTTGAACGGCTTGGCGCGGACGTCGAGGCCGAGCGACCAGGTGGTCAGCTCGGGACCTTGGAGGAAGCCGGGGCGGGTGCTGCCGTCGGTCGAGTTGCCGTAGACGGCAGCGGCCGCCGAGGCCTGGTCGAGCGGGACAGGGGCGAACTTCACCAGGCCGTCCTGGAACTCCAGCCAGGCGGTCTGCTGGTCGGGCACGAGGTCGACGTGGACCTTGTCGAGCCAGGCCTGGCGGCCCGTCCAGGCCGGGTTGCGGAGCAGGTCGAGCGGCTTGCCCGGGGTCCTAGGGGCGGCGAGGGCGAAGGGGCCGTTGCCCGGCGGCCTGGCGGCGAACCCCTTGGGGTCGCGCGCGACCAGGGCGCGCGGCAGCGGCGCGAGCCGCGGGTGGGCGACCACCGCCGGGAAGTCGGCCAGTGGCTGGGCCAGCTCGACGACCAGGGTCGCCGGGTCGGGCGCCGTCACCCCGGCGAGGCCGGCCGCCCGGCCCGCCGCCAGCGCGTCGTAGCCCTTCACCTCGGCCAGCAGGCCGGTCAGGTCGCGCGAGCGGGGGCCGGTGCGCGGGTCGACCAGGCGCTCCCAGGCGAACTTGAAGTCGGCCGCCTGGACGGGCGTGCCGTCGGCGAACCTGGCGCCGGCGCGCAGCTTGAACTCCCAGCGCTGCCGGTGCGGGTCGGCGGTCCAGGAGGCGGCGGCGGCCGGCCGCACGTTGCCCTGCCCGTCCAGGGCGGTGAGCCCGTCGAACAGGTTCGCGGCGAGCAGCAGCTCCTCCGGGGTGGCGGCCCTGCCGGGGTCGAGCGAGGCCGGCTCGACCAGGGCGATCGCGAGGGTGCCGCCCTTTCGCGGCGGCGGGCCCTCGTCCCGGCCGCCGCCTCGGCCGAGCGGGCCGTCGTGGCCGGTGCACGCGGCCAGCAGCGAGGCGGCGGCGAGCAGGGCCAGCGCCGAGCGGCCTGGCCGCACCGCGGGCTACTGCCCGGTCTTGGGGGCCAGCATGAGGGCGAGGAAGACGCTGGTCGCGCCGAACACGGTCGCCGCGCCGACGGTGAGCCGGTCGAGGTTGCGCTCGACCACGGTCGAGCCGCCGAGGGTGGTGCTCATGCCGCCGCCGAACATGTCCGACAGCCCGCCGCCGCGGCCGGCGTGCAGCAGGATGAACAGGATCAGCGTCAGCGACGCGATCACGTGGATGACGACCAGGAGCGGGATCATGGGTGCGCTTCCTTGCTGCCGTTGCGGGTGCTGGGAACGCCCTCGAAGGGCGCGAAGCCACCCGGGAGTGTAGCGGTCGGGCTGCCTGCGGCCAACCGGGGGCGCTGCGCGGCGGTCAGCGGCCGGCGTGCTTGGCGGCGGCCTTGACGATCGCGGCGAACTCGTCGGCGTCGAGGCTGGCGCCGCCGACCAGGGCGCCGTCGACGTCGGGCTGGGCCATCAGCTCCTCGGCGTTGCCGGCCTTGACGCTGCCGCCGTACTGGATCCGCACGGCCTCGGCGGGGCCGGCGCCGGCCAGCTCCCCGACCGTCGCGCGCACCAGGGCGATGGTCTCCTGGGCGTCGGCGGCGGTGGCGGCCCGGCCGGTGCCGATCGCCCACACGGGCTCGTACGCGACCACCAGGCCGGCGACCTGGTCGGCCGACAGGCCGGCGAGGGAGCCGCGCACCTGGCCGCCGACCACCGCCGCGGTCGCGCCGGCCTCGCGCTGCTCCAGGGTCTCGCCGACGCAGACGATCGGCTGCATCCCGGCCGCGAGCACCGCCTTGGCCTTGCGGTTGACCAGCTCGTCGGTTTCGGCGAAGTACTGGCGCCGCTCGGAGTGGCCGACGATCACGTAGGAGCAGCCGAGCTTGGCGAGCATCGGCGCGGACACCTCGCCGGTGTAGGCGCCCTGCGGTTCGGGGTGGCAGTTCTGCGCGCCGAAGCCGAGCGGCAGGTGGTCGCTCTCGATCAGGGTCTGCACCGAACGCAGGTCGATGAACGGCGGGCAGACGACCACGTCGACGGCGTCGGTGTCCTCCTTGGCCAGCGCCCAGGCGGTCTTCTGGGTGAGCTGGATCGCCTCGAGGTGGTTCTTGTGCATCTTCCAGTTGCCGGCGATCAGGGGGCGGCGGGGCATCGGGCGGCTCCTTTGCTCAAACGGTCGGTGGGCCTGCGCCGCTCCATGCGCTGGCTTCCCTCGTCGCTCCTCGGTCGCCCAGGGGCTCCCTCGTCGCTCCTGAAGTCCATCCAGCGCGCGGCTACGGCCCACCTCCCTAGGCGCTCGGGATGGCGGCGACGCCGGGCAGGGTCTTGCCCTCGAGCAGCTCCAGGCTGGCGCCGCCGCCGGTGGACAGGTGGTCGATCCGGTCGGCGAGGCCCAGCTCGGCCACTGCCGCGGCCGAGTCGCCGCCGCCGACGACGGTGTAGGCGCCGCTGGCGGCGACCGCCTCGGCGACCCGGCGGGTGCCGGCCGCGAACGGCGCCCACTCGAACACGCCCATGGGCCCGTTCCAGAACACGGTGCGGGCACCGGCGACCTCGTCGGCGTAGGCCTGGGCGCTCTTCGGGCCGATGTCGAGGCCGCGCCAGCCCGGCTCGATGCCGTCGGCGGGCACGGTGCGGTGGTTGGCGTCCTCGGCGAAGGCGTCGGCGACCACCACGTCGCTCGGCAGCAGCAGGCGCTTGCCGTCCCGCTCGGCCCTGGCGGCGAGCTCGCGGACGGCGTCGAGGAGGTCGGGCTCGAACAGCGAGTCGCCCACCCCGAGGCCCTGCGCGGCCAGGAAGGTGAAGCACATGCCGCCGCCGATGGCCAGGGCGTCGACCCGGCCGAGCAGGTTGTCGAGCACGGCCAGCTTGTCGGAGACCTTGTTGCCGCCGAGCACCGCCACGAACGGCCGCTCAGGCTGCTCGAGCAGCCGGCTCAGCTCGCGGACCTCGCCGGCGAGCAGCAGGCCGGCGTAGGCGGGCAGGCGCTCGGCGACGCCGACGACCGAGGCGTGGGCGCGGTGGGCGGCGCCGAAGGCGTCGTCCACGTACAGCTCGGCGAGGGCAGCGAGCCGCTCGGCGAACCCGGGGTCGTTGGCCGTCTCCCCCGGCTCGAAGCGCAGGTTCTGCAGCAGCAGCACCTCGCCGTCGGCCAGCTCCTGGGCGGCGGCCCTGGCCTGGTCGCCGGCCACGTCGTCGACGAAGCGGACCTCGCGGCCGAGTTGGCGGGCGAGCACCGGTACCACCGGCGCGAGCGAGAAGCGCTCGTCCCGCTTGCCCTTGGGACGGCCGAGGTGGGAGCAGCAGATCACCCTGGCGCCCGCGTCGAGCAGCCGGCGCAGGGTCGGGACCGCGGCGCGCACGCGCAGGTCGTCGGTGACCTGGCCGTGCTCGTCGAGGGGGACGTTGAAGTCGTTGCGGACGAGGACCCGCCTGCCGTGGACGTCGGCCTGGTCGACGGTGCGGAGCTCCACTGCGCCTCCTCCTCAACCGGGCGCCCCGGCGCTGGGCCGGGGCGCTGGACGTCGCGGCGGGCTAGAGCTGGCCGCCGATGATCTGGGCGAGGTCGACCAGCCGGTTGGAGTAGCCCCACTCGTTGTCGTACCAGCCGAACACCTTGACGAGGTTGCCGTTTGCCTGCGTCAGCGGCGAGTCGAAGATGCAGGAGGCTGCGTCGCCGATGATGTCGGAGGAGACGATCGGGTCCTCCGAGTAGCGGATGATGCCGGCGAAGTCGCCCTCGGCGGCCTTGCGGAAGGCGTCGTTGACCTCCTCCTTGGTGGTCTCCCGGCCGAGCACCACGGCGAGGTCGGTGAGCGAGCCGTCGACCACCGGCACGCGCAGGGAGATGCCGTCGAGCTTGCCCTTGAGCTCGGGGATGGCCAGCGCGCTGGCCTTGGCCGCGCCGGTGCTGGTGGGGATGGTGTTGACCGCCGCCGAACGGGCGCGGCGCAGGTCCTTGTGGGGGAAGTCGAGGATCACCTGGTCGTTGGTGTAGGCGTGGATGGTGGTCATGAAGCCCTTCTCGATGCCGAAGCTGTCGAGCAGGACCTTGGCCATCGGCACCACCGAGTTGGTGGTGCAGGACGCGTTGGAGATGATGTCGTGGCTGGCCGGGTCGTAGGCCTCCTCGTTGACCCCGATGACGATGGTGACGTCCTCGTTCTTGGCCGGGGCGGAGATGATCACCTTCTTGGCGCCGCCCTTGAGGTGCAGGGCGGCATGGTCCCGGTCGGTGAAGCGGCCGGTCGACTCGATCACCACGTCGACGCCGAGGTCGCCCCAGGCCAGGTTGGCCGGGTCGCGCTCGGCGAAGGCGCGGAAGCTCTTGCCGTCGACCGTGATCGACTGCTCGTCGTAGCCGACCTCGGCGTCGAGGCGGCCGAAGGTGGAGTCGTACTTGAGCAGGTGGGCCAGGGTGCGGTTGTCGGTGAGGTCGTTGACGGCGACGATCTCGACGTCCTGGTCGTGCCTGGAGACGTCGGCGGCCTTCCTTGCGGCGCGGAAGAAGTTGCGCCCGATGCGGCCGAAGCCGTTGACGCCCACGCGGATGTTGCCCATCAAGTCCTCCTCGTTCGTGCTCGGTGGCCTGCCCGGACCCGACCCACGGGCAGGCGCGGCCATTCTTCACCACGGCGCGACGCCGCTGCCAGCACCCGACGGCCCCGTCACCTCTGGGC
>DASUZB010000117.1:0-14199 GCA_036377075.1 Actinomycetes bacterium | reverse complement strand
GGGGGAGCCGCCGGTGGCGGCTCCCCCGACCGCGGCCACGCCCGCCACCGCGGGGGCTGGCGCGCGGCAGCCAGGCACCCGCGGCGGCGGGCGCAAGGCGCGCCGCCTGCTGCGGCAGACGCTCACCGGCTACGGCTTCGCGGCGCCCTACCTGGTGCTGTTCGTCGTCTTCCTGGCCGGGCCGATCGTCGCCTCGCTGGTGATCAGCTTCACCGACTTCAGCCTCGGCGCGGTGGCCGACTTCTCGGCCGCCAAGTTCGTCGGCCTGGGCAACTACAGGGACCTGCTGAGCGACCAGCGCTTCCACACCTCGGCGCTGAACACCGCCTACTTCGTGGTGGTCGGCGTGCCGCTGACGATGGCGCTCGGCCTGGCCGCGGCGGTCGGGCTCAACTCCAGGATGGCCAAGCTGCGGACGCTGTTCCGGGTGGGCTACTACACCCCGGTGGTGACCAGCATCGTGGCGATCGCGGTGGTGTGGCGCTACGTGCTCGACGTGGACTACGGCCTGCTCAACTCGGCGCTGCACGCGGTCGGGCTGCCGACCGCCGACTGGCTCGGCACGCCCGCCCTGGCGATGCCGGCGATCATCGGCATCGCCGCCTGGCGCAACCTCGGCTTCGCCATGGTGATCTTCCTGGCGGGGCTGCAGGGCATCCCCACCGAGACCCTGGAGGCGGCCCGCATCGACGGCGCCGGCCGCTGGCGGGAGTTCCGCCACGTCACCCTGCCGCTGCTGCGCCCCACCATGGCGTTCGTGGCGGTGGTGACCTCGGCCGGCTACCTGCAGCTGTTCGAGGAGCCGTTCGTGATGACCGGCGGCGGCCCGCTCGACCGCACCGTCTCGGTCGCCATGCTCATGTGGGAGCAGGGATTCAAGTTCTTCAACCTCGGGTACGCCGGCGCCATCGCCTACGTGCTGTTCATCGCGATCGTGGTGCTCACCGTGATCCAGCTGCGCCTGTTCAGGAGCGCGACGTGAGCGCGGCCAGCGGGCGTTGGCCCATGAGCCAGCGCGCCCGCACCCGGCGCGCGACCTGGCTCGTCACCGGCGGCCTCGCGGTCGGGCTGGTGCTGCTGATCGCGCCGTTCGTGTGGATGCTGCTCTCCTCCTTCAAGACCACCCCGGAGCTGGCCTCGCGGCCGCCGACCTGGCTGCCCCACCACCCCACCAGGGCGAACTACCGCGAGCTGTTCGCCGAGCTCGACTTCGCCCGCTACTTCGCCAACTCGGCCGTGGTCGCCGGCTTCGTCACCGTCGCCAACCTGCTGTTCTGCTCGATGCTGGGCTACGCGCTCGCCAAGCTCCGCTTCCCCGGCCGGCGCCCGCTGTTCGCCCTGGTGCTGGGCACGCTGCTGGTCCCGAGCACGGTGACGCTGGTGCCGATGTTCGTGCTGATGAGCCGGCTGAACCTGGTCAACAGCTTCCCCGCCCTGATCCTGCCGTTCGCCGCCGGTCCCTTCGGCGTGTTCCTGATGCGCCAGTTCATGCTGCAGATCCCCGACGAGCTGCTGGACGCGGGACGGGTCGACGGCGCCGGCGAGTTCTACCTGTTCTGGCGGGTCGCCATGCCGCTGTGCGGCCCCGCCCTCGCCACCCTGGGCATCCTCACGTTCCTGGCCTCGTGGAACAACTTCATCTGGCCGTTGGTGGTCACCACCGACCAGGGCATGTTCACCCTCCCGGTGGCGCTGGCCAACTTCGCCACCGACCCCAACCACCCCGAGCCGGGCGTGCTGATGGCCGGCTCGGCCGTCCTGGTCCTGCCCATCCTGGCCGTCTTCCTGGCGCTGCAGCGCTTGTTCACCCAGGGCATCGCCATGACCGGGCTGAAGGGCTAGCACCACCTCCACGGCGAGGGTGACCTTGAGCGACAGCGGACAGCGGCAGGGGCTGGAGGCGGGCCTGGCGGCCGCCGGCGGCCTGCCGCCGCCGGCCAGGCTGCGCGCCCGTTGCGGTGCCGGCCACGTGACGCTCGACTGGGAGCCGGTCGGCGGCGCCATCGGCTACCTGGTCCACGTGGCCGCCGGCGCGGCCGGGCCGTTCGCCCCGCTCGACCACGGCGGCGGCGACGTGCTGGCCGTGCCGGCGCCGCCGCTGGCGGACACCACCGGCAGCCCTGGGGAGCCGCGCTGGTACGCGGTGGCGTCCTGGACCGAGGCGGGCGCCGGCGCCCTCGGTGACCCGGTCGAGGCGGCGGCCCTCGCCGGCCCGGCCGGCACGGTCGCCGTCCGCGTCGACGCCGGCGCCACGCTGGGGCCGCTGCGGCCGGTGTGGCGCCGCATGCTCGGCTGCGAGCACCTGTCCCTGCTCCGCGAGCACGGCGACGGACCGGGCGGCGCCGACGTCGGCAACGAGCTGACCGCCGCCCTCGAGATCGCCCGCGACGAGCTGGGCTGCGCGAGCGTGCGCGCGCACGGGACCTTCCTGCCCGAGATGGTGGCGTTCGGGCCGGACCGGGAGCCAGACTTCGCCGGCCTCGACGCCGTCTACGACCACCTGCTCGGCCTCGGCCTGCGGCCGGTGGTGGAGCTGTCGTTCATGCCGCGGGAGCTGGCCAGCGACCCGGAGGCGACCGTCTTCGCCTACCGCGCGATCATCTCGCCGCCGGCCGACTGGGCCGCCTGGGGGCGGCTCTGCGGCCAGCTCGCCCGCCACCTGGTCGAGCGCTACGGCGCCGAGGAGGTCGCCCGCTGGGGCTTCGAGGTCTGGAACGAGCCCAACCTCGAGGTCTTCTGGACCGGCACCAAGGCCGACTACTTCCGCCTGTACGACGAGGCGGCCAGGGCGGTGAAGGCGGTCGACCAGCGCCTGCGGGTCGGCGGCCCCGGCAGCGCCGCCGCCGGCTGGGTCGGCGACCTGCTCGCCCACGCCGACCAGGCCGGCGTGCCGGTCGACTTCGTCTCCACCCACACCTACGGCAACGCGCCGCTCGACTTCCGGCCGGTGACCCGCGCGGCGGGCAGGCCGGGCCTGCCCGTGTGGTGGACCGAGTGGGGCGTCACCCCGACCCACTTCGCGCCGGTGAGCGACGCCACCTTCGGCGCGCCGTTCGTGCTCCGCGGCGTCAAGGCCGCGCTCGGCTCGGCCGACGCGCTCTCCTACTGGGTGGTCTCCGACCACTTCGAGGAGCTGGGGCGGCCGCCCTCGCTGTTCCACGGCGGCTTCGGCCTGCTCACGGTCGGCAACCTGCGCAAGCCGCGGTTCTGGGCACTGTGGCTGCTGAGCCGGCTCGGCCCCGAGCGGCTGGAGGTCGCGCTCGAGGGCGACGGCGCGGGCGGGCTGGTGGATGCGCTCGCCACCGGTGACCCGCGCGGGCAGGTGGCCGTGCTGCTCTGGAACGGCACCCTCGACCAGGGCAAGCTCGCCGGCGACGCCCGCCTCGACCGCCGCGTCACCGTCCGGGTCGACGGCCTGACCGCACCCGCCTACCGCCTGCGCCAGCACCGGGTGGACGAGCGCCACGGCAACATCCAGGCCACCTGGCGCGCGCTCGGCAGCCCAGACTGGCCCGACGCCGACGGCTGGGCCGCGCTGCGCGCGGCCGACCGGCTCGACGAGGCCGAGCCGCCCCGCACCCTCCACCCCCGAGGCGGCTGCGTCGAGGTCGAGCTCGACCTGCCCATGCCGGGCGCCCGCCTCCTCTTGGCTGAACCCCTGGCCGGGGGTCCGGGGGCTCCGGAGCGAGGCCCCAACCCAAGCGGCGGGGGGCCACGCAGAGCCGAGCGGTAGCCCCCGTGTGGACAGCGGCTGCGCGGTCGCCTCCCGGGTCGTCCGCGCAGCCATACCGCATTGGCGCCCCTCAGATCAGCCCGGCGCGCAGCGCGTAGGCGACCGCGTGGGAGCGGTTGCGGAGCTGCAGCCTGGCGGTGACGTCGTGGATGACGTTCTTCACCGTGCGCTCGGAGTAGGCGAGGGTCGAGGCGATCTCGTTGGTGTCGTAGCCGTCGGCGACCAGCCGCAGCACCTTGGTCTCGCGGTCGGTCAGCCCGGCGAAGGTGAGGCCGCGTGGGGCGAGCACCTGGCGCTGCAGGCGGCCGACCTGGTCGAGCAGGCGTCCGAGGAGGTCGGGCGGGACGGTGCCGTCGCCGGCGGCCGCGGTGCGGATCGCGCCGAGCAGCCGCTCGGTCACCGCCTCGGAGCGGCGCAGCATGCCGCACGCGCCCGCCTCGACGGCGCTGAGCAGGGCGCCGTCGTCCAGCCGCGTCGCGACCAGCAGCACCCGCCTGCAGCCGCCGCGCTGTACCGCTCGCATCGTCTGGATGGTCTGGTCGTCGACCTCGTCGGCCACCACGATCGCGACCGTGGCCGCCGCGGCGTCGCCGTTCTCCGCCACCACCACCTCAGGCCGGGTGCGGAGCTGGCTGGCGATGCCGGCCTGGGAGATCGGGTCACGGGCGTAGACGGCCACCGGGATCCGTTCGGGCATCGGTACTCCTTCCGAAGAGCAGGACCGGTTGGCTCGGCACCGTCCCATAGGGTGCTTTCCCGACGCTTCACCAGGACTCAACGGGCATTGCTTCTTGCCCGAATGTCTGGGCGCCGAGCCCCTGGCCCGGCCGCGGCGCTCGGCTACGGTTGCGCCCATGGGCGCTACCGCTGTGCTGTCCAGCCCCTCCCTGGCCGTCGAGGCCGGCGAGGAGGTGAGCTGCGAGGTCAAGGTCCGCAACAACGGGACCGTGGTCGACCAGTTCAGCTTCGAGGTGCTCGGCGACGCGGCGGCGTGGTCGACGGTCGAGCCGGGGAGCCTGTCGCTGTTCCCCGACGCCGAGGAGAGCGTGCAGGTGTGGTTCCGGCCGCCGCGCTCGGCCGACGTCCCCGCCGGCATGGTGCCGTTCGCGGTCAGGGTCGGGTCGCAGGAGGACCCGGAGGGCTCGGTCGTCGAGGAGGGTAGCCTCGAGGTCAGCCGCTTCGTCGACGCGTTCGCGGAGCTGTCGCCGCGGACCTCGCGGGGCCGCAGGTCGGCATGGCACGACCTGTCGTACAACAACCGCGGCAACAGCGTGGTCGAGTCGCGGGTCAGCGCCGCCGACCCGGACAAGCTGCTCACCTTCGCGGTGGCGCCGCGGCGCCTCGCCACCGCGCCCGGTCAGGCCTCCTTCGCCAAGGTGCGGGTCCAGGCCCGCCAGCTGCTGTGGCGCGGCACCCCGCGGACCATCCCGTTCCAGGTGACCGTCCAGCCCGACGGCGCCAGCCCGACGGCGCTGGACGGGTCGATGATGCAGGAGCCGATGATCCCCGGCTGGGTGCCGCGCGCGGTCGCCGTCGGCCTCGCCCTGCTGATGGGCGCGGCGGTGGTCTGGCGGGTGGTGCTCAAGCCGACGGTGGAGAACGCCGCCACCCAGGCCGTCGCCGCGCCGCTGCAGGCCGCCGACAAGAACATCCAGCAGCTCGCGCAGGCGGTCGGCACCTCGATGCCGTCGATCAACAACCCGGCGACCGGCAACCCCACCGACACCACCCTGCCGGGAACCGGACCGCTCGGCGCGCCGGTCAACGACCGCATCGCGGTCAACGACTCGCCGGGCAACGGCCAGCCCACCCAGGAGGCCTTCGACGTCAAGAAGGACCAGGCCCTGTCGGTCACCGACCTGGTGCTGCAGAACCCCAACGGCGACAGCGGCAGCCTGACGGTCAAGCGGGGCGACCAGGTGATCCTGGTCGAGGCCCTCGAGAACCTGCGCGACCTCGACTACCACTTCGTCGCCCCGATCCTGCTGCAGGGGGTCGACCTGGTCGTCGAGGTGAACTGCGACAAGGCCGGCAGGCAGGGGGCGCAGACCTGCGAGGAGTCCGTCGCCTTCGTGGGCTTCCTCGCCGCGCTCGGGCAGGGGCAGCAGGGCCAGGCGCCGCCGACCACCGAGCCCGCGACGCAGACCACCGGCGCGGCCACCCAGACGACGGGACCGTGACCGCCGGCTGGCGCAACCGACGGCTGCTGCCGGCCGTGGGCGTGCTGCTGCTCGTCCCCGTCGCCGCCGGCTGGGCCAAGGCGCGGGCCGGACCGGCCACCGCGGCCGCCGTCCCCGTCACCGTCAGCCCGACCACCGGCGTGCCCGGCACGGTCGTCCAGGTCGCCGGCAGCGGCTTCGCGCCGGGCGCGCGCCTGCTGCTGCGCTGGGACCACGGCATCGGCCAGGCCACCGTGACCGTGGCGGGCGACGGAGCCTTCCAGGCCGCCCTGCTGATCTTCCGCAAGGACGTCGTCGGGCCCCGCCGCCTCCTGGTCGAGCCCGCCGATCAGGCAGCGGCCGCCGCGACCACCACGACCGAGACGCCCAGCACCACCGATGCCTCGGCGACCACCGGCACCACCCAGGCCCCGGCGACCACCCTGCTCGGCGGCGCCGCGGCGGCCGACGCCACCACCTTCCTGGTCCTCCCCACCCGCCAGAACCCCGCCCTCGGCGGCGCGGCCACACAGGGCCGCTGACCGCGCCCCGGCGAGCCGTTAGGCTTGGCCCGGCGGCCGACGGGACGAGGAGCAGGCGTGTACGAGCAAGACATCGAGGCGGTGCTGCTCGACGAGCGGCGCATCCAGGAGAAGGTGGCCGAGCTGGCGGCCCGCATCTCGCAGGACTACCGGGGCCGCGAGGTGCTGCTCGTCGGGGTGCTCAAGGGGGCCGTGATCATGATGGCGGACCTCTGCCGCGCCCTCACCGTGCCCCACGAGGTCGACTTCATGGCGGTGTCCAGCTACGGCGCGGCCACCGAGAGCTCCGGGGTGGTGCGGCTGCTGAAGGACCTGGACACCGACCTCAACGGCCGGCACGTGATCCTGATCGAGGACATCGTCGACTCCGGGCTGACCCTCGACTACCTGGTGGAGACGCTGCACCCGCGCCGCCCGGCGTCGCTCGAGGTGTGCGTCCTGCTCACCAAGCCCGAGCAGCTCCAGACGGACCTCAAGGTGCGCTACAAGGGCTTCGACATCCCCAGCGCGTTCGTGGTGGGCTACGGGCTCGACTACGCCGAGCGCTACCGCAACCTGCCGTTCATCGCCACGCTCAAGCCCGAGGTGTACCAGACCGGCGAGCGCGGCTGAGCACCGGCTGCGCGCCGGCCCGGCGCCCCAGCCAACGGAGGAGCTCGTCGGGCGGCACCGGCCGGCAGACGTAGAAGCCCTGGATCGCGTCGCAGCCCAGCGCGTCGAGCTCGTCCCGGGTGGCGGGGTCCTCGACGCCCTCGGCGACCACCCGCAGGCCGAGGTTGCGGCCCAGGTCCACGGTGGACCGCACGATGACGGCGTCGCGGGTGCTGCTGGTCATCTGCGACACGAACGAACGGTCGACCTTGAGCTCGTGCACCGGAAGGCTCTTGAGGTAGGCCATCGACGAGTACCCGGTGCCGAAGTCGTCGATCGCCACCTGCACGCCCATGTCGTTGAGCCGGCCCAGCACCTCGAGGGCGTGGGTCGGGTCGGCCATGAGGGTGCTCTCGGTGATCTCCACGATCAGCAGCTCCGGCGGAACGCCCCAGGTGGCGAGCGTGGCGGCGACCTCGTCAGGGAACGCCAGGTCCAGCAGCCGGCGGGCGGAGACGTTGACCGCGACCGCCAGCTCGTGGCCGGCGCGCCGCCAGTCGCGGCACTGGTGCAGCGCGGCGTCGAGCACGTAGTGGGTCAGCGGGGTGATCAGCCCCGTCCGCTCGGCCAGCGGGATGAACTCGGCAGGCGGGATCAGGCCGTGCTCCGGGTGCTGCCAGCGCACCAGCGCCTCCACGCCGAGGACCGCGCCGCTGTGCGCGTCGACCTTGGGCTGGTAGTGCAGCACCAGCTGCCCCTGCTCGATGGCGCGGCGCAGCTCCCCCAGCAGCGCGAGCCGCCGCGGGCTGTGCCGGTCCAGGGAGGGGTCGAACAGCACGAACCCGGCGTGGGTGTCCTTGGCGACGTACATGGCGATGTCGGCGCGCTGCAGCAGCTCGTCGGGTTCGCCCGCGTGGTCGGGGTAGACGGCCATGCCGATGCTCGCCTCGACGTCCAGGGCCAGCCCCTCGACCACGAACGACTCCTCCAGCACGGCCTGCAGCTTGGTGGCGACCTTCACGGCACCGTCGTCGGTGGCGAGCCTGGGCAGCAGCACCGCGAACTCGTCGCCGCCCAGCCGCGCGACGGTGTCGACCTCACGCAGTGCCGCCCGCAGCCGCTGGCCGACCTGGACGAGCAGCTGGTCGCCGTAGTGGTGGCCGAGGGTGTCGTTGACCTCCTTGAACCGGTCCAGGTCGATGAGCAGCAGCGCCGTGGGGGTCAGGTCCCGGTCGGCCTGCCGGATCGCCTGCCCGATGCGGTCGCGCAGCAGCGTGCGGTTGGGCAGCCCGGTGAGCGCGTCGTGCAACGCCAGGTGCTGGTTCTCGGCGGCCTGCTGCTCGGTGCGCCGCTGGTAGCCGACCATGATCGCCCAGAACACGCCGAGCAGGCCGAGCCCGGCCGCGAACGCCACCGGGGTGGCCGCGACCACGAACGTCTCCTGGCGGCGCAGCGTGCGCAGCCCGGCCAGGGCCGCGGCGTGGTGCGCCTCGGCGGCCGCGTCGACCTGGGCCTCGATCGACCCGAAGACCGGCTCGGACTCGCGGCCGTCGATGGCCAGCACCCGCTTGGCGTCGCCGGCGTCCACGGCGGCGAACATCCGCTCGGTCGCCGCCAGGTAGCCGACGTGCTCGGCGTCGACCCGCTCCTCCAGCGCCCGGTCCTCCCGGTCGCCGATCTCGTGCACCTGGTCCAGCGTGGCCAGCAGCGACGCGGCCGCCTGCTGGTACCTGGCCCGGACCTCGGGGCCGGGCTCCAGGCGGTACTTGCGCTCCAGCGACTCCTCGGCCGCCACCGCGAAGCGGGCCTGCTGGTAGGCGTCGCTCAGGCGGTTGAGCCAGTCGGCGCGGCGGGCGGCCCGGTTGGTGCTGAACGCCGCCCACAGCGCAAACCCGGTCAACACCACCAGCACGGCCGCCAGCCCGGCGGTCGCCAGCCGGCTGGCGGCACGATGCTGCGACCACTGCTGGCCCCCCACGCCGCCTCCCGTATCCTCGACCGACGTCGCTTACACGATCGGACGAGATCCCTCCGAACGTGAGCACGGCGAAGATGCACCCGCCTGGGGGCGACGTCGCACCAGCCGCCTCGAGGCTTGACAGCGGACCGCCGGCCGGCTTGCCTGCGGGGAACGGCGGCACGGGCGTGCCACGGCGTGCCGCCCCGACCCGCCCCAACGAAGGAGGCCTGGTTGGACGTTGCCACCGCCCTGGACCGGCTGCCAAAGGTCGAGCTGCACTGCCACGTCGAGGGGACCATGCGGCCGGCGACCGTGGTGGAGCTGGCCGGCAAGAACGGCCTGGCGCTGCCCAGCGCCGACCCCACCGAGCTGTACCGCTACACCAGCCTCGACTCGTTCCTGGAGGTGTTCTGGCTGGTCCAGTCCGCCCTGGCCGACCGGGACGACTGGGCGCGCCTCGCCTACGAGAGCATCCTCGACGGCGCCGCCCACGGGCTGGTCTACCGGGAGACGTTCTTCACGCCCGCGCGGCACCTGGCGGCGGGGCAGGACCTTGGCGGGGTCGTCGCCGGGCTCGCCGAGGGCCTGGAGGCAGCCGAGAAGGACACCGGGGCGCGCGCCGCGCTGATCGCCGGGATCGACCGGGCCTACGGCGGGACGGCCGGCCGTGAGATGGTCGAGCGCCTGGTGGAGCTGCGCCGCCAGGGCAGCCCGGGCAGCGACCGGGTGATCGGCGTCGGCCTGGACTCCACCGAGCAGGGCGTCGACCCGGCCGACTTCGCCGAGGCCTTCGCGCTGGCCGGCCGTGCCGGCCTGCGCCGCACCTCGCACCAGGGCGAGACCACGCCGCCGAGCTACATCCGCGCCGGCCTCGACCTGCTCGGCTCGGAGCGGATCGACCACGGCCTGACGAGCGTCCAGGACCCTGAGCTGGTCCGCCGGCTCGCCGGGGAGCGCGTCCCGCTGACCGTCTGCCCGAACTCCAACGTGCGCATCGCCAACGCCGTCCCGCGCCTCGAGGACCACCCCTACCGGCGGATGCGGGAGGCCGGCCTGCTGGCGACGCTCAACACCGACGACCCGGCCCTGACCGACCTCGACCTCGGCGAGGAGTACCGCTCGGTGATGGCGGCGTTCGGCTACGGCTGGGACGACATGGTGGCCGTCGCCCTCGACGGCGTCGAGGCCACCTGGCTCGACGACTCGGAAAAGCGCGAGCTGCGCGCCCGGGTCGAGCGCGCGGCCGCCGAGCTCGGCGCCACTATCGGCTGACGGCCCCCCTGGAGCTTCCCGGCGGGCTCACTCGAGGCCGACCAGGTGCTCCGGGCGCACCGGCACGCGGGTGAGCGGGCGGCCGGTGGCGGCGCGGACCGCCGCGACGATCGCCGGGGTGGACGAGATGGTCGGCGGTTCCCCCACCCCGCGCAGGCCGTAGGGCGAGTCGGGGTGGCCCAGCTCGAGCACGTCGGTGCGGACCGGCGGCATGTCCAGCAGGGTCGGGATCAGGTAGTCGGTGAACGACGGGTTGCGGAGCTTGCCGTCGGCCACCTGGATCTCCTCCATCAGGGCGAGGCCGAGGCCCTGGGCGATGCCGCCCTCGATCTGGCCCTCGACCGCCTGCGGGTTGATCGCCTTGCCGACGTCCTGGGCGGTGGCGACCTCGACGACCTTGACCAGGCCGAGCTCGGTGTCGACGTCGACCACCGCGCGGTGGGCGGCGAAGGCGAAGGCCACGTGCGGCTGGCCCTGGCCGGTCTCGGGGTCGAGCGGGCCGGTGGGGCGGTGGTGGTACTCGCGGGTCTCCTCCACCGCGTCGTCGCCGAGCAGCTCGGCGAGGGTCACCAGGGCCTCGCCGCCCTTCACCACCACCGCGCCGCCGGCGAGGGCGAGCTCGTCCGGGTCGCGGCCGAGCCGCCCTGCCGCGAGCGCGAGCACCCGTTCGCGCACCGCCTCGCAGGCCGTCCTGACCGCCCCGCCGGTCATCCAGGTCTGGCGCGAGGCGGACGACGAGCCGGCCGAGCCGACCCGGGTGTCGGCCGGCAGCACCACCGCCATGGCCACCCCCAGCTCGGTCCGCGCGATCTGCGCCTGCACCGTGACCAGGCCCTGACCGACCTCGGCGGCGGCGGTGTGCACCTCGGCGAGGGGCTCGCCGGCGGACACCGACAGCCGCACGCGCGCGGTGGCGTAGTCGTCGAAGCCCTCGGAGTAGGAGACGTTCTTGAAGCCGACCGCGTAGCCGACGCCGCGCCGCACGCCCTCCCCGTGGGTCACGTTGGCGACCCCGCCGGGCAGGTGGCGCAGGTCGGGCGGCCGGTCGCCGCCAGTGCCCTCCGCGGAGCCAGCCTCGCGCTCCCCGGGCGCGGCCGGCAGCGGCACGGCGCGAACGCGGCGCAGCAGCTCCGCCACCGGCGCCGGTCCCTCGACCCGCTGGCCGGTCGGCAGCGGCGTGCCGGTCTCCATGGCGTTGGCCAGGCGCAGCTCGACCGGGTCCACGCCGAGCTCCGCCGCCAGCCGGTCCATCTGCGACTCGTAGGCGAAGCAGGTCTGTACCGCGCCGAAGCCGCGCATCGCCCCGCAGGGCGGGTTGTCGGTGTAGACGACGTAGCTGTCGACCGTGGCGCTCGGCACCCGGTAGGGGCCGACCGCGAAGCAGGCGGCGTTGGCGCAGACCGCGGTCGAGCTGGAGGCGTAGGCGCCGCCGTCGAGCACGATGCGGGCGCGTACGTAGACCAGGTGCCCGTCGGCGGTCGCGCCGTGCTCGTAGCGCAGCCGTGCTGGGTGGCGGTGGACGTGGCCGAAGAACGACTCCTCGCGGGAGTAGACCATCTTCACCGGCCGGCCGGTGCGCAGCGCCAGCATGCACGCGTGGACCTGGATGGACAGGTCCTCGCGGGCGCCGAAGGCGCCACCGACCCCGGCCAGGGTGATCCGCACCCGCCCGGGCGGCAGGCCGAGGCTGGCGGCGAGCTGGTCCCGGTCGACGTGGAGCCACTGGGTGGCCACGTACAGGTCGACGCCGCCCTCGCCGTCCGGCACCGCCAGGCCCGACTCCGGCCCGAGGAAGGCCTGGTCCTGCATGCCGAGCTCGTACTCGCCCGTGACCACCACCGGGGCGCGCGCCTGCTGGTCGCCGTGGCGGATCTTGATGTGGCGCAGCACGTTGCCGCCGGGGTGGAGGGCGGGCGCGCCGCCGGCCATGGCGGCCTCGGCATCGGTCAGCGGTTCCAGTGGCTGGTAGTCGACCCGCACCCGGGCGGCCGCGCGGCGGGCGATCTCCGGGTGGTCGGCGGCCACCAGCGCGACCGGCTCGCCCTGGTAGCGCACGTCCCGGAAGGCCAGCACGGGCTGGTCGGGGATCTCCAGCCCGTAGGTCCGCCGGCCGGGCACGTCCTCGTGGGTGAGCACGGCGAGCACGCCAGGCGTCGCCAGGGCCTCGGCCACTTCGATGCCGCGGATCGCGGCCCTCGGGTGGGGGCTGCGCACGGTCGCGCCCCACAGCATCCCCTCGGCCCACAGGTCGGACGAGTAGGCGAAGTCACCGGTCACCTTGAGGGTGCCGTCCGGCCGCCGCGGGCTCTCCCCCACCCCACCGGTCACCGGCACCGGCGGCGCGGGCCGCTGCCGCGTCGGCAGCATCAGGTGCTCCTTTCCGCCCGGCGGGCCAGCTCGCGGCTGGCCGCCCGGGCCTCCCTGGCGACCTCCTCCTCGGAGGCGGTGCGCAACTCGTCGCGCTCGACCACCACGCGGCCGCCGACCAGCAGCAGCTCCAGCGGGGCGGGCGGGCCGAGCACCAGCGCCGCCACCGGGTCGGCCACGTCGGCGTGGCCGAGGCCGTCCAGCCGCCACAGGGCCAGGTCGGCCAGCTTGCCGACCTCCAGCGAGCCAAGCTCCTGGTCGCGGCCCAGGCAGCGGGCCCCCTCGATGGTCCCCAGCGCGAGCGCCTGCCGGGCGGTGAGCGCCGCCGCGCCGCCGCGCAGGCGCGCGGCCAGCAGCGCCTGGCGCAGCTCGGGGCCGAGCTGCCCGGCCTCGTTGGAGGCGGCGCCGTCGACCCCCAGGCCGACGGGCACGCCGGCGGCCAGGAGGTCGGCGACCGGCGCGATGCCGGCGCCGAGGCGCGCGTTGGAGCTGGGGCAGTGGGCCACGCCGGTGCCGCTCGCGCCGAAACGGCGCACCGCCTCGGCGCTGAGGTGGACGCAGTGCGCCAGCCACACGTCCGCGCCGAGCCAGCCCAGCTCGTCCAGGTACTCCGCCGGGGTGCAGCCCAGCTTGGCGCGGCAGAACTCCTCCTCCTCGACGGTCTCGGCCAGGTGGGTGTGCAGGCGCACGCCGCGCCGCCGCGCCAGCGCGGCGGACTCGCGCATCAGCTCGGCGGTGACCGAGAACGGCGAGCAGGGCGCGACCGCGACCCGCACCATCGCGTCCGGCGCGGGGTCGTGGAAGCGGTCGATCGCCGCCTCGGTGGCCGCCAGGACCTCCTCGGCGTCCTCGACGATCTCGTCGGGCGGCAGGCCGCCGCGCGAGCGGCCCAGGTCCATCGACCCGCGGGTCGGGTGGAAGCGCAGCCCGACGCCGGCGGCCGCGTCGACCTCGGCGGCCAGCAGGTCGCCCCCGCCGTCCGGGAAGACGTAGTGGTGGTCCATGGTGGTGGTGCAGCCGGAGCGGGCCAGCGAGGCCAGGGCCGCGCGGGCGGCCGCCCGCTCCAGCTCCGCGTCCAGCCCGGCCCAGACCGGGTACAGCTCGGTGAGCCACTCGAACAGGGTGGCCTGCTGCGCCAGGCCCCGGGTGATCCACTGGTACAGGTGGTGGTGGCAGTTGACCAGGCCGGGCGTCAGCAGGCAGCCGCGCCCGTCGACCCGCCGGAGGTGGTCTGGAGCGGCGGGCGCCGGGCCGGGGCCGACGGCGGCGATGCGGCCGCCCTCGACCACCAGGTGGCCGGTGGCGATCTCGGTGCCTGCCCGGTCGACGGTGGCGACGGCGCAGCCCTCGACCACCACCCCGGGCGGGGCGTCCCTGCCCGCGGGGCTCACGTCCCCGCTCCCGCTGCCGGGCCGCCGAGGCGCTCGGCGGCCAGGTGCACGGCGTCGAGGATCTTCTCGTAGCCGGTGCAGCGGCACAGGTTGCCGGCGAGCGCCTCGCGCACCTCGCGCTCGTCGGGGTCCGGGCGCTCACGCAGCAGCGCCTCGGCCGACATGAGCAAGCCCGGCGTGCAGA
>DASUZB010000116.1:0-34185 GCA_036377075.1 Actinomycetes bacterium | reverse complement strand
TCGGTGGTGGAGCTGGTGGCGTTGCGCCGCGACGGCAGCGAGTTCCCGGTGGAGCTGTCGATCGGGACCTGGGAGGCCGGCGACGGGCTGTCGTTCTCCGGCGTGATCCGCGACATCACCGAGCGCAAGCGCGCCGAGCTGGCCCTCGCCAACGCCAACCGCGAGCTGGAGCGGACCAACGCCGAGCTGGAGACGCTGGTCTACAGCGCCTCGCACGACCTCAAGAGCCCGATGGTCTCGCTGCTCGGCTACCTCGAGTACCTCAAACTCGACTACGGCCAGGCGCTCGGCGACGAGGGCGGCCGCTACCTGCAGCGGATCTCCGAGTGCACGCTGTACATGCAGCGGCTGATCCACGACCTGATCGACCTCTCCCGCGCCGGCCGGCTGGCGGTCGAGCTCGGCGAGGTCGACCTCGGCGACCTGGCGCGGACCATCATCGCCGAGGCGCGCGCGGTGCACCCGGCGGTGCGCTTCCACGCCGGCCCGATGCCGGTGGTGCTGGCCGACGCGCTGAGCTTCCGGCAGCTGTTCACCAACCTGGTGGAGAACGCGGTCACCCACGGCGGCCGGCCCGACCTGAGCGTCAGCATCGAGAGCGCGCCGCTGCCCGACGGCTCCTTCGAGCTGTCCGTGCGCGACGACGGCAAGGGCATCCCGCCCGAGCACCGCGAGCGCGTCTTCGGCGTGTTCGAGCGCCTGGAAGGTTCCTCCACCACCGGCGGGACCGGTATGGGCCTGGCGATCTGCCGCAAGATCGTGGAGCTCGCCGGTGGCAGCATCGCCATCGCCGGCAGCCGCGGCACGGTGGTGCGCATGGTGCTGCCCGCCACCATGCTCGCCCGCTGGCCGCAGCCGGAGCCCGAGGATGCGCGCCTGCGCGACACCGGGGCGCTGGCATGAACGAGCTGCGCGTGCTGCTGGTGGAGGACGACGAGGACCACGCCTTCCTGATCAGGCGGGCGCTGCGCGACCTCGACGGCACCACCATCGAGGTCGAGCTCGTCCGCGACGGCGAGCAGGCGATCGCCTCCCTGGAGCGGGGGCACTTCGACGAGCGGACGCTGCCACAGCTCGTCCTGCTCGACCTCAGGATCCCCCGCCAGGACGGCTTCGAGGTGCTGCGCCGCATCCGCGCCGACGCCGCCCTGCGCACCCTGCCGGTGGTGGTGATGACCTCGTCGGAGCGCGACGACGACCGCGACCAGGCCCTGCGGCTCGGGGCCACCTGGTACGTGTGCAAGCCGATCGACGGCGCCCGGTTCCGCGCCGAGGTGCAGCAGGTCGCCAGCCTCTGGGCGCGGGCGACCGGCTAGCGACGGGCAGCCTCAGGTCGTCTGGACGATCGGCAGCAGCGCGGGCGCGTCGCGGCCGCCGTCGACGCCGTCGGCCGGCCAGCGCTGGCGCGAGCGCACCGCCAGCTTGCCCATCAGGGCGACCGCCGCCGGGTCCTCGCTGCCGGGGCGCACGGTCACCACGCCGTCCCGCTGCGCGCCCTCCAGCCACTCCTCGCCGCGGGCGGTGCGCACCACCGTCAGGGTCCAGCCGTCACGCTGGCCGAGGCCGCCGGCCGAGATGTCGGCGTGCTGCGCGGCGAAGTCGGGGCACAGCCTGCAGCCCGCCCTGGTGGCCTCCTGCATGCGCTTGAGCGGGATCTCGACCAGCTCGCCGGTGGAGCGCCGCCAGACCTGGAAGCGGCCCTTGATGTTGACCTTGGCGACGTCCTCGAGGGGGATGCCGTAGTCCTCGGTGAGCACCCGGCGCATGCCGTCGTACTCGAACGACTTGGAGCACAGCAGGCCGATGGTCAGCTCGATGCGCCGGGCGTACTTGTTGACCCGGCGCGCGGCCAGGGTGCCGTTGATCGACGCCTGGCAGCTCATGCCGACCAGGGCCAGGTGCTTGAGGCCGCGCTCCTCGGCCTGGCGCATCGCCAGGGGGTTGGCCGCGTAGGTGTAGCGCGAGCCCGCCGCTTCCAGCACCTCCTGCCTGGTGGTGGCGAGGAACGGCTCGCAGTCCCACAGCCGGGTGGTGGACAGGCGCGAGGTGAGCGCCCCCTCGATGCGGCCGCTGTCGAGGCCCCAGAGCAGCAGGGCCGAGACCAGCCCGCCGTCCTGGCCCTCGGCGAGCACCTCCGGGTCGGTCGCGCGGACCAGCCAGACGCCGCGGGAGATCCCGGTGACCTCCTCGGCCGTGCGGGCGCGGCCGAACAGCGCCAGGTCGGAGTCGACCTCCCACGCCCGGAAGCGCGGGCAGGCACGGGTGCAGATGTCGCAGCCCCGCTGGCCGTGGGTGCAGTCGTCGAAGGCGGTCGAGAGCTCGACGTTGTAGGGCTGGTAGGACTCGGTGTGGTCGTACTCCAGCACGTCCCTCGGGCAGGCCATCACGCAGGCGGCGCATCCGGTGCAGAGGCCGGTCTTCACCACCTCGTGGTAGAGGTCCAGCCACTGCGTCTTGTCGGCCGCCCGTTCCATCGCCGCCTCCGCTACCCTTTTTCTGCGACCCCGTGGGCCGTTGCCATCAGGCTAACCAAGACGGCGGCTTTGTGCTGGGGCCGCCCGGTGGCCGTCCAGGAGGCCCGTTCGACCTACAGGAGCCCGCTTGAACTGGTTGCGACCGAGCGCCGGCGAGCGGCCGATGGCCGCGCGCCTGACCCTGACCGCGGTCGCCGTGGCGCTGGTGTTCTCGGCACTGGGCAGCGTCGCCTTCACCATGGCGTTGCACGACACCATGGCGTCCGGGCTGCTCACCTTCGCCATGTTCGGCGGGCTGGCCGCGATGACCGCCGGCGTGCTCGCCTGGGAGGTCGCCTCCGGGCGGACCTGCCCGCGCTGCCGCACCGAGAACGCCACGCCGCTGTCCGAGTGCGCCGGCTGCGGCTACGACATGCGCACCCGTCCCCGCTTCGCCTGCACCGAGGGGCACCGGGTCGCCTACGCCGAGGGGCTGTGCGACTGCGGCCGCCGGCTGCTGCCGCTGCACCCCGTCCCGATCGGCCGCCACGTGCTGCGGGTCGTCTGGTTCGCGCTCGCCTTCTTCGTGGTGGTCGTGTTCGTCGGCATCGTCAGCACCCTGCTCAGCGCGAACTGACGGCGCGCGCCACGCCCGTCATGGGGTGGCGGCCGTCGATCGCGGTAGGCAGCCTACGTCCATTGCCGCTGACGGATGTCCGGGTTGCGGCCTATGTTCTGCCAGTACGCAGCCGGCGTCGGGGGGCTCGAGCTGCCGCGTCACTCGCTGCTCGGCCGTCCGGGGTGACGCGCCAGGGTCGGCGGGCCGGCTGCCTTAGCGGAGGAGCCTAGATGCCGGGCATCGCCGGAGTCATCCCCACCGACCAAGACCCTCGCTTGGCCGAGCGGCTCGAGGGCATGGTCCGGCCCATGCTCCACCGTCCCTGGTACCGGGTGGAGCGCGCGGTCACCCCCGGGGCGGCCATCGCCGGCATCTGCGTCGACGGCGAACCCGCCCTGGTCAGTGCGGACGGGGTCACGCTCGCGCTCGCCGGCGACCCGGTCGACGACCAGGAGGAGCCCGGCGCGCCCGCGATGGCCGAGCGCCTGCTGCGGCGCTTCCTCGCCGGCGGTGAGCCCGCCCTGCGCGGCCTCAACGGCGTCTACGCCGTGGCCGTCTGGGAGGAGCGCCGCAAGCGGCTCACCATCGTCAACGACCGCAACGGCTTCCTGCACCTGTACTGGTGGCGCTCGGCCGACGCGCTGCTGTTCGCCACCGAGGCCAAGGCGATCAGCCAGGACCCCGGCTTCGACCGCACCATCGACCAGCGCGGGCTGCTCGACTTCCTGGTCGCCGGCCACTTCTTCGACGAGCGCACCTTCTTCGCCGACCTCGCCCTCGTCCCGCCCGCCAGCGTGCTGGTCTGGGAGCGCGGCAAGCTGGTGGTGGAGCGCTACTGGGACTACCACTTCGACCCGGCGAGCCCGGCGCGCGCCGGGGCTGGCTCGCTGCAGCGAGCCAGCACCGCCGACGGGCTCGCCGACGAGTACGGCCGGCGCCTGGAGACGGCCGTGCGCCGCCGCGTCAGGGACGACGTCTGCCTGCCGCTCACCGGCGGGCTGGACACGCGCTCCCTCGCCGGCTTCCTGCACCGCGCGGCACCCGACGCGCGGGTGGTGACCAACACGGTCGGCCACGAGCACTCCTGGGACGTCCGCTTCGCCCGCGCCATTGCCGACGAGCTGGGCTGGCCCCACACCTTCCTGCCGGTCGAGCCGAGCTACCTGGCCGAGTACGGCGACGTCGGCATGTCGGTGCTGGAGGGCAACGGCTCCTGCTCCACCTTCTGGGTCATGGCCGAGCTGCCCTTCCTCGACGAGCTACGGCCGGCGGTGACCTGGAGCGGCTTCCTCGGCTGCTGCATGTCAGGGGCCAACCTGCCGCGCAAGACCCCGCCGGCGACCGGGAAGGCCGCCGTGGACGCCATCTGGACCTACAAGTTCACCGGCCACTTCACCAACCAGGACCTGGCCACCCTGCTGCGGCCCGAGGTGTACGCCAACGCCGCCGCCGAGCCGTACGAGTCGATCCGGCGCTGCTTCGCCGCCCCCGACACCGACGACGTGCTCGACCGCTGGATGTACGTCGACCTGCGCCAGCGCATGCGCCGCCTCAGCGCCGTCCACCGGGACATCCTGGCGACCTCCTCCCGGGTGATGGAGCCGTTCGTCGACAACGACTTCATGGACTTCGCGCTGGCGCTGCCGCGCCGCGGCCTGATCCACCCCGACCAGCCCCTGTACCGGCGCATGGTCACCAGGAGCCTGCCGCAGCTCGCCCGCATCGGCCACGCCAAGACAGGACGGCCGGTCGAGGCCTCCCGGGTCCGCTACCTCGCCCGCCGGGCGCTGCGCAAGGCGCGCGCCTCGATCGCCCCGCGCCTGCCGCTGCGCATCGGTGCCAGCCACGACTACAAGGCCTACGTGCACTACGACGAGTGGCTGCGGACCGGGTCGCGCACCGCGATCGAGAAGGCCCTCGGCGACGAGGACTGCCTGGCCGACATGTTCGACATGGACGCCCTCCGGGCGCTCCTCGCCGACCACATGGAGGGCCGCCGCAACGAGCACGCCAAGCTCTGCGAGCTGGCCACCTTCGCCATGTGGCGGCGCCGGTACGGCTGAGCCGCCGACGCCCCGGCCCGTTCGGGCCGGGGCGTCGCGGTGCCCACCCTGCCGGTGGTTCAGGAGGTCGTGCTCGGCCCCGCCTTCTGCTTGGACGGGGGCGGCGCGTTCGGGTTGACCACCACGCGGCGGGCGGTGACGGTCGAGCCCTGCTTCTCGCCGGCCGCGGTCGCCTGCACGCCGACCTTGACGTCGTCCTTGGACTGCAGCGCGAAGCCCGTGCCGAACTTGGTGTCGCCGTTGAGCGCGAAGCTCGTCGCGACGTTGTCCTCGCTGGTGATGGTGAGGCTCGAGTCCGACACCGCGGTCACCTTGCCGCGCGCGAACACCACCGTCTTGGTGCCCTGGTCGGTCTTGACGGTCACCTCGCCGTGGAGCGCCCGGCGGCGGTGGGCCAGCCGCTGCAGCAGGCGGGCCTTCCTGGCCGGCGCGAACGCCGCCGGCGCGGCCGCCAGCCGGTCGCTGACCGTGGTGGTGTCGCCCGGTACCGTGTCATGCCCGGCCGAGGCCAGCGCGGCGCCACCGGCGGTGACCGCCAGCACGCCGGCGACCACCCAGCCGAGCCAGCTCAGCCGCACGCTCGATCGTCTCATCTGCCACCTCTGAACCTGGACGTCAGGAGCCAACTGTCACAGGGAAGATCTCCCCGCCCGGTTCGGAGCGGGGTCGTGCCCGTGTTCGGATCTGGTTAATTGCGCGGCGTGGAGGCCGCACCGGTGGTGACCTCGGCCAGGATCGAGCGGACGCACCGCTGCGCGTACTCGGCCCGGGGCCAGCCGCGCTCGACGACGCCGCGCGGTACGGTCAGGCGTTGAAGTCGTCGGGCTCCAGCCGCAGCATCTCCACCGGCTCCCCGCCGACCAGGTGCTGGTCGAAGATGGCCGGCACGTCCGCCTCGGTGACCCCGCCGTACCAGACGTTGTCCGGCACCACCAGCAGCGTCGGCCCCGCCAGGCAGCCCTCGACGCAGCCCGACGCCACCACCTTCACGTTGGTCATCAGCCGCCGCCCCAGCTCCTCGCGCAGCGCCTCGAACACCTGGCCGGCCCCACGGTCCAGGCACGACCCCTTGGGATGGCCGGCGGGCCGCTGGTTGAGGCAGACGAACACGTATCGTTGTGGCTGAGCCATGACCCGTCCTCGTGGACATCGTCGGATCTTGGTGGTCACCGTGCCACAGCCATCGTGCCAGCGTCGTGCCGACAAGCTGGGAGTCGTGGAAGGCGTCAGGCTCCGGCTGCTGGATCATCCCTCCTTTTGGGGTCAACCGGGTGTCGGGATGATCATGGCCTCCTCCTCGCTCGGGTCAGCGCTCGGACTCGACTGGGCCGGTCGGTCGACCGAGCTAGAAAAGTATCGCCACGTAATATACTGTTCTCAGGATTGATCGAACGATCGAACGACCCCTCACCCGAGGAGGTGGCCACGGTGGTGGCCTCCTGCTTCCTTGGCGCCGAGGCGCTGCTGCTGCTGGGCTTCGACCGCCAGGTCCTGCCGGTCCGCTCGGCGCTGCGCCGCGTCGGCACGCTCATCAGGCAGCTCGAGGAGGGGAGGACCCGCGATGCGGGCATGCCAGCCGGCGCTTGACGGCTACGTCGAGCGGGACGGGGTCAAGGTCTTCTACGAGGTTTTCGGCGACGGCGACCCGACGCTGCTGCTGCTGCCGGCCTGGTCGATCGTGCACTCGCGCCTGTGGAAGGCGCAGGTTCCCTACCTGGCCCGCCACTTCCGGGTGGTCGCCTTCGACGGGCGCGGCAACGGCCGCTCGGACCGGCCGGCCAGCGCGGCCGCCTACGCCGACGGCGAGTACGTGGCGGACGCGGTCGCCGTGCTGGACGCGGTCGGCGTCGACCGGGCGGTGGTCGCCGGCCTGTCCCGTGGTGGCCGCTGGGCGCTGGAGCTGGCCGCCGCCCACCCCGACCGGGTGCTGGGGGCGGCCCTGCTCGACCCGGCCGTGCCGCCGCTGGACCCTCCCGGGGACCCGCGCCTGGCCTTCTCGTTCCAGGAGGAGCTCGGCACCAGCGAGGGCTGGGCCAAGTTCAACCGTCACTACTGGCTGCGCGAGTACCGCGACTTCCTCGAGTTCTTCGCCAGCCAGATGTTCACCGAGCTCCACTCCACCAAGCAGCGTGAGGACATGGTCGGCTGGGGCCTGGAGACCACCCCGGAGACGCTGATCCGTACCGTGGAGGGCGGCCCGTCGCCTTCCCGGGGGGAGCTGGAGGCGATGTGCGCCCGGGTGCGCTGCCCGATGCTGGTGGTCCACGGCGACGATGACGCGGTCCGGCCCCACGCCAGCGGCGCCGCCCTGGCCGAGCTGCTCGGCGCCACCCTGGTCACCGTCGTCGGCGGCGGCCACGCCCCCCAGGCCCGCGACCCGGTCAAGGTCAACCTGCTGCTGCGCGAGCTGGCCGAGTCGGTCGCGCCCCGGCACGGCGGCCGGCGCACCTGGACCCGGGCCCTGCGCCGGCCCAAGCGGGCCCTGTACGTCTCCTCGCCGATCGGCCTCGGCCACGCCGAGCGGGACGTGGCCATCGCCGCCGAGCTGCGCCGCCTCCACCCGGACCTCCAGATCGACTGGCTGGCCCAGCACCCGGTCACCGCCGTGCTGGCCGCCCGCGGGGAACGGGTCCACCCGGCCTCGGCCCACCTGGCCAACGAGTCGAGCCACATCGTCTCGGAGTCGGCCGAGCACGACCTGCCCGTCTTCCAGGCCTGGCGGCGGATGGACGAGATCCTGGTCGCCAACTACATGGTCTTCGACGACCTGCTCTCCGAGGAGCCCTACGACCTGGTGGTCGGCGACGAGGCCTGGGAGCTCGACTACTTCCTCCACGAGAACCCCGAGCGCAAGCGGGCGCCGTTCGCCTGGATGACCGACTTCGTCGGCTGGCTGCCGATGCCGGACGGCGGCGAGCGGGAGGCCGCCCTGACGGCCGACTACAACGCCGAGATGGTGGAGCACGTGGCCCGCTTCCCGGGGATCCGCGACCGGGCGGTGTTCGTCGGCAACCCCGACGACATCGTCCCCGACCGCCTCGGCCCCGAGCTGCCGGCCATCCGGGAGTGGACCGAGGCCAACTTCGCCTTCGCCGGGTACGTGACCGGTTTCGACCCGGCCGCCCTGGCCGACCGCGCGGCGCTGCGCGACGAGCTCGGCTACCGACCCGACGAGCAGGTCTGCGTGGTCACGGTGGGCGGCTCTGGCGTGGGGGAGGCGCTGCTGCGGCGGGTGATCGCCGCCTACCCGGAGGCCAAGCGGCAGGTGCCCGCCCTGCGCATGGTGGTGGTGGCCGGCCCGCGCATCGACCCGGCCGCCCTGCCCCGCCACGACGGCCTGGAGGTCCACGCCTTCGTGAACCGGCTCTACCGGCACCTGGCCGCCTGCGACCTGGCGGTCGTGCAGGGCGGCCTGACCACCTGCATGGAGCTGACCGCGAACCGGCGGCCGTTCCTGTACTTCCCGCTGCGCCACCACTTCGAGCAGAACTTCCACGTCGCCCACCGCCTGGACCGCCACCGCGCCGGGCGGCGGATGGACTACGCCACCGGCGACCCCGACGCCATCGCCGAGGCCATCGCCGCCGAGATCGGCCGCCCGGTCGACTACCGGCCGGTGGAGGCCGGCGGCGCCGCCCGCGCCGCCCGCCTCATCGCCGAACTCGTCTGAGGGTCACAGCTCCTGGGCGAGCCGCTCAGGATCCGGCGAGCCCCAGCGCCAGCGTGGCCGTGGCCAGGGAGAGGAACCCGATCGCGAGGCCGAACTGCGGCGAGTAGTCGTGCGCGCGGACGTGGGTGTAGATCGCGCAGACGAAGAACAGGATCAGGCCGACGGCGGCGGCCTCCCCGACCAGCGGCACGCCGACCAGGCCGAGCAGCAGACCGACCGCGCCCAGCGTCTTGAGGGTGCCGATCGGGAAGGTCAGCCACGACTCGGGCACGCCCGCCCTCGCCATGGGAGGCAGGATCGGCTTGAAGTGGGCGACCGCGGCGACGCCCGAGAAGCCGTTGGCGGCGATGGCCAGGAGGGTGACGACCAGGTACGCGGTGAGCATGACGAGCCCTTCCCTGCGCGGTACCGCTTCCGGCACCATCTGCTACGCAACTCATATGACATGGAAAGCATATCATATGAGTTCCGTAGTAACAACCGTTGCGGTCTCTAGAAATGGGCTCCACCGGCCGATGAGGTCAACAAGGTTGCCACCTCTGCGCGGACGGTGTACTGGATGCGGTCGCGACGCTCGCCGTTGTTGATGCTGTTGCTGGCGATCGGGCTGTTGTCGGTCGGGGTCGGCGTCGGCGTGTCCGAGCACAGCCACGCCGTCGCGGCCCTCAACGGCGAACTGGCCACCACCGCGAGCCAGCAGGCCGAGGTCCTGGACGACTACTTCGCGCGGGCCAAGTCGATCGACCTGCTGACCGCGCACAACCCCGCGTTCGGGGCCTTCTACCGGCTGCCCGGCAGCCGCACCGCCGCCGGCCGGAGCAGGAACGTCCGCGCCGGTGGGCCGATCCTCGACCAGGCCAACCGGGCGCTCGGCTACCTCGAGGAGCTGTTCCCCGACAGCATCGGGGAAGCGTGCTTCATCGACCGCGGCGGGGCGGAGCTCGCCCGGGTGGTCCGCGGCACGCGGGCCACGCCCGCCGAGCTGTCGCCCGACGAGTCCGCCAACCCCTTCTTCCGGCCGACCTTCGCCCTGCGCCAGGGCCAGGTCTACCAGGCCAGGCCGTACGTCTCCCCGGACACGCACGAATGGGTCGTCTCCAACTCGACCCTGATCCCGACCGGCGACGGCAGCAAGCTCGCGATCGTGCACTTCGAGATCACCGTCGAGAGCTTCCGTAGGAACGCCGCGGTGGACAGCCGCTTCGACGTCGCGATCGTCGACGAGAGCAGCGGCGCGGTGGTGATCGACAGCCGCCGGCCGCAGCGCCAGGGTGCGAGGCTCGGCCAGCCCGACGACCTCCGCTTCCGGCCCGTGGCGGCGGCGGGGCAAGCCGTGGGCCGGCTGACCCTGGGCGACCGGCCCGCCGCCTTCCAGCGCGCCAAGCCCGGCATCGGCAACGCCAACCGCTGGTACGTCGTCGCCGTCGCCCGTACGCCGGTCGATCGGCGCTACGGGGTCGGGATCCTGTCGCTCGTCCTGGTCGCGGCCGCCCTGGTCCTGCTCGCGCTCTCGGGCCTCGGCACGCGGGCCGCCAGGCACGTCCTGGTCCACGCGGCCACCACCGACGTCCTGACCGGGATCGGCAACCGGCGCAAGCTGATGGCCGACCTGGAACGGGAGCTGGCCGCGGCCAGCCAGGCCCGGCCGTTGCTGCTGGTGCTGTTCGACCTCAACGGCTTCAAGGCCTACAACGACACCTTCGGGCACCCGGCGGGGGATGCCCTGCTCGCCCGGCTCGGTGCGGCGCTGGCGGCGGCGATGCGCGGCCGTGGCGGCGCCTACCGCCTGGGTGGGGACGAGTTCTGCGTGCTGGCGCCGGTGGGCCAGGACGGCGTCGAGCCGACCGTGGCGACGGCCGGGGCCGCCCTCAGCGAGCACGGCGACGGCTTCTCGATCACCGCCTCGTACGGCGTCGTGGTGCTGCCCCAGGAGAGCCAGGACGCCGGCGAGGCGATGCGCCTGGTCGACCAGCGCATGTACGGGCAGAAGGCCTCGGGCCGCCGTTCGGCCGACCGCCAGAGCAGGGACGTGCTGCTGCGGGCGCTCTACGAGCGCAACCCTGGCGTGGTCGAGCGCTTCGAGACCACCGCCCGGTTCGTGCGGGCGGCCGGCGAGCGCATGGGCCTGCCCGCGGACGAGCAGTACCAGCTGCAGCAGGCGGCCGAGCTGCACGACGTCGGCAAGGTCGCCATCCCGGACGCGATCCTCCTCAAGCCTGGTCCGCTCGACGACGACGAGTGGGCGTTCGTGCGCCGGCACACCCTGATCGGGGAGCGCATCATCGGGGCCGCGCCCGCGCTGGCGCAGGCTGCCAAGCTGGTGCGCTCGACCCACGAGCGCTTCGACGGCGGCGGCTACCCCGACGGTCTGGCCGGGGAGGAGATCCCGCTGGGGTCGCGGGTCATCGCCGTCTGCGACGCCTTCACCGCGATGACCCACCAGCGCCCGTACGCCCCGCGGATGACCGTCGAGCAGGCCCTGGCCGAGCTGCAGCGCTGCGCCGGCGAGCAGTTCGACCCGCAGGTGGTCGCCGTGGTGACCCGCGTCGTCGCCGACCTGGCCGTCGCCGAGCCGCGCCCTTAGGGCGAGCGACCAGCAAGAACGGCCCGCGGTGGGGACCCCGGTCGTGCGGGCGGTGGTGCGGCGTGGAAGACTTGGATATCCACGCACATCGGACACCGTGGGGGTGACCACGACGGGGGCCTCGGACGGCGACGCCGTGCGCGTCCAGGGACTGACCAAGTCCTACGGGGACGTGCAGGCGGTGGCCGGAATCGATTTCCACATCGGGCACGGTGAGGTCTTCGCGCTGCTGGGGCCGAACGGCGCCGGCAAGACCACCACCGTCGAGATCCTGGAGGGCTACCGCAAGCGCGACGGGGGCGAGGTGACCGTCCTCGGGCAGGATCCCGGCAAGGGCGGGGGAGACCTGAAGAGCCGCGTCGGCATCGTGCTGCAGGCGACCGGGATCGACCCCTTCCTGACGGTGGCCGAGACGGTCGCGATGTACAGCGGCTACTACCCGCACCCGCGGCCGGTCGACGAGGTGGTCGAGCTGGTGGGCCTGAAGGAGAAGTGCGACACGCGGGTGGTGAAGCTCTCCGGCGGGCAGCAGCGCCGCCTCGACGTGGCGATCGCGCTGGCCGGGGACCCGGAGCTGCTGTTCCTCGACGAGCCGACCACCGGGTTCGATCCCTCGGCCCGCCGGGGCGCCTGGGAGGTGGTCAAGAACCTCGCGGCGCTCGGCAAGACCGTGCTGCTCACCACGCACTACATGGACGAGGCGCAGTACCTGGCCAACCGGGTGGCGGTGATCGCGGCCGGCCGCATCGTGGCGCAGGGGACGCCGGACACGCTCGCCGGGCGCGACGTGGCGACCACCCGGGTGCGCTTCCGCCTGCCCGACGGGGCCGCGCTGCCGCCCGACCTGCCCGCGACGCGGGCGCTCGGCGAGTTCACCGAGTTCACCACCGACGATCCGGTCCCCGTGCTCCACCGCCTGCTGGGATGGGCGCTCGACCGCCAGGTCGAGCTCGAGGGCCTCGAGGTCTCACGACCCTCGCTGGAGGACGTCTACCTGCAGCTCACCGGCACCGCGAGCGGCGCGGAGCCGGCCGCGGCGGCGCCCGCGGGGCAGAGGAGGAGGTCGCGGTGAACGGGCCGGCGCTGACGGTGCGGCAGGTGGGCTACACCAACAAGGCCTTCTGGCGGAACCCGGCCTCGGCGTTCTTCACCTTCGCCTTCCCGCTGATGTTCCTGGTGATCTTCACCGCGCTGCTCGGCAAGGGGACCGTCCCGATCGGCGGGCGGCAGATCTCGCAGACGACCTACTACGTCGCCGCGATGGCGGCGTTCTCGGTGATCACCGCCTCCTACACCAACATCGCCATCTCGGTGACCTTCCAGCGCGACGCGGGCATCCTCAAGCGGACGCGGGGAACCCCGCTGCCGGGTGCCGCCTACCTGAGCGCACGGGTGATCCACGCCATGCTGATCGCGCTCGTGCTGGTCGTGCTGACCACGGCCTTCGGGCGAGCCTTCTACGACGCCTCGGTCCCCTCCGGCGCCAGCCTGCTCCGCTTCCTGACGATGCTGGTGGTCGGGGCGGCCAGCTTCTGCGCCCTCGGCCTGGCGATGACCGCGGCGATCCCCAACGCGGACGCCTCGCCGGCGCTGGTGAACGCGACCGTCCTGCCGCTGCTGTTCCTGTCGGGCATCTTCATCCCGCTGGGCGACAACGCGCCGACGTGGATCGTCTGGATCGGTCGCATCTTCCCGGTGAAGCACTTCGCCGACGGCGTGCAGGCCGGCTTCCTCGGCACCAGCTTCCACTGGAGCGACGTCCTGGTGGTGGCCGCGTGGGGGCTGGGCGGCCTGCTGCTCGCGACCCGCTTCTTCAGCTGGGAGCCGCGCCGCTAGCCCCAGTTCACCGGGGGGCTACCGCTCGGCTCCAGGTGGTCGTCCGCCACTTGGGTTGCGGCCTCGCTCTTGAGCCCCCCGGGACCCCCGCTAGGCCAGGCCGCGGCGGGTGGCGGCGGGCCGGCGCCAGCCGAGGATCGCCTCGGTCATGCGGACCGCCCGGACGGTCGCCTCGACCTGGTGGACGCGGACGATGCGGGCGCCCTTGGTCACCGCGACGACGGCGGCGGCGAGGCTGCCCTCGACCCGTTCGCCCAGCGGCAGGTCGAGCGTCTCGCCGACGAAGTCCTTGTTGGAGAGGCCGACCAGGATCGGGTAGCCGAGCGGGCGCAGCTCGTCGAGCCGGCGCAGCAGCTCGAGCGAGTGGAAGGTGTTCTTGTGGAAGTCGTAGCCGGGGTCGACCACCAGGCGCTCCGGGGCGACGCCGTGGGCGCGGGCGACCGCGGCCCGGTCGGCCAGGAAGCCGGCGACCTCCGCGACCACGTCGGCGTAGGCGGGCCGGTGGGGGCGGGTGCGTGGCGGCCCGCCGGTGTGCGTCAGCACCAGGGTCGCACTGGCACTCCCTGCCGCCTCGGCAAGGGCGGGGTCGCGCAGGCCAGACGGGTCGTTGACGGCGTCGGCGCCGGCCGCCAGCGCGCGCCTGGCGACCCCTGGGCGGAAGGTGTCGACCGACAGGACCGCGTCGGTGCGGTCCCGCAGCGCCTCCAGCAGCGGCAGCACCCGCTGCAGCTCCTCGGCCTCGGTGACCTCCGGGCCGGGGCCGGCCTTGACCCCGCCGACGTCGAGCCAGTCGGCTCCTGCCTCGAGCGCCCGGTCGGCGCGGTCGAGCGCGCGGTCGAGCGTCCAGGTGGCTCCCTGGTCGTAGAACGAGTCGGGGGTGCGGTTCAGGACCGCCATGACCGCTACCTGGCGGTCGAAGTCGAAGACGCGGCGGCCGATGGCGCGGAGCATCCGCCCGGGGTGAGGCGGCTAGGAGCGGCGCCGGCGGCGCAGCAGCACGCCGGCCATGGCCACGGTCGCGGCCAGCAGCGGCAGGATGGTGGCGCAGCCGCTGATGCCACCAGGGGTGCGGTTGCGCCTGCCCGGGGCCTCGTCGGCGTAGCGGGCGTCCTCCATCCAGTCCGGGTAGCCGCTGTCGTCCCTGTCGTCCATTCCTGACCTCCCGTCCTTCGGGGCATGGTGAGGATAGCGGAGCCGGCCGACGAACCCCGAACGGGGCCAGGTGCGACAATCGCGGCCATGTCGGTCCATGTCGCGGCCACGGTGGCGATCGTCGCGCCGCCCGAGGTGGTGTTCGAGGTGGTGACCGACTGGGAGGCCCAGTCGGCGTGGGTGGCGCTGACCACCGTCACGGTCGAGCCGGGCGGGCGCGGGGTGGGGGAGCGGCTGACGGCGGTGACCAAGCTGGCCGGCATCGGCTTCAGCGACCCGATGGAGGTGACCCGCTGGGAGCCGCCGCGGCGGGTGGACGTCCGCCACCTCGGCCGGGTGGTCCGCGGCACCGGGACGTTCACCGTCTCCCCGGCGCCCGGCGGGGCGCGGTTCACCTGGGTCGAGGACCTCGACCTCCCGTTCGGCGCGCTCGGAAGGCTCGGCTTCGCCCTGCTGCGCCCGGCCGTCCTTCTCATGCTCAGGCGCAACCTGGCCCGCCTGGCCCGCCGGGTCGAGGCCGGGTAGCCGAGGTATGCGCCGGAGCGGGTCGCCCGCCAGGCTCGCGGTCGCCCTGCCTGCGGGGCAGTCAGTAGGATCGGTCGCGGCCGCATCCGCGACCAGGGAGGCGAGGATGACCAATCCGCTGCGGGGAGGCAGGGGGCGCCCGCTCCACCCGGCGCTCGTGCACTTCCCGGTGGCGCTGTACCCGACCAGCCTGCTGTTCGACTGGCTCTCGTACCTGACCAGCGACGGCACCCCGTACGTCAAGGGCGCCTACGCGCTGATCGTGACCGCCCTGGTGGTGTCGGTCGCGGTCGCGGTCACCGGCGTCGCCGACTTCCTGGGGATCGAGAACGGCAGCAGGGCGTGGCGGGTGGCCTTCACCCACCTGACCGTGATGCTGGCCACCAGCGGGCTGTTCCTCGCCTCGGCGATCCTGCGCCGCCGCGACCTGGACGTCACCTCGACGCCCTTCGAGCTGGTCCTGCTCGACGCGTTCGCGGTGGCGCTGCTCGCCGTCGGCGTCGCGCTCGGCCACGAGCTGGTCTTCCGCCACGGCCAGCGGGTGGTGGCCGCACCCGGTGCGGGCGGTGAGCAGCGCTCGCGCGGGCTCGGCGGCGGCCTGCCGCGGCCCTGACGCCGAGGAGGCCCGGCCCCTTTGTCCACCGTGGGGCTAACGCTCGGCTCCAGGTGGCCGCCAGCCGCCTGGGTTCCGGCCTCGCTCTCGAGCCCCCCGGACCCCGCGCCTCAGGCGACCAGCTCCCGCTCGAGCGGCGTGCGGAAGCGGGGGGTCACCCGGACCGGCCCGAACCACCGTCGCAGCCGCTCCGCCTCCGCCTCGACCGCCGCTGCCGCGTCGGCGCCGACGTCCTCGAGCAGGCGCAGCGCGATCTCGCCGTCCTTGCGCTGCGCCCAGCCGCCGACGATGCGTCCCTGCCACCACACCGTCGGCCCGACGTTCCCGGAGCGGTCGAACAGTGCCGGGCCGTGCTCGCCGAGGTACCACGCCCGCCCCGCCCAGCCCATCGCCGTCGGGTCGAGCGCCGGCAGCAGCGCGGCCCACGGCGCGGGAGCCGGCACCGGCTCCAGGTCGCCGGGCAGGACCAGCCCGGTCCCGCCGTCGAGCTCGACCTCGGCCGGTTCGACCTGGGCGAGGGCTCGCTTGACCGCCCCGGCGGTCAGGCCCGTCCACCACTTCAGGTCGGCGACCGTGCCCGGCCCGAACGCCGCCAGCCAGCGGCGCACCAGCTCGGCCTGGGCAGCCTCGACCGGCACCTCCGGCACCCCGCCCGGCAGCCACTTCTCCAGCGGCGCCCAGCGGAACTGGCTGCTCGTCCACGAGCCGCGCGGCCGGCCGCGGACGACCAGCCCGTCCGCGGCCATCAGGAACAGCACCCGGGTGGAGATGCTCACCTTGGCCTCGTAGGGCTTGCCGACCGCCAGGTGGAGCTGCTCGCGCAGGCCGGGCACGTCCTGGGACAGCTCGGCGGCGAGTGCCTCGCCGCGGCCGGCGAGTGCCCGCATGGTCGCCTCCTCGACCTCGCGGAGCCAGCCGTCCGGGTCGTCGGCGACGCCCGCCTGCGCCAGCAGCTGGACCAGCAGCTTGCGCTGCTGCGCGGCGATCGCCCGGGTGCAGGCGGCGTGCACCACCGGCAGCAGGTCGACGGTGACGACGAACATCGTCCGGCGCATGCCGAGGATGCGCAGCAGGCTGCGCTCGTCGTACATCGCCCGCTGGATCGCCCCGACCTCCGGCGCCCGCAGCCTCGCCCAGGCGGCCAGGAACACCGAGGCGGGGTCGGTGCCGTGCAGCCCGACGAGGTCGCGCGCCACCGTGGCGGCATCGTCGCTGCGGGCCGCCGGGGCGAGGTGGTGGCGCAGCGCCAGCCGCGCGCGCCGCTGCTCGACCCCGATGCGCCTCATAGGAACGCGTCGAGGTCCTCGGCCTCGAACGGGATGCCGAGCCGCTCGGCCCAGGCGACCAGTGAGTCGGTGGCCCGGCCCAGCGAGATGACCGCGCCCGCCGGTTCGGTGCCGGGCGACAGCAGCCGCCGGTAGGGCTCGACGAAGCCGGGCGGTGCCTCCGCCGCGAAGGCGGCCGCCGTCAGGGCGTGGGCCGCGTCGCGGTAGGCCGTCCTGGTCGCCAGGCCGACCACCAGCGCGGCAAGCAGGGCCGCCTCCCTGACCGCGAGCATCGCCCCTGGGAGGTCGCTGTACAGCTCGGCGCCGCGCGCCCTTGCCTCCCAGGAGAGGAGCTGCACCAGGTCGTAGCCGGCGGCGGCCAGGAACGCCGCCTCCGGGGCCTCCTCCATGGCCGCCTCGTGGGCGTGGGCGAGCTGGTGGAAGAACCCGCCCGGGTCGTGCAGCGCGAGGTGGTGGCGGTACTGGTCGGCCGCGAGCGGCCAGGTCGGCCCGACCTGGCTCGCCTCGTGCAGGTACTCGTCGGCGGTGATGGCGCCGAGGTCGACCACCACGCCGCGGTGGCGCAGGGTACGGTCGGGCACCTCGACCTCCGCGCCGGCGGTGACCACGGCCAGCTCGAGGTCGGCGCCGCGGTCGTCTCCGCCGCGCGCCACCGAGCCGTGCAGCCCGACGGCGACCAGGCCGTCCCCGTGCCGTTCGAGCAGCCGGGCGGTCAGCTCGCGGGCGAGCGCGAGCCGCTCCTCGTGGGTCATGCCCGCAGGCTACCGAAGCCCGACGACAGCTACCCCTTCTTGCCCGGGACGGTGACGTCGAACCAGCGGTGCTTGGCGCGCTGCTGGGAGATGTCGACGTGGACGTGCTTGACCTGGGTGTACTCCAGGTAGCCCTCCTCGCCGAGCTCGCGGCCCACGCCGGACTGCTTGTAGCCGCCGAACGGGTACCTGGGGTTGAGCAGGTGGTAGTCGTTGACCCAGACGGTGCCGGTGCGCAGCCCCTCCGCCACCTTGACGGCCCTGGCGGAGTCGCGGCTCCAGACGGCGCCGGCCAGCCCGTACTCGGAGTCGTTGGCGATCGCGACCGCCTGCTCGTCGCCGTCGAACGGGATCACCGCCAGCACCGGCCCGAAGATCTCCTCCTGGGCGATGCGCGCGCCGGGGTCGACGTCGGTGAAGATGGTGGGGGCGTAGTAGTAGCCGCCCTCGTACCCGTCGACGGTGACCCGGTGGCCGCCGGTGACCAGCTTGGCGCCCTCCTCCTGGCCGACGCGCACGTAGCCCTCGACGCGCTCGAGCTGCTCGGCGGAGACCAGCGGGCCCATGTCGGAGGCCTTGTCCGCGGCGGGCCCGACGGTGATGCGCTCGGCGATCTCGACCAGGCGGGCGACCACCTCGTCGTAGATCGGCCTGGCGACCAGCAGGCGGCTGCCGGCGGTGCACACCTGGCCCTGGTGGAAGAAGATCGCGTAGATGGCGCCGTCGACCGCCAGGTCGAGGTCGGCGTCCTCCAGCACGACGTTGGCCGACTTGCCGCCGAGCTCGAGCAGCACCTTCTTGACGGTGCCGGCGGCCAGCGCCTGGACGTGCCTGCCGACCTCGGTGGAGCCGGTGAACGCGACCTTGTCGACCCCGCGGGAGGTGACCAGCGGCTCGCCCGCCTCCGGGCCGAAGCCGGGCAGCACGTTGACCACGCCGTCTGGCACGCCCGCCTCGGCGCACAGCTTGGCCAGCTCGACCGCGGTGCAGGGGGTCTGCTCGGCCGGCTTGAGCACCATGGTGTTGCCCGCCGCCAGCGCCGGCGCGAGCTTCCAGGCGGCGTTCTGGATCGGGAAGTTCCACGGCACGATCCCGGCGCACACGCCGACGGGCTCGCGGCGCACGTAGTTGTGGCTGGGGCCGGGGGCGACCGTGAACGGCAGCGGCCGCTCGGTGGGGACCCGGTCGGCGAACTCGGCGTAGGTGCGGAAGGTGAAGGCCGCCCCGTTGACGTCGGCCGCCCGCGTCTTGCGCAGGGTGCCGCCGGAGTCGCGCACCTCGAGCTCGACCAGGCGGTCGGCGTGCTCGCGCAGCTTGGCGGCGATCGCGTTCAGCACCGCCGCGCGCTTGGCCGGCTTCTGGCCCGACCAGCGGCCGTCCTCGAAGGCGGCCCGGGCGGCGGCGACGGCCCGCTCGGCGTCGGCGGCGCGGGCGCGGGCGACGGTGGCGTGCGGCTGGCCGGTGGACGGGTCGATCGTCTCGAACGTCTCGCCGGCGGCGGCCTCGCGCAGCTCGCCGTCGACGAACATCGGGTAGTCGGCAGGCATCTGGTACTCAGCTCCTCGGCGCTTGGCGGAGGTCGGTGCGGTGGTCAGGCGCCCTGGAATCGCGGGGCGCGCTTCTCGCTGAAGGCGCTCACCCCTTCGAGGTGGTCCTTGGTCTGCCCGGAGGCGCGCTGCGCCGCCGCCTCGGCGTCGATGGCGCCGGCGAGGTCGGTGCCGAAGCCGGCGCGGAGCAGGGCCTTGGTGCGGGCGTAGGCGAGGGTCGGCCCGGCGGCGAGGGCGGTCACCGTCCCGGCGGCGAGGCGCTCGAACTCCTCGGCGGGGAAGACGCGGCTGACCAGGCCGAGGGTGAGCGCCTCCTCGGCCTTGACCTGGTCGTCGAGCAGGGCCAGCCGCATCGCGCTGGAGAGCCCGACGATCCGCGGCAGGTTCCAGGTGGCGCCGGCGTCGGGCACCAGCCCGACGCCGCTGAAGGCCAGCTTGAAGCTGGCCGCGCTGCTGGCCAGGCGCAGGTCGCAGGCGAGCGCGAGCGACACCCCCGCCCCGGCCGCGACGCCGTTGACCAGGGCGACGGTCGGCTTGGGCATGTCCGCCAGGAGCTGCACGATCGGCCCGTAGTGGCGCTCCAGCGTCTCGCCCAGCTCCGGGGCGCGGCCGCCGGCGTAGGCGCCGCGCAGCTCCCGCAGGTCCTCGCCGACGCAGAAGGCGCGGCCGCGCCCGCCGATCGCCACGGCGCGGACGGTCTCGTCGGCGGCCGCCTCGCGCAGGGCGGCGACCAGGGCCTGCTTGGTGGACCAGTCGAGCGCGTTGAGGGCGTCGGGGCGGTCGAGCGTCAGCCAGGCAGCGCCGCCCTCGTGCCTGACCCGCAGTCCCTCCTCGCTCATGCCGGCTTCCCGCCCTCGTCCACCACCTGGGCGACGTACATCGTCACCAGGCCCCTGGCGAACGACATCAGGTTCTTGGCCGCCTCGGTCGCCTCGGGGCTGGCGAACGCCGCCTGCATGGCGGCCTCGTCCTCGTAGTACATCTCGGTCACGACGTACCAGGGGCTCTCGTCGCCCCGCGGGGTGCCGGTGACCCGCGTCACCTCGGTGCGGCGCAGGCCGGGCGTCTTGGCGTTGAGGGGCAGGTGGGTGCCGAAGTAGGCCTGGTCGAAGGCCTCCGGGTCGTCAGGGCGCTTGAACATGGCGACGAGCTTGACCATCAGCTGGCTCCTTCGTCGGAGGGCTGGTTCGTCCCGAAACGGGCGGGATCGACGATCACCTGGGTAACGGTACCCTCACCGACGAGCCGCCCGTCGTGCCTCGCCTCGACCTGGCAGACGAGCCGCCGCCTCGTCTGCTCGGTGGCGGTCGCGACCACCTCGACGGACGCACCGACCGGGACCGGGGCGAGGTGCCGGCACCACACCTCCGCGCCGACGCCGTCCTCGCCGGGCTCGAGCAGCGGCTCGAGCAGCAGCCGGGCGGCGCGCTCCATGTCCCGCACCATCGCCGCGGTGCCGTAGACGTCGTGCACGCCGGCGTTGCCGAACTCGGGCACGTCGGACTGCCGCACCGTGATCCGGTGGGAGGCGGACGCCGCCGGGGCTAGCGGCCGCAAGCCGGCCGCTCCGCCGCGCTAGAAGTCGCCACCGCCGAAGTCCCCGCCGCCGAAGTCGCCACCCCCGCCGTCGCCGCCGAAGTCCCCACCGCCCCAGTCGCCGTCGCCGCCGAAGTCGCCACCCGAGTCGCCGCCGTCTCCCTGGTCGGTCCCGTCCTGGTAGCCGGCGTCGTACCCCGCGCCGTAGCCGTAACCGCCCCAGCCGCCGAAGCCACCGCCGAGCGCCGATCCGATCAGCAGGCCGGTGAGCAGCCCGCCGCCGCCGAAGCCGCCGTAGTACCCGCCGTACCAGGGCGCGTAGTAGCCGGGCGCGTTGTAGAAGGGCTCGTAGCGCTCGCCGACCAGGACCTTGCGGGTCTGGGGCTCGGTGCCCTCCTCGATCCGCAGGGCGTCGGCGGCGCAGGCCGGCACCTGGCGCGGCGCGCCCCCCGGCGGCGCCCAGGTCACGTCCGTCACCGACGGGCCGTGCCTGGTGTCGAAGAAGCACGGCGGCCGGCGCTCGGGTGGCGGCCTACCCTCGAGCAGGGCCTTGGCCGACGCCATCGCGAAGCGGCCCTCCTCGAGGGCGGCGCTCACCGCCGCGATGTCGGCCGGCCGGGCGGCCCGGTCCAGCGCCGTGGCGGCCCGCTCGTACGCCGCCACCGCGGCCGCGTGCTGCGCGCGCGCCTCCTCGGCCGCGCCGGATGCCCGCAGGTCGCTGTCGAGCGAGCCGATGTCCTCGCCGAGCGCGATCAGGTCCTCCTGCGCGGTCCGCTTGACCTCCGCCAGCTCCTGCCGTTCCCGCGCCTGGCGGCGGCGGTTGGCACGCACCAGCAGCAGGCCGCCGCCGGCCGCGCCGACCAGCACCAGCGCCAGCAGGATTGAGCCGGCCCCGACGCCCCCGCGGCTGGGCCGGTCCTGCGCCGCCGGCGCGCCGGCGCCGTTGGCCTGGCCCTGCGCCACCGCGATCCGGACCCGCTCGGTGAAGTTCACCACCGCCGCGTCCTCGTCGCCGTTGCTGTTGCCGACCGCCTGGTTGGCCAGGCCGGGAATCACGCCCCGGCGCCAGCCGGAGTTGGGGCTCGCGCCGGCCAGGAAGGAGCGGCCCGCGACCAGGGCGTAGACACCCGGGCGGTTGACGCCGTTGCCGATCTGGGTGAGGAGCTGGTCGGGCTTGCCGCCGGTCTCCTGCTTGGCGACCTCGGGCAGCACCGCGACGTACATCGGGGCGCCGACCTTCTCCAGCGCCCCCTCGAGGTGGTTGATCGTCTCGGGCTTCAGCACCGAGCGGGCGTCGGGGTCCACGTACAGCGGCTGCTGGCGCAGCCCGGCCACGGCACGGTCGACGTACTGCCCCGCCTCGGCCGCGCCGGGAAGCAGGAGCAGCCCACCGAGGAGCAGCAGCAGGAGCGTTGCCAGCCGCCACGGGAGCCGCCGGCCCGGGACGCCACCGGCGCCTGGCTGCCGCGCTGCCGGCGCCGGGCGGCGGCGCCGCTGGTCGGACGGGGTCTGCTCGCTCATGGTCGCTCCCTGACCTCGGTGGCTCCCCCCATTCTCCCCGAACGGCCGCGGCAGCGCGCACGCCCGGTGGGGGCGTGCCGGCGCCTGGTCAGACCTCCTCCGCCTCCGCCTCCGCGTCGCGGTCCGGGCGCCGCCCGCGGCCGGTGAGGCGCGGCCTGCCCCCGCGCCAGCCGGGGCGCCAGGGGGAGTCGTCGTAGGAGTCGCCCAGGTCGGCGTCGGGGACGTAGTCGCCGAGCTCGCCCTCGCTGAAGCCGGTGCGGCCGCCGGCGTGGTCGAGCATGCCGGTGTCGGCGAAGGAGGCGGGCACGTAGCCACGGCCGACGCCCATGTTGCGCGAGCCCGCGAAGCCGTCGTCCAGCGCCCGGCCGAGCGGGAACCCCTGGACGAGGGCCTGGGCCGCGCCGCCGAAGTAGCCACCGAACCAGGACTCGAAGTGGGGCGGCGCGTCGTAGAAGGGGATCGCCACGCCACTCGCCCGGACCTGCCGGATCGGCGGCTGGACGTTGTCGTTCACCTGGCTCATGCAGGTGGCGCAGGCGGGCACCGGACGCGGCGCCGCGTCCGGCGGCATCCAGCCGACGTCGTTGACCGACGGCCCGTGGCGGACGTCGAAGAAGCACGGGGGCGTGCGCCGCAGCTGGCCGTGCCCCTCGACCCGCGAGCGGGCCGAGGTCATGAAGAAGCGCGCGGTCTCGAGCGCGGAGCTGACCGGGGCCAGCTGCTCCGGCGCGGTGGCCTGATCCAGCCGCTCGATCGCCCGCTCGAACCACTCGTGCGCGCTGGCCAGCTCGTCGGCGGCGTCCTCGTCGCCTTCGTCGAGCACCTGCATGGTGGTGTCGAGCGCGGCCAGGTCGCCGCCGAGGGCGGCGACGTCCTCCTCGGAGAGGCCCCTGACCTCCACGAAGCGGGCGCGGCGGTGGGCGCGGCGCCGGCGCCCCCGCTCGATCACGTAGCCGCCGACGACCGAGACGGCCACGAGCGCGAGCAGCGCGAACGCGCCGAGCTGCAGCAGCCGCCACTGCCGGTCGGTGAGCGACGCCCCCCGGCCGGTGGCCGCGAACGCGACGCCCGGCAGCAGCCAGGTGGTGGCGAGGGCGACGGCCGGCGCTGCCAGCGAACGGCGGAGCCGGCGGGCCGCGGCGGGCCGGCCGGGGCGGGGCGGGTGCATGGACGCTCCTGCGTTGGCGGTCGAGGGACGACGGCGGCGCTGCCTTCCGTTCGTATTCTGGCCCTTCACGCCTTGTCAGGAAATGGCCGAGCTGACCCGTGTGACCGGTACGCCCGCCGCGCCGAGCCCGCCGCGTTCAAGGCCGCGCCGCGAGGGTGTCGCCCGCGTCGAGCCGCATCGGCCGAACGTAGCGGTCGAAGCGCCGCTCCACCCGCATGCCGGCCCGCTCGTACAGCCGGTTCGCGCCGGTGGAGTTGTCCGAGTCGACCGACAGCCCGACCGAGGGCCGGCCGCGCAGGCGGAAGACGCCGAAGGCGTGGTGCAGCATGGCCAGCCCGAGGCCCTGGCGGCGCTCCCTACGGCGCACGGCGAGCTGGCGCACCCACCCCTCGCTGCCGTAGTCGAAGCACAGGGCGGTGGCGACCGGCGCGTGGCCGCGCACGGCCACGAACCACAGGCCGGCGTCGAAGTCCGCCCGGTTGAGCATGAACTGCTCCCACTGCTGGTAGGAGCGCAGCGCCTGGCCCGCCACGTCGGCGAAGGCGTCCTGCACCAGCCGGTAGACCGCGTGCGCGTCGCGCTCGGGACGGAAGGGGCGCAGCGCCACGCCCTCCGGCCAGGCCGGTGCCGGCGGCGGCGTCGCCAGCTCGACCCGCATGATGAGCTGGGCGCGCTCGTACGCGTACCCCTCACGCTCCAGCAGGTGGCGGTAGCCCTCGTCGTCGTGGTTGGTCCACGCCTGCAGCGACCCCTCGCGCCTGCCCGCCGCCGCGAGCTGCGCGCCGGCGCGCTCGACGCCCCAGCGCAGCAGCCAGGTGCCGATCCCGCGGCCGCGCCACTCCGGGTCGACCCAGCCGTCGCCCTCCTCGCCCGCGTAGACGTGGGCGTAGCCCACCAGCGGCCCACCGGGCGCCTCCACCATGACGGTGTCGTGCGCCAGGTCGAGGCCGGGGCGGCGCCACTCGGCCAGCAGGTCGTCGGCGGTCGTGTCGACCTGGCCGACCTCGGCCAGGTCGCAGCGGACCGCGAGGGCCAGCACGGTGGTGAGGTCCTCGGCGCCGGCGGGCCGGGCGCGCAGGCCGGCGGGCAACAGGGCAGGCAAGCTGACTCCTCGTGCGGGTCTCGGGGCGGGCGGGCCGGACGCCGGCCTGGCAAGGATGCTGCCCGCGGCCGGCACCCTCGGCAAGTCGGTTTCCACCGGCTGCCCCCGGCGGTACGGTCCTGGCATGGAGCACGAGCCAACGGCGGCGTCCGGCCTGCCCGGTGGCGCGGCCTCGGACGTGGCGGAGGAGACGTTCCTGCTCGCCGGCCGCGAGGTCCGCATCCTGCACCCGCGGGACGGTGACGCCCTGCTGGACGAGCTGCTGGACGAGGACGACCCGGACGAGGACCGGTTGCCGTTCTGGGCCGAGCTGTGGCCCAGCGGCATCGCGCTGGCCGGCGCCCTCGCCGAGCGCCCGCTCGCCGGGCTCCGCGTGCTCGAGCTGGGCTGCGGCCTCGGGCTGGTCAGCGTGACCGCCGCCCTGGCGGGCGCGAGCGTCCTGGCGGTCGACCGCTCCCCCGAGGCGATCGCCTTCACCGCCGCCAACGCCGCCCGCAACGGCGCTGAGCTGCGTACCGCCGTCCAGGCCTTCGACCAGCCGGGCGCGCTGCTCGCCGAGGCGCCGTGGGACCTGGTCCTCGCCGCCGACGTCCTCTACGACCGCGGCAACCTCCCGGTGCTGTCCCGGCTGCTGCCCCGCCTGGTGGACGCCGGCGGGGAGGTGTGGCTGGCCGACCCGGAGCGGCGCCTCGCCGGCGGCTTCCTCGCCGACCTCGAGCGGCACGGCTGGCGCCGCGACCGCCTCGCCACGCAGGTCGCCACGGTGGCCATCCACCGGCTGCGGGTAGGCGCCTGAAGCGCGCGATGCCCCCTGCCTGAAGCGCGCGGAGGCATGCCTGAAGCGCCCGAGGCCCCCCTGCGTAAACCGGGGCGGTGCGGCACCCTGGAGCGGCGGCCCGTGGAAGGAGGTCAGCTCGATGCCAGCCATCAGCCTCCCCGGGGGACCACGGCGGCGCTGGGTCTGGGGCCTCGGGGCGGGCGTCCTCGTCGCGGCGGTGGTCGCCGCGCTGGTCGTGGTCACCGGTGGGTCCGGCTCGTCGCCGCTCCAGCCGTCGGGCGCCAGGCCACCCGAGCGCCGCGCCACGCCCGCGAAGTTCCCGCTCACCGGCCTGACGGCCGAGGATCCCGTCCTGGCCGCCCGGCCGGCCCTCTCCATCAAGGTGGAGAACGTCGCCGCGGCACGGCCGCAGGCCGGCCTGAACGCCGCCGACCTGGTCACCGAGGAGCTGGTCGAGGGCGGGCTCACCCGCCTGCTGGTCACCTACCAGTCCAAGGACGCCGCGCTGGTCGGACCGGTGCGCTCCGTCCGGCCGGTCGACGCGCCGCTCCTGCGCGAGCTCGGCGGCGGCCTGTTCGCCTTCTCCGGCGGCTCGGCCGGGGTGCTCGCCGAGGTGCGGCGCGGCTCGGACGCGGCCTTCCTGGAACCGGGGCGGGCCGACGGCGCCTACCAGCGCGTCGCCGGCCGTCCGGCGCCGCACAACCTGTTCAGCTCGACCAGGGCGCTGTACCGCGCCGGCCGCGCCGTCGCCGACGTGCTCGGCCCACCGCCCGACCTGTTCAGCTACGCCGACGCGGCCCCCGCCGGGGCCAGGCCGGTCACCCGGGCGCGGCTGCGCTTCTCCCCGTCGAGCCGTGCCGCCTGGCAATGGGACCCGGGCGCCGGCGCGTTCGTGCGCTACCAGGACGGCACCCGCCAGCGGCTCGAGGACGGCAGCACGGTCAGCACCGAGAACGTGGTGATCCTGCGGGTGGAGATCGGCACGACCACCAACGTGGACGTCGCCGGCAACGTGACCCCCGACGTGGTGGTGACCGGGGAGGGCGGCGCCTGGGTGCTGCGCGACGGCAAGGTGGTGACCGGTCGCTGGAGCCGCCCGGCCGCGTCGGATCCGGTGCGGCTGCTCGGCGCCGGCGGCGCGCCGATCCCCCTGCGCCCGGGCCGTACCTGGATCGAGCTGCTGCCCTCCACCGAGCAGCCGGCTCTCGGCTGATCAGGCGTAACGCAGGAACGTTGCGTAGCGGTGTACCTGTCGCGACGTAACCCGAAAGCCGTAGTCACCTTCCCGTACAATGCGGGCCCGACTGACCGATTTTCTCTGGTTCACCGAACGGAAACCACCACATGGGCCACGGCAACATCGGCCACGGCAGGGGCTTGACCCGCGACGAGGCGGAGGCGAGGGCGCGGCTGCTGTCCGACGTCCGCTACCACGTCGAGGTCGACCTGACCGGTCCCAGCTCCGAGCTGTTCGGTAGCGTCGCCGAGGTGCGCTTCGCCTGCGCCGAGCCGGGCGCCTCGACCTTCCTCGACCTGGGCGCGCGCTCGGTCGAGTGGATGGAGCTGAACGGGCGGCCGCTGCCGCCCGACGCCTTCGCCGGTGGCCGCGTGCGGTTGGACGGTCTCGCCGCCTCCAACCACGTCAGGATCGCCGCGACCTGCGCCTACGAGCGCTCCGCGGTGGGGCTGCACCGTTTCGTGGACCCGGTCGACGGCAACGTCTACGTCTACAACCACTTCGAGCCGTACGCGGCGAGGGTGTTCGCCTGCTTCGACCAGCCCGACCTGAAGGCCGCGTTCGAGCTGGCGGTGCGCGCCCCGGCCGGCTGGCAGGTGCTGTCCAACGGCGCCCCGGTCGGCGCGCCGGAGGCGCTGCCCGGCGGCGCCGCCGGCTGGCGCTTCGAGCCCACCCGGCCGATCCCGACCTACATCATGGTGCTGGTCGCCGGCCCCTGGCACGGCGTCACCGAGCGCCACGGCGAGATCGACCTCGGCCTGTGGTGCCGCCGCTCGCTCGCGCCGTACCTCGACGCCGAGGAGTTCCTCGAGGTCACCAAGCAGGGCTTCGACTTCTACCAGCGGACCTTCGCCTACCCCTACCCGTTCGGCAAGTACGACCAGGTGATGGTGCCCGAGATGGGCGGCGCCATGGAGCAGGCCGGCTGCGTCACCTTCAGCGAGGAGTTCGTCTTCCGCTCCCGCGTCACCGACGCCGCCCGCGAGGTCAGGGCGAACGTCATCCTCCACGAGCTGGCCCACATGTGGTTCGGCAACCTGGTGACCATGCGCTGGTGGGACGACCTCTGGCTGAACGAGAGCTTCGCCTCCTTCATCTCGGTGTTCGCCCAGGTGGCGGCGACCCGCTTCCACGGCGGCTGGGTCACCTTCGCGCAGACCGAGAAGAACTGGGCCTACGAGCAGGACCAGCTCCCCTCCACCCACCCGATCTCCGCCGAGGTGCCCGACACCGACACGGTGCTCACCAACTTCGACGGCATCACCTACGCCAAGGGCGCCGCGGTCCTGCGGCAGCTGGTGGCCTGGGTCGGCGAGCACGCCTTCGTCGAGGGGCTGCGCGCCTACTTCCGGCGCCACGAGTACGGCAACACCGACCTGCGCGACTTCCTCGCGGCCCTGGAGGAGGCCTCCGGCCGCGACCTGCGGCCCTGGTCGCGGGCCTGGTTGGAACGGGCGGGGGTCAACACCCTCGAGGCGTCGCTGGACGTGGCCGGCTCGGGCCCCGGCGCCCGGATCGGCGGCTTCACCATCCACCAGCGCGCCCCCGCCGAGCACCAGGTGCTGCGGCCCCACCGGGTGAGCGTCGGCCTGTACGACCGTGACGGCAACGGCCTGGCGCTGCGCAAGCGCCTGGAGCTGGACGTCACCGGCGCGTCGGTGCCCGTGCCCGAGCTGGCCGGCCTGCCGGTGCCGGACCTCGCACTGCTGAACGACACCGACCTGACCTACGCCAAGGTCCGGCTCGACGCCGGCTCCCTGCCGGCGCTGAAGGACTCGCTCGGCGGCCTGCGCGACCCGCTCGCCCGCACGATCGGCTGGGGCGTCTGCTGGGACATGGTGCGCGACGCCGAGCTGCCCACCGGCGAGTACTTCGGCCTGGTGCTGCGGAACGTGGCGGAGGAGCCAGAGGTCGGCGTCCTGCAGGACGTGCTCGCCAAGCTCGGCCACGCCGTCGACCTGTACGGCGACCCGGCCGCCCGGACGGCCAGGCGCGTGCGCCTCGCCGACGTCGCCCTCGCCGCCCTCGACCGGGCCACGCCAGGCAGCGACCTGCAGCTCGCCTGGGCGCGCGCGTTCGTCGCGGTGGCCGGCTCCGGCGAGCACCTCGCCCTGCTCCGCGGCCTGCTCTCCGGCGAGGCCACGGTCGAAGGGCTGGCGGTGGACACCGACCTCCGCTGGGAGGTCGTGCGCGCCCTTGCCGCCGCCGGCGCGGCCGACGAGGGGCTGATCGCCGCGGAGCTCGACCGCGACCCCACCGACGCCGGCAGGCGCAAGGCCGCCGCCGCCCGCGCCGCCTGCCCGGCGGCCGCCGCCAAGGCGGCCGCGTGGGAGGCCGTCGCCGGCGCGGACGCGCCCAGCCGCCCGCTGCTCGACGCGCTCAGCGAGGGCTTCCACCAGCCCGGCCAGGAGGAGCTGCTGGAGCCGTACGCGGAGCGCTTCTTCGCCTCGCTCGACGAGCTGCGCGAGCGCCGCGACCTCGAGTCGATGCTCGCCTTCACCGGCCGCATGTTCCCGCGGCTGCTGGTCGGCGAGCTGGTGGTCGCCATGACCGAGGCCTGGCTCGAGGCGCACCCCGACGCCGGCCCGCTGCGCCGCCGGCTGGTCGAGCGGACCGACGCCATCCACCGCGCCCTCAGCGCCAGGGCCGCCGACCAGGCCGCCGGCTGACACTGGACCCTGGCACCAGGCGCCCCAGCGTGCCCGCCGCCGCGGGACGGACCGACCCGCCGGGCCCCGCCAAGCCGGCGCGGCCCGCGGTCCTGGTGGCCGCCGTGGTCCTCCTCGGCGCCGCCAACCTGCTGAACAACCGGCTGCTCCCCGAGGCGTACGTGGCCACCTGCACGCTGGCCGCCGGGCTGGCGCTGCTGCTCGCCAGGCTGGACGGGTGCTCGTGGTCCGAGCTCGGCCTCGGGCGCGGGTCGCTGCGGCCCGGGCTGCGCTGGGCGCTGGCCCTGGCCGTGGTGGTGCTGGCCTGCGACGCGGTCGCGGCCGCGCTGCCGCCCACCCGCGCGGCGTTCCACGACACCCGGGCCGCCGGGCTCAGCGGCGGCGAGGTGCTGGTCCGCTGCCTGGTGCGGATCCCCCTCGGCACCGCCCTGCTGGAGGAGACCGGCTTCCGCGGGGTCCTCTACGCGATGCTGGCGCGGCGCTACCGCCTCCCCGTCGCCGTGGCGGTCTCGTCGCTGCTGTTCGGGCTGTGGCACGTGCTGCCGTCCCTCGGGCTGCCGCACGAGAACGCCGCCGTCCACCGCCTGGTCGGGTCCGGTCGGCTCGGCGCCGCCGCCGCGGTCGCCGGCGCCGTGGCGGGCACGGCCCTCGCCGGGGTGGCCTTCTGCGAGCTGCGCCGCCGCTCGGGCAGCCTGCTGGCGCCGTTCGCGCTGCACTGGGCGACCGGCGCCGTCGCGCTGCTGCTCGCCTGGAAGCTGACCGCGGCGGGCTGAAGGACGCTCTTCCTCGGCCCCGAGGATCCCGGCACGCCCGACCCGAGGCCCAAGCAGGGATCCAGGCTATGGACCCGATGGGGGGGGTCGGGGGGGAGCTGTCTCGGGCTCCCCCCCGATCAAATCCAGGACGGCGACGGCGCGCTCGACCAGGCTGCCGAGGTAGAGCTTGCCATGGTGCTCGCGCATCCCGGTGACGAAGTGGAAGGCGTCGCCGGGGCCCTGCAGGTCGTGCACCAGTCGCCCTTCCGGGTCGTACGCCTGCACCCAGATGGTCCGCACCGGCCCGGGCTGCAGGCGCTCGGGCAGCGCCCACACCACCTGGCGCAGCGACGGGTGCATCTGGTGCAGGCGGTCCAGCATCGGGTTGCGGGGGCTGCCGAGCGCCACCCAGATCAGCCCGGACGGCCCCGCCGCGATGTTGTCGGGGAAGCCGGGCAGGTTGTCCACCAACAGGTCGCGCTCGCCCGCCCGCTCCCCGGCGAGCCACAGCCGGGTGAGCCGGTAGGCGCCGGTCTCGGCCACCGCCACGAACGACCCGTCGGGCGCGAGCGCCACGCCGTTGGCGAACTGCAACCCGTCGAGCAGCACCTCGACCTCGCCGTCCGGGTCGCGCCGGAGCAGCCGGCCGGTGCCGGAGTGCTCCAGCAGGTCGGCGCGCCAGTGGTCGATCCCGAAGCGGCGCGAGGAGTCGGAGAAGTACACCGTCCCGTCGGCCGCGACCGCGGCGTTGTTGCAGAACAGCATCGGCGCCGCCGCCACCCGGTCCACCAGCACCTCGACCCCGCCCCGCTCGGGATCCACCGCCAGCAGGCCCTTGCGCGCGTCGCAGACCAGCAGCCTGCCGTCGCCGAGCAGCTCCACCCCGAGCGGCCGCCCGCCGGTATCGGCGACCACGCCGACCGGCCGGCCCTCCGGGTCGATGCGCAGCAACCGGCCGTCCGCCACCCCGGTGAGGACCGTGCCGTCGGCGTCCACCACGACGTCCTCCGGCCCGGTGCCGTCCAGCTCGACCAGCCGCACCCGCGGCAGCGGCAGCGGCCCGCTGCGCTGCTTCGCCCTTGCCGGGGCGGGCGGCGGCTGCCACACGACAGGACGCAGCGGCGGACGGGGCATGGCGCGGCTCCTCCCTGATCCGGTCGGCCCCCTCACGCCGGACCCTACCCCGAAACGCCGCCCCGGCCGAGAGGGCCGGGGCGGCGCGAGGGGCTCAGAGGATGCCGCGGTCGGCGAAGGCCTGGGTGACCACCGCGGCGGCGCTTGCGCCGTAGAGCGCCTGCGCGGCCGCGACCGTCCGGTTGGCCAGGTCGGTCATGGTGGTGCCGGGGAAGTCGAACGAGCCCTGCAGGATCAGGGTGTCCGCCTTGACGTTGCCGAGCCGCTGGCGGATGTCCCACAGGGCGCGCGACCAGATCTGGCCGTCGTGGTGGACCTCGCCGCTCAGGTCGGCCGGGAAGTGCAGGTCGGTGTCGACGCGGCGCAGGCAGTGCGGCACCGTGCTGGTGTAGGAGACCGAGTCCCAGTCGGCGACGCAGGGCACCGGGGTGAGCGTCGCCACGCCGAGCCGCCTGGAGACGACGTCGCTGACGGTCACCGCCCAGTAGTCGGCGAAGCCCTCGCTGATCGCGCCGGCCTGCTCGGAGGCGAAGGAGAAGCTCTGCGCGAAGTGGATGGCGTGGCCGTACTCGTGCAGGATCACCTCGGCGTCCTCGGCGTCGTCGACCCCGCCCTTGCCGAAGCGCAGCTCGTTCTTGGGGTGGTCGGTGGCGAAGGAGTTGTCGTAGCCGAGCTGGTTGATGCGGACCGCCTGAGGCCGGTTGTCGATCGCGCGGCGGTTCTCGCCGAAGCCGAGCGTGTGGATGTACTTCTGCGCCTCGGTGATCCAGTAGTACGCCATCACCTGCTCGAACTCGTCCTGGTGGCGAGTGTAGTCGAAGGTGTTGGTGGGGGAGTAGGCGGGGTTCCCGGTCTCGCTGACGACGGTCGCGTAGTCCCCGTGCAGGAAGCCGCTCCCGTCGAGGTTGGTGAGCGTGACCTCGTGGTAGGCCGCCGCCGGCACGGCCGCGTCGGCGTCCTTCTGGTCGGTCAGCGACTCGTCGCCGAGGGACTGGACCGGGTTGGGGACGAACACCGACCCGCTGCCGGTGCTGCCACCCGGGCCGGGCTTGGCCGCCGAGGCGGCGGTGGTGGACGAGACCACCGCGAGGGCGAGCATGACGAAGAGCAACAACGCCTTGCGCACGGGTCCAACCTCCCTGTTGGAACCGGGGCCCCTGCGTCACCGTAACCGGCGCGGCCGGTGCCGGTCCACGCACCGTTGCACGGCGACGAAAGCGTTCGGCTACGCCTGGTCGGCCGGGTCGAGCTGCAGCGCGCAGGAGTTGATGCAGTAGCGCTTGCCGGTGGGCGCGGGGCCGTCGTCGAAGACGTGGCCGAGGTGGGAGCCGCAGCGGCGGCAGGTGACCTCGGTGCGGACCATGCCGTGGCTGTGGTCGGGGTGCAGCTCGACCGACCCGGCGGCCGCCGGTGAGGTGAAGCTCGGCCAGCCGGTGCCGGAGTCGAACTTGGTGCCCGAGCCGAACAGCTCCGCCCCGCAGGCGGCGCAGCGGTAGGTGCCGTCCGCCTTGGTGTGGACGTACTTGCCGCTGAACGGCATCTCGGTGCCCTTCTGCCGCAGCACCCGGTACTGGTCCGGGGTGAGCCGCGCGCGCCACTCCTGGTCGGTCCGGGTGACCTGGGTCATGCCCGCCTCCGTCGCCGCTCTCGTGGTTGCCACACCTCCTTCAAGTGCCGCCAGGGTCGGCGGCATTCCCGGCCCGCGACCGGTCACGCGGCGACGTGGGGCGAGGAGCGCAGCGCGTCCGCGGGCGGGCGGCGGGCGTAGGCGGTGGCCAGGTCGCCGGTGAACCAGACGTGCATCATCTGGCCGCTCTCGCGCAGCTGCTGGCCCGGCGGGCAGCGGCCGTCCTCGGCCTGGGACAGCTTCCTCCGGCTGCCGGGGTCCAGGCAGGCCAGGTGGCTGTGCCAGCGGGTGATCGGGCCGGCGACGTCGGGCGGGGTGGTGCCCGTCGGCACCACGTACAGGACCCCGACCAGGGTGAGCTTGCCCTGCGGGCTGCGCCAGTAGATCAGCGCCTCCGGCCGGGTCGGGTCGACCAGCCTGCCGTCGTCGCGGTAGGCGGGGTTGCCGGCGTGGAGGAACCTCACCCCCGGCCTGGCCGCGGCCGCGTCGACCCGGTAGCCGGCCGCCTTCGCCGCCGCGGCGTCGACGTACTTGCGGGTCGCGGCGATCGACCGGTCGAGCAGCGCCTGCGCCTCGGCCCGCTGCGCCGGCGTCGCCGCGTTCACGTCGGGCAGGTTCTGCTGGTGGTCGTGCCCGGCCCCGGCGGTGTCGCCGCCGGGCCCGGCGCCGTCGCCGTGGGCGGCGGCCGCGTGGGCGGTGGCGCCGGCCACGGCGTGGTCGTGGCCGCCGGCGCCCATCGCCCAGGCGCCGACGGCGCCGGCGGCCAGCGCCACCACCAGGCTGACCGCCCCGACGCCGGCGCGGGCGGCGGGCGGCAGCGGTGCCCAGCCCTTGCGTGCCTGTGCCTCGGTGACCAGGGTGCCGGCCAGCCCCGCGGCGATCAGCACGATCCCGAGCCCGGCCAGCAGGTGACCCGGGTTGGACAGGGTGAACGGGCCCTCGCGGGCCGCCAGGCCGGGGTCGCGCGAGTGCAGCACCGCGTCCCAGGCCAGCCCGGTGAGCAGCAGCACCACGCCACCGGACGCGAGCACCAGGAAGCGGGTCATGCGCTGCGCCTCACCCTGCGAGCGCGCCTGCGCCGGGGGGCGGATCGGCTGGGTCGGGTACTCCACGGCGGTCACCTCCGGACGGTTCGGGGTCGGGAGCCCATGGAGCCCCAGCCACGTCAGAGGCAGGTAAGGCGCCCGTTCGGGCGGCCCGAAGTCTTGCCGCGTCAGGAGCGCCCCAGCAGGCGGCGGAAGAACCGGCCGATCGCGGCCAGCAGCGCCTTGAGCCTGCCCACGACGACCGTCGCCACCAGCCCGCCGGCCTTGAGCGGCTGCCCGGTGGCGGGCGGAGCCGCGGCTCTGTTCACCGGGGGGCTACCGCTCGGCTCCAGGTGGCGGCCCGCCGCCGTGGTTCCGGCCTCGCTCTCGAGCCCCCCGGACCCCCCAGCCGGCGCCGGTGCCTTGTCCTCGGCGGCCGCTGGCGTGGCGCCGGCGGCGGGCAGGGGTGCCTCGCTGGCGCCGGGCGCCGGCACCCCGCCGGCGGTCGGCGCCGGGACTTCGGCGGCGGGCGC